>VBMA01000117.1 GCA_005878985.1 Methanobacteriota archaeon
GAAGGCGGCCGAGGCGGAGCCGGAAGCGCCCCTCACGATTCCCGTGAAGGCGCCGCCGCTCTCGGCGGGCGAGCAGGAGATCCTCGATGGGTTGAAGGAGATTGGACGATGGCTCCCCCGGTTCGTCGTGACGGAACTCTCGAAGAAACTCCATGGTCTCAAGCTGAGCAAGAAGCGGCTCCAAGAGGTCCTCCAGAGAATCTGCGAGAAGTTTGACCTCCACGCGATCGACGCGAACGAGTCCGCGGGGATCGTGTCCGCGCAGTCAATCGGTGAACCCGGGACGCAAATGACAATGAGGACGTTTCACTACGCGGGCGTCGCGGAGATGAACGTCACGCTCGGGCTCCCGCGCCTGATCGAGATCGTCGACGCGAGGCGCGTGCCCTCGACTCCGATCATGGAGCTGTACGTCAAGTCGGGTCACACGGATCTCGAGCGGATGCGGAAGATCGCGACCGAGATCGAGATGACCTCCCTCGAGGACATCGCCTCGATCGAGACGGACCTCGTGAACATGCGGGTCCTCGCGTATCCGGACGATCACCGCATGAAGTCGCGCGGCGTCACCTGGCCGGAACTCGAGGAGAAGCTGAAGAAACTCGGCGAGATCCAAGAGGTCCGCCGCCAGGTCGGGAACGCGGAGAAGAAGGCGCGGGCGCTCGTCGTCGAGGCCGGGGAGCCGTCGTTCAAGAAACTCCAGCGCCTCGTCGAACAGGTCCGGATGATGAAGATCAAGGGGATCGACGGGATCTCGCGCGCGATCATCAAGAAGCGCGGCGAGGGCTACGTCATCTACACGGAAGGATCGAATCTCTCGAAGATCCTCGAGCTCCCGTACGTCGACGCATCGAGGACGACCACGAACTCGGTCCAAGAGATCTACGAGGTCCTCGGCATCGAGGCCGCGCGGAACGCGATCGTGAACGAGGCGTACAACACGCTCCAGGAGCAGGGCCTGACCGTGGACATCCGCCACATCATGCTCGTCTCCGACATGATGACGAACGACGGGGACGTGAAGGCGATCGGCCGCCACGGGATTTCCGGCCGCAAGTCCTCCGTGCTCGCCCGGGCCGCGTTCGAGATCACGGCCCATCACCTGCTCCGGGCCGCGATCACGGGCGAGGTGGACTACCTCGACGGCGTCGCGGAGAACGTGATCGTGGGCCAGCCCGTCACCCTCGGCACGGGCGCGGTCAATTTGATCTACAAGCCGCCTCCGGGTGCCCCGAAGCCGACGGCCGTCGCCAAGCCGAAACCCGCCGTGACGCCTCCGGTTCCCGTGCCGACCCCCGAGCCGGCCCCCGAGGAGCCCCTGGAAGAGGTCGTCCCGTGATCGACGTCCCCCGTGCCCTCCGCGTCGCGGCGGACACCGGCGAGGTGCGCTTCGGCCTGCGCGAGGTACGCCGCGCCGCGAAGTCGAAGAAGGCGAAGCTCGTGGTCCTCGCCTCGAACTGCCCCGAGGAAGCCGCGCGGAACCTGGGGGACGTCCGCCTGTTCCGCTTCGGCGGCACGAACGTGGACCTGGGCGCCGCCTGTGGCGTGCCGTTCTCCGTCGCCGCGGTCGCGGTCATCAGCCCTGGGGAATCGAACATCCTGACCGTCTAGGATTCGCATGGCCGAGATCGTTTTCGACGAGCAGACGATCAAGTACGTCGCGTTATTCCAGGATCTCACGCGGACGACGGTCGTGGACTGCGTCGACGCCGGCGACAAGCTCATCTTCGTCGTCAAGGAAGGCGACATCGGCAAGGCGATCGGCAAGAAGGGCGAGAACATTGCGAAGCTGAAGCGCCTGATCAACAAGGACATCCACGTCGTCGAGTATTCGGAGCAACCGGACAAGTTCGTCGCGAACGTCTTCCGGAACTTCGACGTCAAGTCCGTCGCGATCGAACAACGGGGGGAGGTCGTCCACGCCACCGTCACCGTGGAGTCGACGAAGAAGGGGCGTGCGATCGGAAAGGACGGAAGGAACCTGCGCGTCTCGAGAGACCTGATCGCCCGCCATCATCCGATCCAGAGTGTGAGCGTCGCATGACGGCACCGGGTTCGCTCGTCACCGCGAGTGAGTAGGAACCTTAACGTATTCCGGTTGCTTCGTCGCGCGAAATCGGGTCGCCCGCGAGGGCCCGAACTCCGCCGACGGAGGCGAGCCGGATCCAGTACAGGTGGACGGTCTTGACGGTCACGACCGTGGGCGTGCTCATGGCCGGGATCGACTCCCGCATCGTGATCGTCGGCCTTCCGCAGGTCGTCGCCAGCCTTGGGGCCGACCTGGAACAGGCGATCTGGATCACCCAGTCGTACGTCCTCGGGAGTACGGTCGCGCTCCTCCTCGTCGGGCGCATCTCGGACATCGTCGGCCGCGTGAAGCTGTACACGAGCGGATTCGCCGTGTTCACGATTGGCTCCCTCCTGACGAGCTTGGCGCTCGACCCGGCCCAGGTGATCGCCTTCCGAGCGATCCAGGGCCTTGGCTCCGCGATCCTGTTCACGAACAGCGCGGCGATGATCGTCGACGCGACCCCGTCTCACGAGCTCGGGCTCTCCCTCGGGATCAACCAAGTGGCCTTCCGGATGGGGTCCATGGCCGGCCTGACGCTGAGCGGCATCATCCTCTCCTTCCTCGATTGGCGCGCCCTGTTCTACGTGAACGTGCCGATCGGGATCTTCGGCACCGCTTGGGCTCGCTTCCGCCTGCGGGAGGTCGGGAAACTCGAGCGCGGTGCGCCGATCGATTGGGGCGGTTTCGCCGCGTTCACCGTGTTCATCATGGGCCTTCTCCTCGCCCTCACGCTCGCGGCGTACGGGGTAGCCGAGACCGGGACCGTGGTCGTGTTGTTCGCCGTGGCCATGGTCGGTCTCGGACTGTTCGTCGTCCTCGAGCGTCGGCATTCCCACCCCCTGCTCGACCTCAAGCTCCTCCAGATCCGCGAGTTCACGGGCGGCGTCGTCGCCCAGCTCCTGAACGCGATCGCGTTCGGCGCGGTCCTGCTCCTCCTGAGCCTCTACTTCCAGCTCGTGCTGAAGCAGAGCCCGCTGACCACGGGCCTCCTGATGATCCCGCTGGACATCGCCACGCTCGCGGCCGGACCGTTGAGCGGCCGCCTGTCGGACAAGTTCGGGCACCTGCCCTTCACGACGTCCGGCTTGGCCGTCATCAGCCTGTCCCTCTTCCTGTTCTCCACGACGGACGAATCGACGCCGTACTCGCACCTGGTCGCGTACATGTTGCTCTTCGGCGCGGGCCTGGGGTTCTTTGCATCTCCGAACATCAGCTCGATCATGGGGTCCGTCCCGCCGGAGCGACGCGGGATCGCGTCTGGGTTCCGTGCGACGTTCTTCAACGTCGGATACACGATCAGCTTGAACCTCGCGATTCTCATCACGACCTTCAGCGTGCCGTATGCGCTGGTCACGCAGATCATCAATTCCGGGAACACCGCCGGAATCTCGGAGGCGGACCGGATCCTCTTCGCGCAGGGGATCAAGACGACGTACGTGTGGCTCGCGGGCATCAACACGCTCGCGATCCTGCCGTCCTTGCTCCGGGGCCGGCGATCGAACGGAGACGCCAGCCCATCCATCGCCGCCGATCCCTGAGTCGCAACCTCTCCGGACGTGCGTCGTCGTCAACCAAACGATTATTACGGGCGGGGCCGTTTTCGCCTTGCCTGCGGTGGCAGGTGAAGGGATCCCCCCTCCATGTCCCTCCCGGCTAGGGAGCCCCCTCCCTCGGCAGATGCCTCTCTCCCCTTGCGATTTGACGATTCGGATCGAGACCTCCTCGCCCGCGCGTTTGGGTCTCCCGGCGACGGACCCCGCGCGTGTCGCTTGAACGGCGAGGCCCACCGGATCTCTCTCGTCGACGGATTCGACCGCCTCCTCGCGTGGCCGGTCCTCCGCGGCGTCGCGCGGTACGATCACCAGGAGCGCACGGCGCTCCGGGTCTTGCGTGACTTGCGGGGTCGGGCGATCCTCGCCGACGAGGTCGGCCTCGGCAAGACGATCGAGGCGGGACTGGTCCTCAAGGAGTACGCCGTCCGCGGGCTCATCCATCGCGTCCTCGTCCTCACCCCGGCCGCGCTGACGGACCAGTGGCGCGAAGAGATGGAGACGAAATTCGCGTTGCCCTTCGCCATCCTCCGGTCGGTCCGGGATTGGGACCGAAGGCCCTTTCTCATCGCGTCCATGGACACCGCGAAGCGCGAGCCCCATCGGCATGCGGCCCAGGCCCGGCCGTGGGATCTCATCGTCGTGGACGAGGCCCATCGACTCAAGAACCGCTTCAGCCTGAACTGGCGTTTCGTGGCCGGACTCTCGAAGAAGTACATGCTGCTCCTGACCGCGACCCCGGTCCAGAACGACATGGACGAGCTCTTCAACCTCGTCACCCTCCTGAAACCCGGCCAGCTGCACACGTACGATCGGTTCCTCGAGCGGTACGTGGCGAGCCCGGACCGGCGGGTGCCGATGCGGGTGTCGGAGCTGCGCGGACGCCTCCGGGACGTGATGGTCCGCAACCGCCGCGGCATCGCGTTCACGTTGCCGCCGCGACGCGTGCACAGCCTCGCCGTCCGCCTGAGCCCCGCGGAACGGCGCCTCTACGACGACGTCACGCAATTCGTGCGGGACGCCTACTGGTCCGCCTCCGGTCGGTTGCCGTGGACCGCCCGACTGACCTTGATCGTCTTGCAACGTGAGATTGGCAGCAGCACGTTCGCGGTGGCGGAGACGCTGCGACGCCTCGCCCAGAGCCCTCTCTTCCGGTCGGACGAACGGGAGCGTCTCGAGGACCTCCGTCAGGATGCCGCGGCGATCACCTCGAACGTGAAGGCCGCCCGGCTCCGCGAATTCCTCGAGTCCGTCGACGAGAAGGTCCTGATCTTCACGCAGTATCTGCGGACGCTTCAGTACCTCCAGGGGGTCCTGGAGGCCGATGGACATCGCGTCGCGGCCTACCATGGCGGCCTCTCGCCCGCGGCGAAGGACGCGGCGGTGCGGACATTCCGCGGGGACGCTGACATCTTCCTGAGCACCGAAGCGGGAGGCGAGGGCCGGAACCTCCAGTTTGCCCGGACTGTCGTGAATTACGACCTGCCGTGGAATCCGCTTCGGATCGAGCAGCGGATCGGGCGGGTCCATCGCCTCGGCCAGGACCGCGAGGTCCACGTCGTCAACGTATGGGCGGAAGACACCGTCGAAGCGAACCTGATGGAGCTCCTCGATCGCAAGATCCACATGTTCGAACTTGTCGTGGGAGAACTCGATCTGATCCTCGGGAACCTCGACCAGCGCCGGTCGTTCGAAGACCTGATGATGGACATCTGGGTGCTCCGGCAGGCAGAGGACCGGCGGTCCGCCTTGCGCCGCCTCGGGGATTCCCTGGTTCGCGCTCGGGCCCAGTACGAGGACGCGAAGGACGTCAACGAGGCGGTCCTCGGCGGTGCGGAGGAGGCGGCCTCCGCGTGAGCGAAACCCCGCGGTTGCAACCGTTCGTCGTCGAAGCGCTCACCGACCTCGGGGCCGTCGTGTCCCCGGGCGAATCGCTCGTATGGGTCCAGGCACCCGAGTCCGTCCAGCACGACCTCGAGGTGCCCGCGAATTTCGCGCTGACCTTCGATGCGGAGCGCAGTCGGGAGTTCGAGGCCGAGCTCGTCGCCCCGGGCAGCTACTTCCTGGAGCGCCTCATCGCCGTCGTCGCTCGTCGGGGCCAGTGGGATGCGGCCCGGTGCGCGGTCTCCGGTACGGATTGGATCCTGAGCGGGCTCCGTGAATCCGGCCTGGGGCCGGAGACCGGGGTGCGTTCGCACGTGGACGGAATCGAGGACGGACTCCTGTGGCTCTTCGCATTCCGCGTGACGCTCCTGTCGGACGAGAAACGAGAGAGCTTCCATCTCGTCGCGGTCTCGCCGTCCGAGCGGTGCGCGTGGACCGTCGACCCAGTTCGGCCGGACCAAGAGCTCATCCCGCATCCTTCCTCAGGGAATTCCGCGGATCTCGAGGCGGGGTATCGTCTTGCGGCCGAATCCCTTCGATCGATTACCGCGGGAGAAGTCGACCGATTCCGTACCCGGAGCCTCGGCCTCCTGGAAGAGGAGGTGCGTCGGATCTTCGGATACTTCGATCGGACGATTGAAGGGCTCCGCGAATCCGATCCGGATGGATCTCAAGAGCTGCTCCGCGCGGTCATGGCGGAGCGGGACCGCCGCCTCTCCGAAGCCGTGGAGCGGTTCGATCCGAAGGCCGCTGCTTCCCTCTGTTCAATCCGGGCCATCCAGGTTCCGACCGCTCGCCTCCGACTCGGGTTCCCGGACGGATCGGGGACCGACGCGCGGCTCGACGGGTGGTCCGGGCGGTTGCGGGGCCTCATCTGCTCGAATTGCGGCGGGACCGACGGGCCGTGGCGGTGGTCTCCGCCGGAAGGGTTGCGATGCGCGACCTGCGCGCCTACGCCAGCCGGGTCCGCTCGACCTCGAGGCCGTCCGCCGTCGGATACTCCTCGACGAGGAATGAGGGCCGGCGAAGCTTCGGCGCGATCTCCTCGAGGATCCAGGGCGCGATCTCGAGGCGCTTCCGCGGGCCGTCGACGCCCATGAGGTCGGGCGGGACGTGGTAGGTCCCCTCGAGGACTTTCCGCAGCGGCTCCAGATCGGACCCTTCGACGATTCCCTTCAGGAGGGTCCCGTCCTTGGTGATGACGTCCCAAGGATGTGCGACGTTCTCCGCGCGGCGCTTGATGCGCGACCGCAGCTGCCAGCCATCCTTGTAGCCGCTCGTGCAGTAGTGGACCGTCGTCCGCCATTTCCGTCCGAGGATGCGCAGGGCGACCGGGTCCGCGCCTTTGACGCCGTACGAGAGCTCGTGCTTCATCTCGTACCCGTGGACCTTCATCCGCGGGAAGTTCGCCTCGGAGAACTCCATCTCGTTCAGGTTGACGAAGGCGAGCCCCTCATCGCCCGCCCATTCGATGAGGCGGACCAGGTCGGCCTCCCGCTCCGGGATCAGCGGCACCTCGAGCCCGACGGTCAAGCCGAGCGACCGGGCAAGGCGCGACGCTGCGACGAACGCGCTCCGATGGGCGCGGGACCAGAGGCCCGGCGGAACGTGGAAGCGGATCTCGTCGAGGCCGGCGGCCCCGAGCGACCGGATCTTGTCGGCGTCGGTCGACATGGTATACAGATGGGTGTGGAACCGGGGTCCGAACTCGTCCTTCAGGAGGCGGATGTAATGGCAGGTGCGCTCGACGGCGTCGAGCGGGTCTCCGCCCGTGATCCCCGCGCCGGTCGCTTGGATCGCGTGGGCTTCTTCCAGGACGTCCTCGTCCCGGGTCACGCGTTTTTCGTCCGCGAACACGACGTCCTTGTACATCTTCTCGTCGGACACGGGACAGTAGAAACAGTGGAAGGAACAGATGCCCGTGACGAAGAGGACCATCTTCGAGCCATCGGTGCACTGGCGGCACCCGACCGGGAGGGCCCCGCGGGCGAACCCGCCGAACGGTCGTTCCTCAAGGCGCACGCCGCGACGAAGGGTCGGGGCGGGATAAAGATT
>VBMA01000001.1 GCA_005878985.1 Methanobacteriota archaeon
TTGAACTGGAAGGCGACGTCCGTGACCTGAAGCCCGAGGTACGGCACCGGCCGATCGAACCGAACGACGCCCTCGGCGGAGGTCTCGCCCGGACACACGATCACGTACCCGGGCGGGACGTTCGTCATGAACTCGCCGTCCTTGACGTCCTGGGCGTCGACGATGCCGTCGTCCGATTGCGCGGGGCGGCCCTTCAACTCGCAGACGAACCGCGTGCCGTTCGGTGCGCTCACCTCGACCTCCGCATCCTTCGATAGGAGGGCCGCGAGTTTCTTCCCCTTTCGCGAGATCGCGTTGAAGTCCACGGAACTCGCGCGGAGGATCATGTCCCGCCACGCATCGAACTCGAAGCCGTACGACCGCGCCCGTTCGCGGCTCACGTAGCCCAGGAGGACCCGCGCACCTCGGAGGCCCGCCCGTTCCGCGCGGCGGTACCAGTCCGAGTTGTAGGAGGTGGCCGCTTGGGATTTCTCCATGTTTTTTCGGTACCGCGCGATGTCGGCAGGGCCCGGGAAGAAGACGTACGCGTCCGCCTTCGAGAGCGCGGCCCATTCGGAGGCGGAGACTTGCCCCAGCTTCGTGGGCGAGAGGTCCTCCACGGATCGCCAGTGCGTCTCCTCGTCCTCCAGGAGGAGCATCGGCCGGGCGCCGACCGCGCGCAACTGATAGACGATCTCCTTCGCGGCGTCGAGGCCGTGGTTCCAGCACTCGACGATCACATTCTCCTTCGGTTGGATGTGCAAGCTTCGACGCACGACGTTCTTCGCAAGACCCTCGTATTCGGACGTGTCATCGCCCCTGCCGCCGCCTAGCCGGGCCGCGAATAAATAGGTACGCTCGCCGCGAGGCGAAGGGACCTTAGCGCGGTCCTCCGTACCGGTGTCGAAGGGGGCGATCGGCCGATGGACGCGGAGACGCTCTCATCGAAGGAGCGTCACACGCTCCGCATGCTTGCCGACACCTTCGTGCCCTCCATCGCCGTGAGTCCGGATCCGGATGGATTCTACGGGCGAAAGGCGAGCGATCTCGCGGTGGACGAGGACGTCGCACGGATCATCGAGCGCTACCTCTCGCCGGACCAGAGGGCGGACTTCCGGCGGTTGCTCCGGACGATCGAGAGCCCGATGGCCAACATGCTCCTCTCGGGGAGGCCAGCACGATTCTCCACGGAGAGCGAAGCGAAACGCGAGCGGTTCCTCCTCGGATGGGCCCACAGTCGCCTCGGGATCAAACGGCAAGGGTTTCAAGCCGTGAAGAGGCTGGTCCTTTTCCTGACGTATGCAAAGGCGCTCGACGGCGGCGTGAACCCGAATTGGCCTGCGCTCGGATACGCCGGTCCTCCATCCGCCGGGTCGTCGCATGCGCGCCTTGCATCGGACGTGCGGCTCGAGCCGCTGAATCCGACAGACGAGACGACCCTTGACGCGGACGTATGCGTCGTGGGCAGCGGCGCAGGCGGTTCCGTGATCGCTGCCAAGCTCGCCGAAGCCGGATACCGGGTCCTCGTCCTCGAGGCGGGACCGTACCTCACCGCGGACACCTTCCGGCAGCGGGAGGCCGAGGCGTACGACACGATGTTCCAAGGTCACGGCGTGCTGACGACGACGGACCTGGCGTTCAGTGTGCTCGCGGGCCAGACGGCTGGCGGCAGCTCGACGATCAATTGGATGACGTGCCTCAAGCCTCCGCCCTGGGTCCGGGAGGAATGGGAGCAGGAGTCCGGAATGACCGGGGTGGCCTCGCCGGCCTTCGAGTCGTTCATCGACGAGGTGTGGAGCCGCCTCCGGGTGAACGTCGAGGAAAGTGTCGTCAATCCGTCGAACGACGTGTTGCGTCGCGGGAGCGAGTCGCTCGGGTATCGGCTCGGCGTCGACTACGACCTCATCCCTCGAAACGCGCACGGCTGCGCGAACCGCTGCGACTTCTGCTTCTTCGGCTGCGTCTACGATGCGAAGCAATCGTCGCTCGTGACGTATCTCCCGGACGCGCACCGCGCCGGGGCCCGCTTCCTGTTCGATACGAAAGCGGACCATCTCATCATCCAGGGCGGCGAAGTCCGGGGCGTCGAGGCCACCTTCCACGACAATGGTCACTCCATCCCCATGCATGTGCGGGCCCGGACCGTCGTCGCGGCGGGGAGTGCGATCCAGACTCCGGCGCTCCTGTTGCGGTCTGGAATCCGGTCTCCGGGGGTCGGTCTCGGACTCCGCCTCGATCCGACGACCGCCCTGTTCGGAGAATTTCCGGCCCCGATCCGGATGTGGAGCGGACCGATGCAGACGATCGTCGTGCATCGGTTCCAAGGGTCCGACGAGGGCCATCACGGCCCCTGGTTGGAGAGCGCACCCGGCCATCCCGGATTGTCGGCGCTCGCGATTCCATGGTCCGGAGGACGGGCCCACAAGGACGCGATGCGTCGGATCGACCGGGCCGCGTCGACGATTGTTCTGGTACGAGACGTCGCGGAAGGCCGCGTCACGATCGACGCCCGCGGCGAGCCGCTTCTCGAATTCCGGCTCTCCTCGCGGGACCGTCGAAACCTCACGCGCGGATTGCAGGAGGCGGCCCGGATTCAGCGCGCGGCGGGCGCACTCCGCATGGGGTCGTTGCACCTTCGAGAGTGTTCCGTCGGTGACGGAACAGGGCCGATTCGCGACGCGGATTTCGATGCCTTCATTGATCGCTTGGGTCGTCTGGGCATTCGAGAGAACGGAGTGGCGCTCTTCTCGGCCCATCCGATGGGCTCCGCCAGGGCGGGAACCGATCCGAAGACCTCGGCCGCTAAGCCGACGGGCGAGTCGCACGACCTACGGAATCTGTGGATCGGCGATGGGAGTCTCCTGCCGACCGCGCCGGGCGTGAACCCGATGATTTCCATCATGGCCCTCGCAGCGCGCACGGCGGCGTTCATCCGCGAGCGGCTCTCGCGCGGCGGTTAGCCCGGCTCATTCTTCGATGAGCCAGAACTCGTTCCCGTCTGGGTCCTTGAACATCGCATAGGTCCCCCAGTCTTCCGTCGTCGTCGGGGTCGTGAACTCGACGCCGGCCTTCCTCAGGGCCCGTTCCTCCATTTTGACGTCCTTCGCGACGAAGGAGATCCCGGAGTTCCCCGGTTCCAGGGGATGGAGGCCTTCGCACAGGTGGAACGCGATGTTCTCCTTTTTCGGTGCCACAGTGATCCAGTGGCCTTGGTGATCTCGGATCTCGAACCCGAGCTTCTCGGTGTACCACTTCGCTGACTTTTTCGCGTCGGAAACGACCAGGGCAATCGTGGTGAGGCGCATCATGACAACGGGATTTGATGCGCCCCGATAAAGTCTGCGGGCCTCCCGCAGAAGGCTTTAGTCATCCGCATCCATTCGCGTGGCGGAGAGAGGGTCCGACATCGGCGTACTCGTGTGGGCCGCATTCCAGCTCGGCTTGGAGTCGGCCGGCGTCGTGGCTTACCTCTTCGGCCTGTTCCTCTACGCGATCGCCGCGGCCGTCGTCCTGCCGATCCCCGTCGAGCTTCTCCTCCTTCTGTATCCGGAACTCAATCCGGCGTTCAAAGCGATTGCCCTTGGGCTCGGGAAGGCGGTTGGCGCGATCGTCGTCTTCTTCGTCGGGAACAAGGTCAACCCTTACATCGAGCGCTGGATGGATCGGCATCCAATCGGCAAACGGGTCCTGAAGTTCCTCGAAGGGTTCGTGCGGCGAACCGGTTGGCCGGGCCTGATGATCTTGCTCGCGATCCCGTTCATGAGTGACACCGCGGTGAACTACTTCTATTCCCTTTTGAATGAGGAAGGTCACGCAATCGGTCGATGGCAGTTCGTCCTCGCCAACTTGATTGGCGGGATCGTCCGGGCGTACCTCTTCCTCTGGCTGCTCCCTCGATGAGCGGTCAGCCGCCTATCTCGGCGCGATGCCCCGCTTCGACGCGCGCGCGAAGGTCTCGAGGAAACCCCACGTCAAGTCGCTCGCCGTGATGATGCCTTCGACGTTGTCGAGGCGCGTGACGACGATCCATCGCGTCTTCTTGTCCAGCATCACCCGCGCGGCGGCCCGCAGCGTCGTCAGTGGGCTTACGGTGGCGACTGGCGAAGTCATGACCTCGCGGACTAGGATCTTGGCGGGATTCCTCCCCTTCGACGTGACCTGCCAGAGGATGTCGCGGTCCGTGATCAGGCCGATCGGCCGGCCGTGCTGGACGACGACCAATCCACCGATCTTTTTCGCGGCCATGCGTTTCGCCGCGTCGAGGACCGTGCGATCCGGATCGATGACGATCACGTCGCGCGTCATCACGTCCCGGACGAAGACCAATCCCTGCCCCGTTCCGGATATCACGGCGGCGCATCAAGACTTCCGCGCCCACCCCGGCCGTCGGCGTCTTGGCGAGCGTTCAAATAGCCCCTGAATCATCCGAGGGCATCCTGCCTGGGTGAGGCGGGGGGTTGCTTCGATGCCTTCGAACATGATGGATATGAAAATGGTCCAGTGCGACTGTGGCTTCATGATGCAGAGCCACAACGAGAACGAGATCGTCAAGATGACGCAGATGCATGTGAAGGACACGCATCATCAGGACATGTCGGTGCACGAAGTCAAGGGCATGATGAAGCCCGCCATGATGATGAAGTAGGCGATCGGATCGGCGGACGTCGCCGGGGGTCACGCGGCCGGCGTCGGGGACGGCAGCCGCATCGTCTCCGGCAAGCTTTCGGGTTCCGTCCACGGCAGCCGTTGCCCTTGGGCGCTCAGCCGTAGTCGTCTGCGGCACGCCGGAAACCGGTTGCATCCGAGGAAGGACCAGCCGTTCCGCGCGCGTCGGCGCACCATGCGGCCATCGGGGCACGCATCGCAGGGACCGTAGTCTTTCTCCAAGAAGGTCGCGTCTCGCAGCCACCGGACCAACGAGGGTTGGTGGGCTCGGAGCTCCGCGAGCACCTCGTGCAAATCGCGTCGCGATTCGTCGACCACTTCCGCGAGGGTCGCCCGGCCCTCCGCAATCGCGGTCATGCGGTCTTCGAGGTGCCGGGTCATCTCCGGATCCGTGACGTCGGGACCGTAGATCGTGAGGGCGTCGACCAGGGCGCGTCCCGCCGCCGTGGTCCGGATTGAACGGCCCCCTATGTACTGCCGGCGGAAGAGGAGGTCGAGGATCTCGTGGCGCGTCGATTTCGTGCCGAGGCCAAGTCGTTGCATCGTGAGGAGGAGGGTCCCCTGCGTGTGCAGAGGAGGCGGCGTCGTCCGATCTTCGACGACCCGCACTTCGCGGACGGCAAGTTCCTGGCCCTCCTGGACGTCCGGGAGCGCAGCCACCTCGTGTTCGTCCGGCAGGATCTCCCGCCACCCCGGCTCGACCATTGATCGGCCGACCGCGAGGAACACGGTGTCGCCGACCCGCAGATGGACCTCGGTGATCGTGGACACGCTTGGCGGCGATAGCGTCGCCAGAAAGCGGCGGGCGATCATGTCGTACACCGTCACCCGCATTCCGGGTCGACGCTTCCCGGGTGCGGCGGTCGGATGGATCGGCGGATGATCGGTCGTGTGGATTGGCCCGCGGCTCGGCTCGAGTTCCGGACGCTCCAGGAGTCGCGCCGCGTACGCATCGTAGGGGGACTTCCGCAACCGATCGAGGATCGCGCGGACGGGCAGGGACGGCGGGTACACCGTGTTGTCGGTGCGAGGATAGCTGATTTCCCCGCGGACGTACAGCTCCTGTGCGGCCGCCATGGCCCGGGACGGACTGTGCCCCATCCGGGAGGCTTGCGCGAGGAGCGAGGTCGTGTTGAACGGAGCCGGCGGGGGCTCGCGGTGATCGCGTCGCTCGACTTGCTCGACGAGGGCGGTGTCCCCGAGACCCGCCAAAGCGACGAGCGCCTTCGCCCCGCCTTCGTCCCAGAACGGCCCGCCGACCGCGGTCGCCTCGAACGACGGCTCGCCCGCGACAAGCACGACGTTCCAATAGGGCCGCGGCACGAAGTCTTCCCGGTCCCGTTCCCGATCCGCGGCCAAGCGCAACGTGGGCGTCTGCACGCGACCCGCGGAGAGCACCTGCCGCTCGGAGCCACATTCGACGGTCAAGAATCGCGTGAGGACGGCGCCCCACGCGAGGTCGATTCGCTGCCGCGCAGCCGCAGCCTCTGCCAACGCCCAATCCGGCTCGACGAGATTCTCGAAGGCCCGACGGACCTCGGACGTCGTCATGGCGCTGAACCGCGCGCGTCGGGCGGGGAGCTTCGGATGCCCTGCGCGGAGGGTTTCGAGCGCCTCGACGCCGATCAGTTCGCCCTCTCGGTCGTAGTCCGTCGCGAGGACGACTTCGTCAGTCGAGTCCGCGAGACGTCGGAGCGCATCGTGCAGGGCGGGTGGCGCCTCCTGTCGGATGGGCTCCAGGTCGACCAAGGTATCGAGATCCGTTCCCTGCCAGTCTCGGACGGACTCCGGATAGTCGATCTCGACGATGTGGCCGCGGAGCGGAAACACGATGATCTCGTCCCCACCGGACGAGAACGTGAAGTAGCTGGAGGCGTCTGCCCGGACCTTCTCAGCCATCCCTTCTGACAGGATTTGGGCCAAGCGGCGGGCAGCGCTGAATTTCTCGGCTAGGATGAGCCGCCGCAAGACACGGCCCATTTGTCTATGCTGTACTTAATAATGTTGATGTCGGACATTGACTTTTTGCGTTTCGGCGCGAAGGCGTCAGACAAAGGGCCGCCATCCCGATGGCAAGCACGAGGCCCGGGCCCGTTCGGATGGACGATGGAGAGCGTGCGAAACGCCATCAAGACCGAATCAGAGTTCGAACAAGCTGACCGGATCCGATGGTCGCAGACGCCGGAGCGGATGGCGGCTCTCGGCGAGGCGTAGCCGTTCATCGACGAGGGCGGACACCCGCTCATCCTCGAATGGGACGAACGGACGGACTCCGAGCTCCCTCGCGATCGCCTCGGCCTCCCGCGGGTACCGGCTCAGGAGATTCGACAGCGCGAACGACTCCGCCATGCCGACGGATCGGCTCGCGAGGAATCGCTCGAGCGCGAGGAGGTCTTGGGCGTATGAGGCATCGGGCTCGTAACGGCGTTCGAGGAGGGCACGGCGGACGAAGTCCGTCCGCGTTGTGATCACGTCTCCCTCGGCCATGGGCGAGCCCTGCGGACGCGAGCCGGGGGTTATAGCTTTTGTCGTGAGATTATCCGTCAAATGACGAAGTTCCCGGCAACCGTCGAAATCGGCGGAGAGCGAAACAACTCACGGATCGCTGCAGTCTCGAGTGTATCCACATCGGAGGCAGATGACCTTGCAGTTCCGCTCGAAGGTCGGGCCCCCGCAGACATCGCACGGCTCGTCGGTCTTCGGTCCCGCGGTCCGGAGCGAATTCGTGGCGTTCGGCGCCGCCGTCATGCCGATGGGCCATGGCGATCTCGGACGAAAAGCCTCGCGGACCGTTCAGGGCCGAAGTCCGGGGAAGTCCTCGAGGGCGACCATCGCCGCATTGCGGCCCGGAGCCCCGGTGACGCCTCCTCCAGGATGGGCGCTGCTGCCACAGAGGTACAGTCCCCGCACGGGCGTCCGGTAGCCGGACCATCCCGGCACCGGTCGGAAGGAGAACAACTGGTCCGGGGTCATGTCGGTCTGATAGATGCAGCCACCGGGGAGGCCCCACTCCCGCTCCATGTCGAGCGGTGAGATGACCTCGCGCGCCTCGACGGCATGAGTCACGTTCGGGGCGAACCGCGCGAGGGTTTCCAGGATCGTGTCGCCGACCTCGTCTTTGCGATCGTCCCATTCGCCGTCTCGGAGACGGTAGGGAGAGTATTGGGAGTAGATCGATAGGGTGACCTTTCCGGGTGGCGCGAGGCTCGGGTCCGTCACCGAATGGACGACGCAATCCAGGAACGGTTCGGTCGACGGCCTGCCCCACTTCGCGTCGTCCCAGGCCCGCTCGAGGTAGTCGACAGACGGGCAGATGTCCAGGTACCCTCGGTGGTGCGGCTGGACCGTCTTGCCGGGTCGGGCCGTGAAATCCGGGAGCTCGCTCAGGACGCAGTTCACCTTCGTCACGACACCCGTCGCCTTGATACGGCGGACCTGAGCAAGGAACTCGGGGTCCACCGCGTCCGGGGAGACAAGTCTCTCGAACGTCGTCTTCACGTCCACGTTCGCGAGGACGGTCCGGGCCATCACCCGCTTCCCACCCTCGAGCTCGACGCCGGTCGCCCGGCCGTCGTTCGTGAGGATACGGCGGACCGCAGCCGACGTCTGGATCGTGGCCCCATGGTGGGCAGCCGCGTTCGCGAGCGCCACGGAGATGCCGCCCATCCCGCCCTTCGAGTATCCGAAGGTCTGCTTGACGCCGTTGATCTCATGGAGCAGCATGTGGCCGAGCATGAGGGCGGTACCGGGCGTCTTGGGCCCGGCAGGGAGGCCGATCGTCGTCGCGGTGGCGAGCATCGCCTTCACCTCATCGGATTCGAAGAACTCGTCGAGCAGGTCGGCCGCGCTTTGCAGGAGGAGGCGCTTCGCAAGCTCTTCTGCCTCAGCGCCCTTGAACATCCCGAGCAAGTCCGGCAACGGCGGCGGGGATTCGAGGACCATTGCCTCGATGAGCTCCATCACGTCGGTCCAGAAGGCCACGTACTTCGGGTAGGCCGCGGCATCGTTCCTCGAGAACCGCGCGAGCTCCTTGTGGTTCTTCTCGGCGTCGTTCCACAAGAGCATCGAGTCGCCGTCTGGAAACGGGAGGAAGAACTGCGGATCGAACGCGTGGACCTCGTATCCGAACCGCGCGAGGTCGAGGTCTCGAATGATCTCCGGGCGCAACAGGCCGGCGGAATACGCGAGGCGCGAGAACCTGACGCCGGGGAAGACCTCTTCCGTGATGCACGCCCCCCCGACGATCCGTCGTCGTTCGAGGACGAGAACTTTCAATCCGGCCTTGGCGAGGTACGCCGCGGACACGAGGCCGTTGTGGCCCCCGCCCACGATCACGGCGTCCCACGTGCCATCCACGGTCCGCGGAGTGCGGGACACCTACGTATCGTTAGTGGCGATCGCTCTGGATGCCGCCATCAAACTATAAGCCGCGGTCCCCTTTCCTGAAGACGTGGCCCAGGGTCGGGGAGGCCGGCGCAAGAATTCCCAGGACAAGGGCATCCTCGAGCAGTTGGAAAAAGGGGTCGTTCTGGGCGACGGCGGTTACCTACTCGAACTCGAGAAACGCGGCTACGTTCAACCCGGTCCCTTCACGCCGGAAGTCGTCCTGGAGCATCCGGCCGCCGTGAGGGAGCTCCATCAAGAGTTCCTTGACGCCGGCGCGGAAGTTCTGCAGTCCCTCGCCTTCTATGCGAGCAAGGAGAAACTCGCGACGGTCGGGTATGCGAATCGGGTGCGCGACATCAACCGCGCCGCGGTCCGCCTCGCCCGCGAGGTCGCGGGCGATCGAGCGCTCGTCGCGGCGAACCTCAGCCTCACGTGGATGTACGATCCGAAGGAGAAGGGATCCGCGGACAAGGTGCGTCGGCTGTTCGACGAGCAGCTCGAGGCTCAGCTCCAGGAACACCCAGACTTCGTGATCGCGGAGACGTTCTCGTGGCTCGGGGAAGCGCTCCTCGCCACGGAGCGGATCGAGAAGACCGGCATGCCGTCCATGGTCACGATGTCGTTCGACAAGGATCCGAAGTCCTACGACGGGCATTCCGCGGCCGACTGCGCCCGTGCGTTGCGAGACGCCGGCGCGGACATCGTCGGGGTGAATTGTCTCCGAAATCCCCTCTTGCTCCTCCCCCTCGCGCGGGAAATGCGCCAGGCGGTGTCCGGGTTCGTCGCGTGTCAGCCGACCGCCTACAGCACGCCGCCAGGGATCCCGGACTTCACCGCGACGAAGGAGTTCCCGTACGAGACGGAAACCCTCGTCCTTTCGCGCAAGGTCATGGGGGCCTTCGCGGCCGAAGCCCACGCAGCCGGCGTCAATTACATCGGCTCCTGCTGCGGTTCGATGCCCGTCCATGTGCGGGAGATGGCCCGCGCCCTCGGGAAGGCCCCGGTCGACCGGACGTGGCGGGTGGACTACGCGAAACCCATGTCCGCGTACGAATTCTACAAGCACGGGACGTAGCCGCGTGCGCAGTGACCTCCCCGTGGATCGCTGGAACGCGAAACCTCTCGAGTGTCGTTGGTCGGCTCAGCGGAACCGGTTCCCGCAGAAGAAGCAGAACATGTTGTCCGCGGCGACCATCGTTCCGCAGCTCGGGCAGCGCTTCCTGGCAGCCGTAGGCTGCGCCATCGGTATCGGCGTGACCGGTTGGGCCGCGGGGGCGATCTGAGTGGGCGCGGACGGCGGGCCCGCCATCTGAGGTTCGATCCGCGTCGCGGGTTGAGTGGTTTGCGGTACGGGCGGTGGCTGGGACGGCCGGGCGGCCTGGACGTAGTAGCTCGGCGGGTACAAGGTCATCGGACGGGCGACCGCCCTGCGGGCCCGCGCGGCGCGGCGCTGTGGGATGAATGCAACGACTCCCGCGAGGACGAGGATGAACAAGGCGAGGTACAAGAGGTTCGAGGCGAGGAGCTGGTATAGGACGAACAGGAAGTCCGGGACGCTGGACAGGCTCACTAGCTTCTCGGAGGATTCGTAAAGACTCCCGTTCACCGTCGCAACGATCTTGAAGTACATCGATCCGGCGCCCGAAGGAATCGAGAGGCCCCCTGCGGTGTAGGATTGCCGCGTCTGCCCCGACTGCGCCGACGTCGAGTTCCGGAGCATTCCGGGCACCGTCCCCCAGACAAGGTGGGTGTCCGACACCGTCATTCCCACTGGCCCCAGGATCGACCAGGTCACGCCAAACGTCGAACTGCTCGACACGGACGTCGGGTAGGAGTCGATGGAGATCAGCGGCTGGTTGAGTGCGGCAATTGCGTTCCGCGCGCTGACGACGCCCCAGCCATAATCCTTGTTGTAACCGCTTCCGACCGGTTGGACGGCGGTCATATTGAGGATGTTCCAGAGCTGCACGTTCGTCAGCCCGGGCTCGGCGGAGAGGAGCAGGCCCGCAATGCCACTCACGAAGGGGGTCGAGAACGAGGTGCCCTGAAGGGAGTGGACGTTGTTGAGTTGGTTGTTGCCTCCATTGAGCGTGTCGATCCGAGTCCCAGGCGCGGAGAGATCCAGCCCGGTGCCATAGTTCGAGAAGGAGGCCCGTTGCCCCGATTCATCGATTGCCGCAACAGACACGACCTCCGGAAGGCGGGCAGGGTAATCGAGCGTCCCGACCCCGGCGTTCCCGGCCGCCGCGACGATGAGTGCTCCCTTGGACCATGCATGGTCGATGGCGAGGTGGATGTCCGTCGGTTCGATTGGTGTCTCGTTGGTGCCCAGCGAGAGATTGATCACCTTCGCTCCATGATCTGCTGCCCAAATGATGGCCTGGGCGGTGTCCGTGGAGGTGCCCTCGCCGTTCGATCCGAGCGCCCGGACGGCCATCACGCTGACTTGCGCGGTTCCCGCGATTCCCTGACCGTTGTCGGTTATCGCGCCGATCACACCTGCAACCCCCGTCCCGTGGTAGGTGCCTGAGGGGTCGATGTCCATCGGATTCGAGTCGCCGTTGACGAAGTCCCATCCGTGTGTGCCGTCCACCGAGTTCGTCCACATGTTCGCTTGGATGTCCGGCTGGGTCCACCACACACCCGTGTCGACGACGGCTACGATCACGTTGCGATCTCCCAGGGTGACATCCCAGGCGCTCGGCACCCCAATCGACTTCAGGCCCCATTGGTCAATGAAGAAAGGGTCGCTTGGAGTGAACTCGGTGTGAACGGGAAAACTTGTTCCGATTCGAGTCGCCCTAGTGGGGGCCAGCGCGGTGGCTCCAGCCGCGAACGCGCCGACCATCGCGAGGACGGCCACGATGGCGGCAAACCGCCGGGCGAGGGCGCTCAATCGGGCCGACAACAGGAGGAAGCCTCCGCGATTTTCGAGGGCTGGACGCGCATATGAACCGCGCCCCTTCATAAACCTCTGCCCGTGATTGTCAGCAGGTGACATCGGATGGGTTCGTCACACGCGTTTCGCCAGTTCGGCGATCTTCGCACTCGCCCCGCCGACGATCGGGGTGCCGTGGCCCATCACGACATTCTCGAAATGAAACGTGGCGAGTTTCTTGATCGATGCGCGGTGCTGTTTCGGGTCGACGTTGTACGGGTCCGGCATGGGCCTCAGGCCGGATTCGTTGTTCACGGCGTCGCCTGCGATGCAGAGCGAACGGCTCTCGTCGAGGAGCGACATGCTCCCTCGGGTGTGACCCGGCGTGAAGATGACCCGGAGGCCGTCGTGCAGCTGTCCGTCGTCCAGGAGAACGTCGACGGGCGTGCCCGGGTGCCGTTGGACGCCCGGCGGACCGTCGTACACCCGCCTGCGGGCGATGAAGTCCGCTTCGATTCGCGAGGACGCCACCTTCGCCGGCGAGCCGTGCTTGATCGCTGCGAGTCCTCCGACGTGATCCGGATGGGTGTGGGTGATGAAGATCGTCGACAGGTCTTTCGGTTTTATCTTGATCTTTGCGAAGTAATCGAGGACCTTTCCGCCGTCCGCGTCCGCGGAGGTGTCGATCAGGACGAGGCGGTCGTCGACGAGCAATGTGGTCGTCGCATAGGTCTCGATGACGTGCACCCCTTTCATGAGTTCCATCGTCTCGCCGGAATGCGCAGTTCGTTCGTCGGCTTATTTCTTTCGCGGAATCGGCTCGCGGTTGCACCGGAACACCGATGCACGCATTGGGTTCTTATGTCCTGCCGGCGTTCCCGCGGCGGTGCGTCGTTTGGCCCTCACGGATGTCCTGAGCCGCGTCGAGGCGGACGCGGGCAAGGCGCTCGAGATTCTGAAGGAGTACGTCCGGTTCCCCACGATTTCGGCCCACAAGCGGGCCCAACCCGAGACCGCGGCGTTCGTCCGGCGTCTGCTCGTCGAGAACGGTTTCGAGGCCCGCGAATATCCGACGGACGGCGGGCCGAACGTCGTCTTCGGTCAGATGATCGTCGACGAGCGCAAGCCGACGCTCCTCATGTACCAGCATTACGACGTCCAACCGGTCGACCCGTTGAACGAATGGAAGCGGGATCCGTTCGACCCGACGATCGAGGACGGCAAGTTCTGGGGCCGAGGCTGCGCGGACACGAAGGGCAACTTCATCATGCAACTCCTCGCGGTCCAAGCATGGCAAGGCGTCGAAGGTCGGCCGCCGATCAACCTGAAGTTCGTCGTCGAGGGCGAGGAGGAGGTCGGGAGCCCCCACTTCGGATCGTTCGTCCACGCGAACCAGGAGATCTTGCATGCGGACGGCGCGACGATCGAAGGCGGTGACCATCTCCATGAGGGCACCCCCAAGATCGAGCTGGGATGCAAGGGCATCCTGTACGTCGAGATGACCAGCCGGACCGCGAAGGTGGACCAGCATTCTTCGTATGCGGCAATCGCGCCGAACCCGGCATGGCGGCTCATCCATGCGCTGATGACCCTGCGGGACGCGAAGGGCCGGATCAAGGTGCGCGGCTGGTACAAGGATGCGCGGCGTCCAACGGCCCGCGAGCTGCGGTACCTGCGCGCGAGCGCATTCAAGGCCGATGCGCTGAAGGAGTTCTGGGGCGTCTCCGAATTCGTCGGGGACGGGAACGACTTCGACATCCTCCGTCGTCTGATCTACTCGCCCACCTGCACGATTTGTGGCTTCGTGAGCGGGTACATCGAACAAGGCACGAAGACGGTGAATCCCGCGGTCGCGAAGGCCAAGATCGATTTCCGCCTCGTCCCGAACATGAAGCAGGAGAAACAGTTCGCGAAGCTACGGGATCACCTGATCGAGAAAGGCTTCGGGGACATCGAATTGAGCCCCGCGAAAGAGGCCCTCGAGGCGGCCGCCATCTCCCTGAGCGCCCGGGTCGTGAAAGCCGCGATCAAGGGATCCGTGGATGCATACGGACGCGAGCCGGAGGTCTGGCCGTGGTCGGCGGGCGCCTCCGCCCATGGGTTCTTCAACGAAGTCGTCGGCGTGCCCTCCATCTCCGGACCCGGCGTCTCGTACGACGGCTCGAACTACCATGCGCCGAACGAGCACTTCCGCATGGGGGATTTCGTCGGCGGCTCGAAACACATGGCCGCGATGTTCGCGCGCATGTAAGCCGGCCCATGGTCCGAGTTCGGTCTTCTGGTGCGCTGTATACCTCTACTTAGAGGTATGAACCGTTTGTCACTCCACCGAGCGCGATGGCAAGGGATCCCGTGGCGATGGAGCGGGCGAGGTCCCCAAACTCTTAAGGCCCGGTGGAGGTTCGCCTCGCCCAATGGACACGGACGTCAATCTGTGCAAGGTGGATGACGTCCCGGACGGCGGGAAGAAGCACTTCGAGATCATGGGGTACGACATCCTCGTCGTCCGGCTCGGGGACCGCTTCTTCTGTGTCGACGCCGCCTGCACGTACAAGTGGGCGATGTTGACGGACGGCCTCGTCGATCGGGAGAAGCTCCTGATCACATGCAAGGACTGCAACGGATCGTGGGATCTGCAAACGGGCCAGCCGAAGGAGCTCCCCGCGAAGTTCCCGCTTACGTCCTATCGGATTGAATCCGTCGCCGACGACCTGATCGTGACGTTTACGTATTGACGCGAGGGGCGCTCGCGAATTTCGAAGAAAAGCCTTATGAGTCCGCGGTTCCTCGCGACGGACGTCCTCCAATTCCCGTGACGAACCGAGTCGGCCTCCACGGCCGGGCCCGCGTTCTCATCGAGCGTTGAGGCGGTGGCACCGATGGCCGACGATAAGGACCAGCAATTCACGCGGATGTGGAACGAAGAGAACAAGTCGAAGCGTGCGAAGTTCCGGAACCTCATGAAGGCGAAGCTCGACGTGCTGCACGTCGAGGTGACGGAGGAGAACGCGCGCGCGTTCTGGAACGGTCGGCTTGCGGTGCGCCAGCCCGAGCGGATCTATCAGATGCCGGAGCGTCCGGAAGGGCGAAGGCCTCCCCGGCGCCGATGATCTGATCCTCTTGGATTCGTAACCGTCATGCACCGAGAAATCGGCCAGCGGTTCCGCCGGTTCGTCGGAAAAATGAAAAAGGCCTGGCCCGAAGGCCAGACGAAAAGGTGAAATCGATCAGTACCGGCGTCGCCCGCGGTCCCGTCGGTCCCGGTCGCGGCCGCCGCTGCTGCTGCCACCGCTTCGGTTCCCGCTGAAGGTCCCGAACTCGAACTGCCGGTCTCCGCCGCCGCCGCCGCTGCGCTCCCGTCGCTCGCCGCTGTAGCCGCCGCTTCGGTAGCGCGGCTCGCGCTCGTATTCGACCGCGCTGACGTCGAGCGCCGTGTTGACGTTCTCGATCATCTGCTCCGACTTCGCCATCGTGCCGTACTTTCCGACGTTCAGCCGGATGTGCCCGCGCACGAGGGTGACGTAGCCGTTGTCGATGAGGAGCGTCTCGTCCTTCTGGATCTGCCCGATCTGGTCGTTCCACAGGGTCAGGAGGACGGTCCCGGTCTCGTCGCCTACCGTCGCTTCGACGAGCTTTCTCGCTTCGCCGAACTTCGACGTGATCTCTCTCTCTTCACTCAGACTGACGACCTTGACCAAGACATTCACTTGCTTGGACGCGGGGGTCAGGTCTTTCACTTTAGTCATTGCTTTGTCTTCCATGTTCTCACTTCTGCCGACACAAGCCGCCGAGTCGCAAAGGCCGGAAAAACCGTCACCAGTCGAATTCAGACGTTGTGGGCTGATTGCGCCTTACGAGACCCTCCTATAAAAACATTCGGAAGCGGGTGAGCGAAACATGTCCTGGGACGCATCGGAGCACGGCCCCGAGCCAACTCCATTGATCTCGGCACCATCTTTTTACCGCGACTCCACCTTCCTATGAGGGCTCATGCTCGTCGACGCATTCGGACGCGAAGTCACGGACATCCGCGTGAGCGTCACGAAGCGATGTAACTTCGGCTGCATCTATTGCCACGACGAGGGCCTCGGTCCGATTCTGAAGCCGCGGATGCCCCACGAGGACGAGATGTCCGTGGCCGAGATCGAGCGGCTCCTGCGCGTCGCCCGCGAGTTCGGGATCCGCTCGGTGAAATTCACGGGCGGCGAACCGCTCATCCGGCTGGACATGGAACAGATCATCGATCGTTCGGTCCGGCAACTCCCGGATGTGTCGATGACGACGAACGGCTCGATGCTCGCGAAACGCGCGGAGGCCCTCCGGGACGCGGGCCTGAAACGAGTCAACGTATCGATCGATTCGCTCGATCCTGCGGCATTCCGAGACATCCGCAAAGGCGAGCTCGCGCCGGTCCTCCGCGGGATCCAGGAGGCGCTCCGGGTCGGCCTCAAGCCGGTCAAACTGAACATGGTCGTGTTCAAACAGACGCTCCCGCACATCCCGCGGATGATCGAGTACATCTCCGGCGGCGACGGGCTCAAGCTCCAGCTCATCCAGTTCATGCCGGAGCTCGTCGGTCAAGAGGATTGGATGGTCGACATCGACCGTCTCAAGAAATGGCTGGAGAGTCGGGCTGACAAGGTCCTCGTGCGCGAGATGCACCACCGCCGGATCTACCTCTTCAACGGCGCGGAGGTCGAGGTCGTCGACCCGGTGTACAACGCGGAGTTCTGCATGAACTGCCACCGGATCCGCGTGACGCATCAGGGGGAATTGAAAGGGTGCCTGAACCGCAACGACGACCTCATCCCAACTCGCGGGCTCGATGACGATCGGCTGCGGGACGCATTCCGCCGGGTCGTCGCAAACCGCGTGCCGTATTACGGAGCTTTTGTGAAAGAGTTTCCGATGAGAGATCCACGACACGCCACGCCCATTGAGTTCCCAGTTTTTGCGGGCGCCTAGGGCCCGCGAATCCTCAAATACGCCCTCGGTGTCGTCGCCTCGTGGAAGTGGGGACGCGGACCGTCGAAGATGTGCTGCGGCAGGGAGGCTTCACGCCGTTTCATCGCCGGCTTGTCTTACTGACCGGATTCGCCTGGACGTTCGTGGCGTTCGAAATCATTTTGATCGGATTCGTTCTGCCCGCGATCTTCGCTGAGTTCGGTCTGACACCCGCGAACAATCCGATCCTGTACTTTCTGGTCGCTTCGGCGACGCTCATGGGCTCGTTCATCGGCAGCCTGATCCTCGGTCGCTTGGCCGATGCCCGTGGCCGCCGGGTCGTCTTCCTGGCGAGCATCCTATGGTACTCCGTCTTCACGGGCCTCACGGCGCTCGCCTGGGATCCGTGGAGCGTCTTCGGATTTCGGCTCCTCGCAGGACTCGGGCTCGGGGGGATCCTAGTCGTCGACCCATCGTTGCTTTCGGAATTCCTCCCGCCGCAGTCCCGCGGACGGTTCATGGTGTTACTGGACTTCTTCTGGCCAATCGGGTTCCTTCTCGCAATTGCATTCTGGTGGATTTTCATCATTCAAGGTGGAGGACAATGGCGTCTCCTCTTCGTCGTCGCCGCGTTCCCCGCCTTCGTTGCATTCCTCGCGCGGATTACGGTCCCCGAGAGCCCGTTCTATTATGCGCGCCATGGCCGCCTCGGAGAGGCGGCCGACGTCCTGAAACGGGTCACCGCCTCGGATGTCCAGGAGTCATCCCTGTCTCGGGAGCAGACGATTCCGCGAGCGCCCGTCTCGGCGCTGTTCGGCGGATCTCTGTTGCGGCGTTCCGGCGTCACCGTCATCGTGTGGATCGCGTTGAATTTCAGTTACTATGGTCTCTTTCTCTCCCTCCCATTCGCCCTTCCCGTGTTCGGAGCGGTCGGCTCCGACGTCGGCCTTCTCGCATCATTCTTCATCGTCTCGGCCTTCGCACAGTTTCCGGGATACGGGGTCTCTATGTATCTCGTGGAGAAGTGGGGTCGGAAACGGACCTTGGCTCTCTTCCTCATCCTCGGCGGCGTGAGCGGATATGTCTTTGCAACGGCGTCGCAACTCGCCACGCTCTTCGTGAGTCTTGCCTTCGTGAGCTTCTTCAACCTGGGAGCATGGGGGGCCGTCTATCCCTACACGAGCGAACTGTTCCCAACCCAGTACCGGGCTACCGGATTCGGTCTCGCGGAAGGGGTCGGAAAAATCACCGCCATCATGGGTCCCGTGATCTTCGGCGCGCTCTACGCGTCGACCGGCGGGATCATCGCACCCCTTACGGCCATTGCGGTTGTCATGGCGCTCGGCGGGGTCGTGCTCGCGGGGATCGGACCCGAGACGAAGGGTCAAGTCTTCTCGTGAGCGAGCTCGTCTTCATGGAAAGCCTATAATCCGGTTCTTCCGTTCCCTTCACCGGGTCCGGAGCTCCGTTCCCTAACCGGGCCACGATACCATGGCAAAGCGCACTAGGAGAGGTCTCCGAGGACCGAACATCGTCTCGGTCCCGCCTGGACCGAAATCGAAAGCCGCGATGGCGAGAAAGGAGAAGTTCATCACGAACGCCGTCAAGGTCGCCCTTCCCATCGACGTGACGGCGGCCGAAGGACCGTTCGTCCAGGACGCCGACGGGAACGTCTACATCGACCTCGGCGGGGGCATCGGAGTCCAGACCGCGGGCCATCGTCCGCCTTCCGTGATTCGCGCCGCGAAAGACGAACTCGACCGCCTCACGCACATTTCCTTCATGGTCGCGACGTACGCGCCGTACACGGACCTCGCGGCGCGCATGGCGGAGATCTGCCCGCCCGGCCTGACGAAGTCGATCTTCCTGAACTCCGGGTCCGAGGCGATCGAGAACGCCGTCAAGATCTCGCGTGCCGCGACCAAGCGGGCGTGGCTCGTCTCCTTCAAGACCGCGTTCCATGGGCGCACGCTCCTCGACATCAGCCTGACGGGGAAGGACAAGCCGTACCGCGAAGGATTCGGTCCGCTCGTCCGGGAGGTGATCCTCGCGGACTATGCGTACCCGTACCGCGACCCGCAGGGGCTTCCGCCCGCGGAGTGCGCGAAAGCCCGCGTCGAGGAAATCGAGCGGCTCATCAATCAGCCGGAGGTCGCGGGCCGCGTCGCCGCAATCCTCGCCGAACCGGTCCAGGGGGAAGGCGGGATGATCGTCCCGCCCAAGGAATTCTTCCCGCTCCTCCGCAAGCTGTGCGACGCCCATGGCATCGTGCTCGTAGACGACGAGGTACAAGCCGGCATGGGCCGCACCGGGAAGCTGTGGGCGATCGAGAATTGGAACACGGTGCCGGATATCCTCGTGAGCGGCAAGGCCGTCGGAGGCGGATTGCCGTTCGGCGGCGTGACCGGGAAGCCCGCGGTCATGGACCGACCGGGACCGGGGAGCCTGGGCGGCACGTTCGGCGGAAATCCCGTCGTCTGCGCCGCGGCGCTCGAGGCGATCGATGTGATTCAGAAGGCGCTTCCAAAGACGAAGAAGCTGGAAGCGCTTATCCGGAAGCGGTTGGATGAGATCTTCGAGGGCCACGACCGCGTGGGCGAGGTCCGCGGGATCGGTGCGATGTGGGCGCTCGAGTTCGTGAAGGATCGGCGGACGAAGGAGCCGGACGTGGAACTCGCGCGGGCCGTCCAGCTGGCTGGCCTCCAGAACGGCCTCGTGCTCCTCACCGCGGGGTTCTTCAACAACTGCATCCGGTTGCTCCCGCCGATCAACATCCCGCTCCCGCTCATGGCGAAGGCGCTCGACCTGCTCGAAGACAGCCTCGACCTGGCTCTCGCAGGGAAGGCGTCCTGAGGTGCGGATGGTCCGCGGAACCACGCTGCTCCCGGAGGTCAAGTCCCACTACGGGGACCTGAAGAACTACGTCGGCGGCGAATGGCGCACGCCGGAGACGACGGCGTGGCTCGAGGACACGAACCCGGCGACCGGTCGGGTCATCGCCCGCGTGCCGCTTTCGACGAAAGACGATGTCGACCGGGCCGTCCAGAAGGCTCTCCGGGCCTGGGATGCGTGGCGGGAGACGCCACCATTGGACCGCGCTCGCCATTTCTTCGTCCTCCGAGACCTGATGGAACACCATGCCGAGGACCTCGCTCGGGTCGTCGTGCAGGACATGGGGAAGACGATCGATGAGGCCCGCGGCGAGATCCGACGCGCCATCGAGAACGTCGAGGTGGCGGCGGGTATCCCGAGCCTCATGATGGGGTACAACCTCGAGGACGGGGCAGGCCCGGGAATCGACGAGGAGGTCCTGTACCAGCCGCTCGGGGTGTTCGCGGGAATCAGCCCGTTCAACTTCCCGGTCATGGTGCAGTTCTGGTTCTGGCCATACGCCGTTGCGACGGGGAACTGCTGGATCGCGAAGCCGTCCGAGCAAGACCCGACCGCGATGCAACTCGTCATGGACCTCGTCCACCAGGCCGGTTTCCCGGCGGGCGTCGTGAACCTGGTCCACGGAGCGAAGGAGACGGTCCAGGCGATCCTGGATCACCCGGACATCGCGGGCGTCTCATTCGTCGGCTCGAGTTCCGTGGCGAAGGCCGTGTACACGAAGGCGGCGGCCTCGGGGAAGCGCGTCCAGGCCGGCGGCGGTGCCAAGAACGTGCTGGTCGTCATGCCGGACGCGAAGCTCGACAAGGTCGTCTCGAATCTGGTGTCCTCCTGCTACGGTTGCGCCGGCGAGCGATGCTTGGCCGGGTCCGTCGTCGTCGGCGTCGGCGACGTCCACGCGGATCTGCGCCGCAAGTTCTCGGCCGCCGCGGCGGCGCTCAAGGTGGGGTACGGCTTGGACGAGACGGTCCAGATGGGCCCCGTCATCTCGGCGGGCCACCGCGACCGGGTCCTCGGCTTCATCGACCGCGGCGAGCAAGAAGGCGCCCAGGTCGCCTTGGACGGACGGACCGTCCGCGTGTCCGGCTACGATGGCTACTTCGTCGGCCCGACGATCCTCGATGACGTCCGGCCGGAGATGGCCGTCGCCCAGCAGGAGATCTTCGGCCCGGTGGCAAATCTGTTCGCGGTCGGCGGCCTCGACGACGCGGTTGAGCTGATCAACGCCAGCCCATACGGGAACGCGGCCACGATCTACACGTCGAGCGGGAAGCACGCCCGGGACTTCCGACACGGCGTCCGCGCGGGGAACATCGGCATCAACGTCGGGGTCGCGGCGCCGATGGCCTACTTCCCGTTCGGGGGGATGAAGAACTCGTTCTTCGGAGACCTCCACCCGCAGAGCCGCGACGCGGTCCGGTTCTTCACGGAGAGCAAGGTCGTCATCACCCGGTGGGTCTGAGCCGCCGGCACACAACCCGTTTTCAAGTCGCACTAGGTTCTCACCCGAAACGTGGTACGGAAACGAAACTACTTATATCCCGGGCGCACATTATATGGTGCAAGGATGCGAAGTCATGGCGGAGAAGGAAAGCCCCTGCGAGGGACCCGGCTGCGGAGCGGAGGTCGCCTTCGAGGTGATCGGCTCCGAGCTCAAGCTCACGGTCCTCCACAGCCTCCTCTCCGGACCGAAGCGCTTCAACGAGCTGCGCGTGGCGACCGGCATGTGCCAGAGCTCGCTCGCGAAGACGTTGAAGGAACTCGAGGAGGTCGGGATCGCGGAGCGGAAGGTCCATCTGGACCGGCCGGTCGCGGTCGAGTATCGGCTGTCGCCGAAAGGCGCGGCGCTCTTCGAGACGATTCGGGACCTGGAGCGGTGGGCGACCCGCTGGGTCATGAATTCCGTTCCTCGCGAGGTGACACAATGAGTCAGTTTACATCGACGAACGCAAGAGACGTGAGATTCAAGCGGGAGCTTCAGCCCGATTCGTCGGGTTCGGATCCCGCCCGCTGCCCGAACTGTGGCAGCTTCGCCCTCTACGTCGACCCAGTCCGCGGCGAGCGCGTGTGCGACAACTGCGGCTTCGTAGTCGACGAGAGCCTCGTGGACCAGGGCCCCGACTGGACCACGTTCGAAGGCGATGATCGGATCCGGGCGGGTCCTCCGCCGTCCGTGATGGCGCCGGACAAAGGGCTCGGGTCTATGGTCGGAAACGGCCTACGGGATGCGAAGGGGAACCCGATCGACGCACGCAGTGTGGCGGCCCTGAACCGCCTGCGCCGGGTCAGCCAATGGACTCGCTATGACCGGACAGAACGCGCCTTGGCCCCCGGCCTGGCGCAGTTGTCCAGCCTCTCGTCCCGCTTGGGGCTTGCCCCCGCGTTCCGGGAGCGCGCCGCGATCATCTTGCGGAAAGCGATTGAAGCGGGCCTGTCCCGCGGACGTTCCATGGATGCGATCGTCGCGTCCGTCGTGTACCTCGCGGCCAAGCAGCTCGGTGCGCCGCGGGGACTGCATGAACTCGCCGAGGCGACCGGCGTGACGGTCCATCGGATCTCGCTGACCGCGAAGGTCGTGAGCCGCGAACTGGGCGTGTTCAGCCGCGCAAGTCGGGCGGAAGACTTCGTGCCTCGGTTCGCGTCGCAGCTCGGCCTCGATCCGCGGGTCGGAGAACGCGCGCTC
>VBMA01000118.1 GCA_005878985.1 Methanobacteriota archaeon
TTTGCTGGAATGAGACACGCTTCGGCGATTGCCTTGACCGTTTTCGGGCTCGTGTTTGCGACCGTGTTCGCCGTCCCCGTCGACTTGGACGTGAGCCCGGCGGACGAAACGTTCACGTTCGCCGTCGCGGGGGACATCGGATGGAACGAGACCGGCGCGAAGTCGCAAGTGATGCTCCGAGCCCTGCAGAGGGACAAGGCGAA
>VBMA01000119.1 GCA_005878985.1 Methanobacteriota archaeon
GCATCGGCCCCTCTCGCCCGGTTCATCCAGATCTCGCCCGACCTCATTTTCCCGCCGGAAGCGAAGTGGACCTATGTCGCGAACAACACGCACTTTCAATGGGTCCTCGGGGCGATCGACAGCGCACGGGCCGCGGGAATTCGCTGGGTCATCGTCTCGATCCACAAGCCCTGCATCGGCCTCGTGGGCACATCGTGCCCGTCCGGCCAAGACCTCCTGGATGCGCTGCTCATCAAGAAAGTCGATCTGATCCTGCACGGGGACCAGCACTCGTACCAGCGGACGAAGCAACTCCGATGTGCGATCCGGAGTGCGGGTTTCTCCTTCCCCGAGTGCATCGCCGACCCGGACGGACAATTCGCGAAGGGAGCGGGCAGCGTCATCGCAATCGTGGGGACGGGCGGGCGCGGCTTCTCCAGCGTCGGCCTGACGACGGACGCGGATCGGCAGTACTTCGCGACCGCGATGGGGTCGAACACCCCCGGCTACGGCTGGGGCTACCTGCGCGTGACGATCACCGCGACGCAGTTGACGGCCCGGACCGCGTTCTCGGGAACCTGGCAGGATTCCTTCTCGATCGGAGGGTAGACGGTTCGAGTCAACGGCGGACCGGAGGGGACCAGGGGATGTCCGGCCGGCCGAGCGACGGCTCTACACGGTCTCGCCGAGCTTGAGGACCCGAGCCGAGTATGTGGACTTGGGGTGGGGCAAAGCGAACGGAGATGAACGAATGGGTGACCCCGGACGCGCTCCATGTCCTCCGGGCGGCCGGCCGGATGTGAGATAGGGTTAAGCGTCTCCCTCGATTTCCGCATGCGGCGATTCGAATGGAACGGAAGGCGAGCGCTCAATGGAACGGCGGCCTGAAAGATGGGAAAGGCACGGTGTCGACCGCGAGCGGCGCGGTGAAAGGCGTTCCGTACACCTTCGCGATGCGATTCGGCGACACGCCGGGGACGAACCCGGAGGAGCTCGTCGCGGCGGCGCATGCGGGGTGCTTCTCGATGGCCCTTTCGGGCGAACTCGAGCGGGCCGGGTATCGGCCGGAACGCATTGAGACGAAGGCGACCCTGGACTTCGACAAGACGGACGCCGGCTGGACCGTCAAGTCCATCCACCTCGACGTGGCCGCGAAAGTGCCCGGCGCCGATCCCGCGAAGTTCCAGACGGCCGCGAAGGCGGCCGAGAAAGGGTGCCCGATCTCCCGGCTACTCAAGGCCGACATCACGATGACGGCGAAACTCGTCTAGGGCTCTGCGGCAATCGCTGGAACACGAACGATCATCCGTTCTCCGGTGGCCCGTGGACGACGAATCTGCCTTCACGAAAGCGAACCGCGACAACTGGAACGCGTCGAGCAAGGCGTACCAGGCGGACCACCACGCGGAACTCGAGGGCGACGTCCTCTGGGGGCCGTCGATGCCGCCGGAGCGGGAACTGAGAATCCTGGGAGAGTCCGTCCTCGGAAAGGATATCCTCGAAATCGCGTGCGGGGGTGGTCAGTCCGCGGTTCATCTCGCGACGATGGGAGCCCGCGTCACGGCCGTTGATTTCTCGAAGGCACAACTCGAACATGCCCGAGCTTTCGCACGTTCCAAGAACGCGAGTGTTCGCTTCCTCGAGGCCGACGTGCAAGACCTCTCCATGCTGGACCATGGCAGCTTTGAGATCGCGTTCTCCGCCTACGCCCTCGGCTTCGTCGAGGATATCCGAAGGACCTTTCGGGAAGTCGCGCGGGTCCTGCGTCCGGGAGGCTTGTTCGCCTTCTCGTGGATGTCGCCGTTCTTTGCGATGACGGAAGAACGCGGGCTGCTTGTCAAGCGCAGCTACTTTGATCGCAGCCCCATCGTGTTCGAGGAGAAAGACGGGACCGAGGTCGATTTCCATCGGACGTATGGGGATTGGCATCGGGCCCTCACCGATGCAGGATTCATCGTGACGGACATCCTCGAGCCCGAGCCGTTGCCCCGAGAGAACACCTACGCCGACGTGTTCCCGTTATCGAAGATCCGGATGATCCCGGGGACGACGATTTGGCGGGCGCTCAAACCAGCGCCTTCGGAGGCCATGGAGGAGCGGCGCGAAGCCCATGGCTGGCGCTGACGGCACGATGCCTTCTCGGCTGGACGGGCTTACAGGGTCCCCGCGGCGGTCACGATGTCCTGCTGGTGGACCGTCGTGGGCACGAACTCGAAGCCGAACCACCAGGTGACGGACTGCTCCTGGTTCGTGTCCGTCCACACCGCGTGGAACACGTCGTTGGAGCCGACCGCCAGGTGCGTGTAGTCGCCGATGAATCCGCCGCCGAAGTGATAGCGCGTGTTGACGGGATTCGGCGTCACCGTCTTCGTGGTCCCGGTGAGCGCATTCGCCACGACATAGTCCAAGCGCGTGTTATGGATGTACGGACCGAGGGCCAGGCAGTTGATCCGGCCCACCGCGACCGGGCTCGCGGGCGTCGCACACGTCTGCCACGGTGAGACGACGTCGCCGGCGTATGCGGACAGGAAGACCTTGCCCGACGGCGAGGCCGCGACCGCGGGCCAGAAGCTGTCGACACGACGGGCAGCCGGCGCGTTGAGTGTGCTCCCACCGGGCTGTGTCACCGGGTAGCCCACCGCGACCCGGTTCGACGCATCCAGGGCCGTGAGGATCGGGACCGGCGTGGTCCAGGTCGCACCTCCATCGGTCGACGAACTCCACACCGCCGAGGAGTGGCAGTTCGCGTAGACCGAGGCGGTGCCGGAATAGAAGTACGCGCAGGTCGGATCCGCGCCGTACGTCGTCGCCGAGTTCAGGACCTCCGAGGACCACGACACATACAGGGTCCCGTCCGGAGCGATGTCCGCCGCCGGGAAGCTGTTGACGCGGAAGACCGTGTTGAATGGCGGGATGATGTCGACCGCCGGGGCGACCGCGACCGGCGCGCTGAACGTCGCGCCGCCATCCGTGGAGGAGACCATCCAGATGCTGTTGAACGACGCCAACCGGGTGGACCCTTCCCAGAAGACGTAGACCGTTCCGTCCGCACCGACGACAATCCGCGAGCCCTGGTCGTACAGCACATTGCTGACGATCAACTGGGGATCGCTGAACGTGGCCCCGCCGTCCGTCGAGTAGACGAACGCGATCGGCCCCTGCACGTACCGCCCGTTGTGCGGGTTGAAGAGGAACCGGGTCCAGCTCACGTACACGCGATCCTGGAACGGGCTCCCGACATGCGAGTCAACGCCGATCCACTCCTTGTCGTTCAGGGTGGACGGTGAGGTGGTCGGGTTGATGAACGTCGGCGCGCCCCAAGAAAGAGTTCCGTCCGAGTCAAAGGTGCCCTTGTTCACCGCGACGGTGTTCGGAGGCGCGGTCCGGTCGAAGCCGAGTCCGGCGTAGAAGACATGACCGGCGCTGTCGAACGCGAGGCTCGGGTCACCGCCCGCGTCGTAGATTCCGCCGGTCAGGCGCTCGACCCCGGGGATCATGGTGCCCAAATGCGCGGGGTCCGTGGGGGTGCAGCACCAGGTCGCGCCGCCGTCGTTCGAGAAGTACGTTCCGGAGTAGCCGTCGCCCAGGGCGCTGCAGGGCGTCCCTGCGATCGCGCAGGACCAGGTTCGGCTGACGTAATCGTTCATCGCGACGACGATCCGATTCGGGTTGCCGGGGTCGACCGCAATCGCCGGTTCATTCTGGGACGCGGCGTTCGGGTCCTGATTCACGACGACGGCCGGCGACGAGACCGACGTGCCGTCAAGCGGACTCGACAGGACGAAGGTCGGTGTGATGGCGTTCATTGAATAGGGCGGAGATGCCCCGACGTCCAGATTGTCGGCCTCCTGCTCGAGGAGGGCCGAGGTCCGGAGGTAGAACCCTTGCGTCCCCCGGATCGAGGCGACCTTTCCTGCCAACGTCGTGATGTCGTACGTCGGCGACGCGGATGTGTTCGGCGATGCGGCGGACACCTGGACTCCGGCGGCAATGACCGCAAAGCCCAGCACGACGAGAACCAGCGAAACAATTGACTTCATGGAAATCCCCCACCTCAACCGCCTGAAGACCCGAATCCGCATTTAACCCTGTTGCAAACCGAAAACAGAAGGTCCGAATTGTTTCGAGGCGGTGCATCCATGCTCTCAATTGCGATAACGAATTCGTTTGTCCGGCGGTTTAGAACGCACAACGCGCATGCTGCGCTTCTCTGTGCGAAGGGCGTTCCGGGTGAGCGCGCGTCCCGCGCGATTATATACTCGCCGCATGATGCGTTTTCTGCGGGGATTGGAGATGCCGAACTACATTACCCTCGGGAATTGGACAGAGCAAGGGATCAAGACCGTGAAGGAGTCGCCCAAGCGCGCGGACGCCGTGTCTGCCTTGGCCAACAAACTCGGTGCCAAGATGCAGATCTTCTACACGATGGGGCGCTACGATATCGTGGCCCTGACGGAAGCGCCGAACGACGATGTCGCGATGCAACTCCTTCTCGAAATCGGGAAGCTCGGGAACGTCAAGACACAGACGCTGAAGGCCTGGACGACCTCGGAAGCGACGAAGGTCATCTCAAAGGTCTCTCCGTAGCGGGATTCAGCGGGCGAGAGCGATTTCTCTCGCTTGTTCTGAGCGAGCGCTGCGAAGTCTCAGATGGATCGCTGCCTAGACTAAGCAACTGCAAGGTCGCGGCCCCGAGGAAAAGCCCTCACGAGACGACAACGACGCCCCACATCTGCGGATGCGGCGTGCAGTGGTAGTAGTAGATTCCGCCCTGAGAGAACGTGTGGCTCCAAGTCTCACCTACGGATAAGAGAGGAGAACCGAATTGCCCGGTCACGTTGCTCGTGACGGTGTGCCTGGTCGTATCCTTGTTGACCCACGTGACGGTGCCGCCCACCGCCACCGTGAAATTCTGGGGCGTGAAGGCCATCCCGGCCGACTGGGCATTTGGCACGATCGTGATGTCGGCCTTCGCGGCGGATAGGTTGCGGAGGATCACGCTTCCGCCGATTGCTCCGACGATGAGGCCCCCGACGACGAAGCCGATGATGCCGATCGTCAACAGGCCGCCCGGTGAATTTGGCGTCGCAAGGTATCGCTTCTGGAGGAGCCCAGACTTCGCGTGGATAATCGAGAGAATCGAGAAGATTGCAACGAGAATCAGAGCGGGGATCCCCGAGATGGCCAACGCGAACGCGGCATCCGCCGGATTCGCGAGACTCGGCACGAGGAAAGAACCGAACAGCACGAGGAACAGGATACTCACCACCGCTGCCAGCACAGAGGTCCAGCGTTTGCCCTTGAGACCGAGGTAGGCGGAGACGAAGAAGAGAGCCATGAACACGAGGATGCTCGCGGCAACCGGATCGGTGATTATCGACGCGGGGGAGGCCACCAGCGTTGGCACGGCGAGGCCGAGAATGACAAGGCCGAGATAAACGAACCCGCCAAAGATGACCCATGAGGCGAACGGCTTCTGCCGGACGCGTTCCCAGATTTCACGGCTCCCCTCCATGGATTCCCTCGGCCCATGGCATCGCCGTGTGCTACATCTAGGTTTGGGACTGAACTCAAAAGAGACGCCGAGGGCACCATTGCGCGGTCGATAGGCAAATCGTTTTCCGTGGTGGCTCGCTAGTCCGGGCCGTGCGCGCGATTCGATTCGAGGCGGGCGGGGTCGTGAAGCTGGTGCAAGTCCCAAAGCCCGAACCGGGACCCGAAGACGTCGTCGTACAGGTCCTCGCGGCGGGAGTCTGCCGGACGGACCTCCACCTCCTCGATGAGGTCAAGGCCGGGACGCATGCGCCCATAATCCCCGGTCACGAGATCGCGGGTCGCATCGCGACGATCGGCGCCGATGTGTACACCGCAAAGGTCGGCGACCTCGTCGGGGTGCATTTCGAGCAGCCGTGCGGTCGGTGCCGACAGTGCCGCCGCCAGCGAACGAATCTCTGCGAGGACGGCACGACCTTGGGCTTCGACGCGCCTGGCGGCTATGCGGAATTCGTCGTCGCGAAGCAGACCACGATCCTGCCGCTGCCGCCGAACCTCGACTTGGCGTTCGCCGCCCCTCTGGGATGTAGTGGCGCCACCGCATACCGCGCGGTCGTGGTCCTCGGCCAGGCCGAGGAAGAGGACCTGGTTGTCATCATCGGGGCGGGAGGGGTCGGCCTTTCCGCGGTCCAGATCTCGAAGGCGTACAACACCCGCGTCTTCGTGATCGAACCGAGGGAGGAGGCGCGAAAGGCCGCGCTCGACTCCGGCGCGGACCGCGCGGTCGGCCCGGGAGAAGCGCGTCCCGTGTTTCGGGACTTCGAAGCCGATGCGGGCGCCGATGTGGCCATCGACTTCGTCGGGACCAAGTCGACGTTCGACCTCGGGCGGTCTCTCCTTGGTCCGGGAGGGCGGTTCGTCGCGGTCGCCCCCGGAAGGGAGACCGTTGACGTCGCCGCAAGCGACCTGGTGAACGGTGGCAAAGCGTATCTCGGCGCGTACTCGTCGACGATGGCCGACTTCGCGAGGGCAATCTCGCTTGCCGAGGCGGGTCGTCTCCGGCCGGTCGTGACTCGAAAGGGGCCGCTCGCGGACGCCGCGGAGGTGCTGAACGATCTCCGGGCCGGGAAGATCGTTGGCCGCGCGGTGCTCTTCCCAGGGCCGATGGACCCGTAGGCGAATCTAGTCGGACGCGCCGGCCGTGGTTTTCGGGCGAGGCTTCCGGCGAGACATGAGCTCGATCCACGCCCCGTCCGGATCCGTGACGTACGCGAGGCGGTCCGTGCCTTCATCGAGCGTCTTCATGACGACGCGGAAATCGCCCCGGTGGTCGCGGAGAAATGCGTCGACGTCGGGGACCGCGAAGGCGAGGTGGTCGAGTTCGTCCCCCTGCCGGTACTCGCGGTAGCGGCCCCGGGGCGGGTACCAATTCAGTTCGAGACGTTGCGACCCGCCCGGGGACTTGAGGACCGCGATTTCACCCCCGGTTTCGCGGATTTTCATCCGCCAGGTCACGCGCATCCCCAAGACCGTCGTGTAGAAGGCAATCGACGGGTCGAGGTCCCGCACCCGAATTCCCGTGTACCGGAAGCCCATGATTTGCGCCAAAGACAGAACGGCCGTGCAACCAATGAACGTTCACCCGCCGCACGCGGGTTGGGCGGACGCACTGGTCACATCACCTTGCGGACGAGGAAGTGGAACAGGTTCCCTTCCTTCCGCTGATCGATGACCGGCTGTCCAGTCTGGTCGGACCACCGGACCATCTCGATGGGCGACGTGGGATCGTCCGTCACGAGGTGGACGACGCCCCCGACCTCGATCCGCGTGAGCAGCTCGTTCAACTTCGCGAGGACCGCGGAACATTCGATGCCAATCTCGAACATCTCGTGATCAGGGAATGCGGCGAAGCACCGGACGCGCAACGCGGCGATCTGCTTCGTGAGGATGTCGTGCGCGTCCTTTGCCGAGCGCAACGTTCGGCCGTCCTCCCGGAAGTTCGTCGGCTGCAAACGGGCGAACCATCCGGCGTCATAAGAGGCGTCGGTCAACGTCCGAGGCTTCGCTAAGACGGCGGGGTTGACCTCGCGGAGGACTCCGTGGACAGGCGTGCGGATCGGCCCGAAGTACTTCCCGCTCTCCAGGAAACCGATCGCGGCATTCCGCGGATACGAGGCGGCGAGCGGTTTCGCGGAGACTTTCGCGACCGGCCCCGTGAGCGCCGCGTGGATGCTCGTGATGCCCACGACCACTTCTCCCGATTCGAGGAGGCGCGCCCACACGAGTCCCTCCGGGTCGTACAGAAGGTCGTCCGGGAACTCGCAGTGATCGATCTTCATGGATCATGGTCCTCAAGAACGAGGACGTCCGCGAGGAGGAGTTCCGCGTCCCCCTCCGACCGGACGCTTAGCTCGGACTCGTCGAGGAGCGTCACCGCGCCGAGAGATGGAACTTCTTCTTCGTTCACCCGCACCGGCCCGCCGCCGAGCACGTAGAGATACGCGCCACGATGCGCCTCGAGCGGATGTGAAATCTTCTTGCCCGCCTCGAGGAACGAGGACAACACGCGGGCATCCGAGAGGATCGTCAAGCCTCCTCGATCTTCGTTCGAGACGAGCGGCAGGAACCGGTTCGTCCGATCCGCTTTCTCCACCGACCGCTGCTCGACGGACGGTTCGAGGCCCGGAGCCGATGGCGTGAACCACATCTGAACGAACCGCATCGGCGCATCCTTGCGGTTGTTGATCTCGGAGTGCCACATGCCCTCGCCGACCGTCGTGTGCTGGACCCAGCCTTCCTGGAGGACGCCTCCTTCCCCGTTCTCGTCCGCGTGGCGGAACTCGCCGCTCGCGCAATACGTGACGACTTCGATCTCCCGGTGCGGGTGCAACGGCCACACGGCCCCCGGGGTCAGCGTGTCGTCGTTGAACACCCGAAGCGTCCCGAATCGCATCCACCGAGGGTCGAAGTAGCGGTCGAAGGAAAAGTGCCAGCGACCGTGACAGGTGCCCCCGTCAATCGGCACGTCGACTTGGTGAATCGAGGCGGGATCCCGAACCGTGATCATCGTCGATTCGAACACATCGCTGGACTTTGAAAGTTTGGGCAACCCCGATTCCGGCACAAATCACCGAAATCATTTTCCCCTTGGGAAAACGCTCACCGGTACCGTTCGCGACTCCCTATGCCGGCCACGTTCGACGCTCCCCGCATCGTCTCCCTTGGTTCCGGGATCGCCTGGTGGGCCGTCGGATTCGTCCCCGTGATCCGGACGCGGCTCGCCTCGCGGTTCGAGCGGGGCCTAGCGGCCACGGCGTTCTTCCTCGGAGGATGGGCGGTCCTCGAGGCGGTCTACCCGGTCCTGTCCGGCGCGTCGCCGGACCTGGTCTTCATCGGCCTGCGGCTGACCCTCCTCACGTTCGGGACGCTCACGCTCCTGCTCACGGTGAAATGGGTCGCCCGAGGGCCCTCGCCCTATGACCCGCTGCTCCTCCTGCCCATCATCGGCTCGCTCGGACTCGCATGGACCGAACTCCCGGCGAGGGCGGGAAGCCCCTCCTGGGGCTACGGACTCTGGGCGGTGCAGCAAATCGCGTACGTCGCGGTCTCGCTCGTCCTGACGGTCTCATCGGTTCGAGGACGAACGGACCCGTCCACGGCGTTCCGGTGGCGCTCCATCTGGACGCTCGGAATCCTTCTCGCCGCGGTCGCCCTCTCCCTGTCGGCGAACGTCTACGAGACGCTGACGGGCTCGTTCGACGAGCTGTGGTCCGCGTCCATCCTCCTGATCCCGGCGGCCCTCATCCTTGCGGCGATTCTGCCGTTGTCCGTCGAGGACTGGAACCGCGCCTTCCGGGGGGCGTCCGCCATCCAGGAGCGGGTCGCTGCGATCTACATGTTCTATCGCACTGGGGAGCCCCTCGTGGCCCTCGCGTCGAGCCGGAACCTCCCGATCGGAGCGGAGCAACTCGAAGGCCTCCTGGCGGTCGTCGGGAACTTCGTCGAGACGAGCGTCCCCCTGTCCCGCGGTTACGCCGTCACGGCGATGCGTTACGAGGGCCTCGGGATCGTCGCCGTCCGAGGGGAATTCGTCATCGTCGCGGCGGTCTACGACGGGCCGGCATACGACGCGCTCCGGGGTGAGCTGACCCGGGCCCTGAAGGCGTTCGAGGAACGGAGCTGGCGCCAACTCGGCACTTGGGAAGACGCGACCTCCGTCGCCGAAGTCGCCGCCAACGAATTGTCGAACTTCCTAGAGCACCCGGAGCGCACAGTCCCGCCCCGGCTCCCGAAGGTATCGCCGGACCTCAAGCCCCGGAAGGCCTCGTGACGGGGCAACCCTTTTCGACGCCCCACCGATTCCGCGGTCCATGGAGCGGAAGAACGTCGCATCGGGTGCGCGCTGGGAGCCGATCGTCGGATATTCGCGGGCTGTCCGCATCGGCAACCACGTGGCGGTCGCCGGAACCACCGCGACGGATCCAGACGGGAAGGTCCTCGCGCCCGGATGCCTACAGCCAGGCCGTGCACATCTTCCGCAAGATCGAGGTCGCCCTCGCCCAAGCCGGCGCCCAGCTCGAAGATGTGATCCGGACGCGCATGTTCGTGACGAACATCGATGATTGGGAGAAAGTCGGTCGGGCGCACGCCGAGTTCTTCCAAAAGATCCGGCCCGCCGCCACGTTGCTCCAGGTCAGCCGGTTGATCGATCCGCAAATCCTCGTGGAGATCGAGGCCGACGCGATCCTCGCGGCACCCGGGTAGGCAATTGTTAAGTCTCCGACACGGTTGGCGGCCCCATGGCCCGCGGGACCCCGTGGCACGGC
>VBMA01000195.1:0-3093 GCA_005878985.1 Methanobacteriota archaeon
CACGTACACGGTTTCGTTCGCGTCGGTCTATGGAGTGACGGCACCTGCGCCAACTACGGTCACGGTCGCCGCCGGCGCGACGACCACTGTCGTTGGGCAGTTCGTGGTACATGGCTCGCTCCGTGTGACGACCAGCCCGGCCGTGGCCGGGACGATCTTCGTGAACGGAATCCCGCGTGACGATTGGGGTATGTGGCAGTCGATGCCTCCGGGCACGTATACGGTTTCGTTCGGAGCCGTGCCGGGGTACGTGACGCCCGCGGCGCAAACCGCAACGGTGACGGCGAGTACTACGACGACGATCACGGGCACATACGTCACGGCACCAATCGCCACACCGCTAGGAACCGAAACCGGCTCCGGGTCCCCGTTGGCGTGGGGCCCAGAGGCCCCGTCGCCCTCTAGCGTAGGGATGCCGTCCGTGCAAAGCCCTGCCTCGTCGACGTCGCAGGCTGCCTTCGAGCTGTACGCGGCAGATGGACGCGTAGGCGTGAGGAGATTCGACTTGACGTAGGACCGCGACGGCGAAACGGTCTCGCCTTGGCGGGACCACCTTCCCTTTATCGCGATGAAACAGCGCTCTGTTGGTCCGGTCGGTGGTTTTCACGCCGACGGGACGAGCGCCGTCTCACAAATGGACTCGAGGACGGCGATCGTGCGACGCCCCTCATCTCCTGGTACCGGGACGGGGTCGCCACTTACCACCGCGTTTACGAATTGCTCGACCAACTCGCTGTGTCCGTAGAGCTGGCGACGCGTCGCATAGAGAGCCCCGGATGTGAGCGAGCCCGCGATCATCTGGGCAATCCCTCCGAGGGTCTGACTGAGGACTTCTCCCGGGGTATGGGCTCCGCCGCGGCCGAGCACCACCAGTTGATCTCGGAAGAGGTCGATGAGGTAACTCTCCTCCGATCCGACGATTCCGAACCCCCACTCCGCGCGGGATGCATTGAACGTCATCGTCAGGGTTGCGATAGCCGCATTCCCTCGTAGGATTGCCACCACGTTCTGTGTACGCTGAACCGCCGCGGCGTCCGCAACGAGCGATTCTGCGTGCACGACCTGCGGCTCCCGGGGGCCGAGAAATCGGCGACTCAAGTACGTGAGGTGCGGGGCCTCGTCGAAGAACAGTTGACCAGGCAAGGTCTCGTACCAGTCCGGGAGCCGGCGACGTGGCGTACTCATCTGGAATCCGATCACGGACTCCACGCGGCCCGTACGTCCGGATTCGACACGGCGGGACGCCTCCGCAACCGCGCGACTGAGGAGGAAGTTGTGTGAGACGCAGAGCTTCCGTCCGCTGCGCTCCGCGGCGTTGCACATTGCGCGGCAGTCTGCCTCGGACATGGCCATCGGCTTCTCGACGAGGACGTTCGCATCCGCTTCGAGCGCCAGGATTGTCTGCGAGGCATGGAGCCACGGTGGCGTGCACACGCTGACGACGTCAAGGTGCTCCTTCGAGAGCATCTCGCTGAGTTCTCGAGAGTATGGCCGAGCGTGGGCGTACCTCGCCAGGGCCTCGGCTCGTTCGGACTTTCGGTCGTACACGGCGGCAATCTCCGCGATCCCGGAGCGTCGATACGCAGGCACATGACGATGCCGAGAAACCCAACCGCAGCCGACGATCCCAACCCGGAGGCGCCTCAGGAGGCGACCTCCTCGTAGATCTGCTCGTAGGTCCGGCTGACCCGCTCCCAGGTCATCTGTTGCTCGGCCCACTCTCGTGCGCGCCGTCCCATCGCCGCTGCGTGCTGTCGATCGGTGAGCACGCGGATGAGTCCGTTCGCGAGCGCCTCTACATTCCGTGGCTCCAAGAGCATTCCGGTTTCTCCATCCAAAATGAGATCCCCCGTGCCCCCGACGCGCGTGGCGAGGATTGGCCGTCCACAGGCCATCGCCTCCATGACCGCCAAGGGCATGCCTTCGGTGAGAGAGGGGCGTACCACGACGCCGGCCCTCTGTAGGAGGGGTACGACATCGGGAACTTTTCCGTGAATCTGCACGTTGCCATCAAGGCCGAGCTCCCGCATCCGACGCGCCATCGGCGCTCGGAGAGGCCCATCACCAACAAAAGCGAACGTGGCTTCCGGGATTGCCGACATAACCCGTGGAATCGCCTCTACGAGGTATTGAGGACCTTTGTTTCGGGAGAACCGTCCGAGGAACAAGACGGATTGATCGGTCTCCGGCTCCCCGTCCAATCTCGCAGCGGGATGGAAACGTTCGACGTCAACAGAATTTGGAACGAAATGAATCGGCGCGTTGGCACCGATGCTTGCGGCGTGTTCCGCGACGGAAGGAGAGACCGCGGTGACCGCCTCGGAGCTGCGCAGAATAAATCGCCCGACGGTCCGCTCGTACAATCGCCCGATGGCACCCGTTAAGCCGGTGAGATTCGCGAGGGAACCGACATGCATCGTCGTGATGATTGGCGCCCTCGGACGACTCAACGCGGTCAACAAGCTCAGAAGGAAAAAAATGTTGTGTACATGAATCACATCGGCACCCTCAACAGCACGGCGAATTCCGAGCCCGGCATTCACCGCCGCAGGAACGCCGACCATCGGCTGCAGATTCACAGAAGGGATCCGGACGATCTCGATTCCATCGGCCGTTTCTTTAGATGGCCAGCCGTCTGGATTAAACGTTACGACTCGGACTTGGTGACCGAATTTCAGGAAGTTGTGTGCGAGCTCCTCGACGACGCGTTCGACACCGCCGCCGACATGCGGGAAGTAGTAATCACTTACGAGTACGATCTTCAAGCGTCCCCTCCTCCGTGCAAATCAAGCATGAGCCATGGGGGATCGCCTGAGGGATCGACAAGTTGCGTGTTCCGCACGGCCGGAAGTAATCGAGGCATTCTCGAATCTGAATGATCCAACGAGCCGACAGCAGGTCGCGACAATAGCCGGCGGCTATGGCACCGATCCTCCTCCAGGTAAAAGCTCACGCATCCACCGAACATCGCCCAGGCCCACTCCTCCCTCATCCTCTCTGATGAGACGCACTTTTCGGGCAGAATCGGAGTAGCTGACGACGTATTAAATCATTCGCCGCGCGCCTCCGGAAGTGTTCCCGCAACTGATAACG
>VBMA01000195.1:3153-3666 GCA_005878985.1 Methanobacteriota archaeon
ACTCGATCAGGATGCCCGCGTATGTCAAGAATCGAGAGACGCTTCTATCGAATCACTTCGTGTGACCGTCCGCATCGAGATGGCGTCACCCGGACGTAACGAGAAATTGTGGTGAGCTTTCGACAAACCCACCGGCTACATCAGACCTCCCAATCGCGTCGTCACCCGGCTCAAGCCGGAGCTTCCTATCACTTCTGGAAATGACAAGGGCGAATCAGAATCGTTAAACACCCGCAGACCATACCCGGGCGAGGGACAGGAGGAGGCATCAATGGCTTTCAAATCGCGCAAGATAGCTTGGGTCATGGTCGCCGTGAGCCTCATCACCGTTTCTGCGTTCGCGTTGCTTCCTTCGTCCGGAGATCCCACGACGTTCAAGAGCAGTGTGTTCGGGGACACCTATGTGTCCACGGCAAACCCAACTGCCATGTATGGGAGAGACACCTCCTTCTGGGTCTCAAAAGTAGGTCCCGTCGAGAACTGGGGACTCCTTTCCTTCGACGTCGCCTCCAG
>VBMA01000120.1 GCA_005878985.1 Methanobacteriota archaeon
ATTCACGAGGCGGCGCCGCATGAGCTCGAAACCGAGGAAGTACTGGCCGATGAACGAGGCGGTGAATCCGACCGCGAGCATGTGGAAGAAGTAGAACAATCGGGCGATCTCGAGGGGCCCGATGTTCGCTCCGCCATCGACGATGGCCGACGTGCGGAGGAGATACGCGAACGTGCCGGCCAGGACGAAGAACACCATCGCCAGGACGAAGGTGTCGCCCGCGCGCCGGTTCGGGATCTTTCGGACGACGTACGCGGCGGCGAGGAGGGCGAGGGAGCTGCTCCCAACCGAGATCAGGGAATACCATTGGGAGGCTTCGACCATCAGCCCCCGTGGCGTACCGGACAGGCGTTAAAAAGCCCTTTCCCCACAGTCTCGGATTTGAGTACGTACCCTGTGCAAGATGCAATCTCCGCATGATTTGAATGAGGAACAATCGCAGCGCCAATGCTCACGCCCACGCCGGGGTTCGGTGCGTCGCCTTCGAGCCGCAGGGTTCGGTTGGCCGAACGTGTCTGATCGCGCGGACGGATCGCTAGTTGCCGACCTTCATGCCGCAGGACGGGCAAAACTGCACGCCGGGGCTGAGGGGAGCGCCGCAATTCTTGCAGAATGCCGGGGCCTCCGGGGTGATTGGCTGAGAGGGCTGCGCGCCCGGAGGCGCGGCTGCGTATCCGGGAGGAGCGACCGGCGGTGGCGGTCCGTAGGTCGCGAATCCCGCGGGATATCCGGCGCCGTATCCAGGGAACATCACGGCCCGCGGTTTCCACGCAATCGCCAGGGCGCCTCCGACGATCCCCAGGATCAACCCGATCAGGAATCCTCCCAACGCGGTGAAGATGCTCAGGATGGAGAAGACCAGGATGATCACTCCCCAGGTCACGTGCTGATCCGGACGCATATAGAGCATGACGGCGCCGACGAGCACCAGGATGCCAAACGCGAGGCCAACAACCCCGATCACGAGACCGATGGTGGGGACGAACGCGAAGATGGCGGCCCCGATCGCCGCGAGCAGCGCTCCGCCCAGCAGGATGAAGATGCCGGCGAGCAAGGACAACACGAACGCGGCGGTCGGTCTCTCGGTCACGTGGCTCCCCGGCGATGGATGCGAGCTGGCGTAGTTAGAGATTTGCCCCTTCGCCAGACTCGAGACCGCCGTCGCTTCCTGCCGGAATAGCGGGAATGCCGCAGTCAGTTGTACGAGAACAATCCATCCCAGCACGGTCGTCAGCCATGCTCCGGGATTCGAAGAAAGCCACGGTACCGGACTCGCATTCCCCGGTATGAATGCGGGGAACAAGGAGTACCGGTAGATTCCGTGCGCAATCGCCCCCAGTGATCCGACGAGAGCCTGCCACCATCCCCAAAGTCGGACTCGAAGAAGACGGAACGCTGCGACCCAAAGCACGATCGTGAGGATGAGAAAGGGGGTCCCCTCCTGGATCGCAAAGGCGACACGATCGTATTCTCCGAACCGCAGCCAAACGAAGACGCCGATCCCGAAGATGACCATGGCAACGAACATCATCACGATCCCGGAGGTCAAGACGAGCGCGAAGAGGTACCGAACGATCGAATCGGGGAGCGTGGATCGGGTCCTTCTTGCGCGGGGAAGGACGACGATCCCGGCGAACATGAGGGCCGAAACAGAGACCACGAGCCCCGAGGCGAGCCAGAAGGACATGAACGGCGAATAGAGACCGACGACAAAGGTCGCGATGCTAGCGAATGGGATGGACACGCCAGTAACGATTTTGTCGAAGCGGTCCACGGCGATGCCTCGCAATGATTGACGGGAACGATGTTTTGGTTCGTGCTTCAGTGTTTCGGCCGTTTGCGGCGGAGGGCGACATCATCGCGACGCTTGGGTTACCATCGGGCCACCCCGGGTCTTCCAGAGCCGCGGCAGGATCTCCCGCACGACCTGCATCCCGACCGTCTCAGCAGACTTTTTGTATCACCCTTTCCTGGGCGGGTCATGCCAGGAATCGACGTCGTCCGCGGGACCGGGCTCAAAGAAGGCCAATCGACTCCCGGGATCCTCCGGGAGCAGGCGTTCGAGTCGAGCAACGTCCTCGTGTCGCGGACGCGGCTGGACCCTGCGGCGGTGTCGGGTTGGCATCATCACGGGACCCACGATCTGTACGGGTTCCTCCTCTCGGGACGGCTCCGACTGGAGTACGGGACGACGGGGTCCGAGGCGGTGACCGTGAGTCCGGGGGATTTCATTCATATCCCTCCCGGCCTGGTGCACCGCGACGTGAATCCGGACCGCGCACGCGGGCTGATCGTGGTCAACATCCTTGTGGGAAGCGGAGTCCGCGTTGTGAACCTGGATCGACCGTGAGGTCCGCGAGATGTCCGTGAGCATCGAGAACCGCGTATTCCTCGTGACCGGCGCGAACTCCGGAATCGGCAAGGCGACCGCGCTGGGTCTCGCTCGACTGGGCGGGACGGTCGTGATGGCGTGCCGGGATGCGACGCGCGGCGAGGCGGCCCGCCAAGAGATCATCCGGGAATCCGGGAACCCTCGGGTCTCCCTCGAAATCGTCGACCTCGCGAGCGAAGCCTCGACCCGGTCCCTCGCGGAGGCATTCCCCCGCAAGTATCCGCGGCTCGATGTTCTGATCAACAACGCGGGCGTCTACACGTCACACCGCGAGATCACGCCGGACGGCCTCGAGAGGCAGTTCGAGGTGAACTACCTCTCCGGGTTCCTGTTGACGCACCTGTTGCTCGACCTCCTGAAGAAGTCGGCGCCCTCGCGCATCGTGAATGTGTCTTCGAGCGCGCACGGACCCAGCGCAATCCATTTCGACGACCTCCAGGGCGAACGCCGATACAGCGGCTACCGCGCGTACGGCCAGTCGAAGCTCGCGCAGATCCTCTTCACGCGGGAACTGGCGCACCATCTCGAAGGCACCGGCGTCACGGTGAACGCCTGCCATCCCGGCGTCATCCGGACGAATCTCGGGATCGGAGGCGCCTCGGTCGTCGTGCGATTCGTGCGGATGTTCTTCAAAGGTCCAGCGAAGGGCGCGGAGACGCCGATCTTTCTGGCGACATCTCCCGACGTCGAAGGAGTCACCGGGAAGTACTTCGCGAACAAGCGGGTCCGAACACCGTCCGTGGCCGCCCAGGATCCGGACGCGGCACGTCGATTGTTCGATGTGAGCATGGAGCTCTCTCATCTCACCGGCTGAGTCGTAGGCCTTCACCGGAACCCTTATGGCCGTCTCCTTCCGTGCGGCGCGGGCCCATGCAAGGGACGCGCGTCCTCGTGACCGGCGGCGCCGGATTCATCGGTTCTCATCTGGTCGAGCACCTCGGCGCGTGGAACGACGTCGCGGTCCTCGACGATCTCTCGACGGGCTCGTTGCGGAACCTCGAGACAGTCCCTCGGGAGATTCGGCTGAAGAGGGCCTCGATCCGGAACCGCAAGGCCCTATCCGCCGCGATGGCGGGCCACGAGATCGTCTATCACCTCGCGGCGAAGACCTCAGTTCCGGACAGCGTCGCGCACCCGGAGGCATATTGGCGCACGAACGTCCAAGGCACGCTCGCGGTCCTCAAGGCGGCCGTGGACGCCAAGGTGCGGCGGGTCGTGTTCGCCTCGAGCGCCGCGGTGTATGGGAGCTCGGAGGAGAACCCGAAGGTCGAGACGATGCGCCCCGCCCCCGCGTCGCCCTACGCCAGCTCGAAGATGGTCGGCGAATTCGCGTGCGAGGAGATCGCCTCCCTGAAAGGACTCGAGACCGTCGTCGCTCGGATCTTCAACGCATACGGCCCACGCCAGGATCCGACCTCTCCGTATGCGAGCGTGATCTCGAAATTCTCCGCATCGATCGCGGAGAACCGGGGAATCGAGATCTTCGGAGACGGCGCCCAGACGCGGGACTTCCTGTACGTCGAAGACCTGACGACGGCCCTGGAGCTCGCGGGAGAACGGCCCGTCGCGGGACAGATCATCAACGTGGGTTCGGGGACCGCGACCTCGGTCAGCGAGGTGGCCCGCCTCCTCTCGGAAATCGCCGGCGTACCGGTCCGCATGAAACGCGTCGACCCGCGACCCGGCGACGTCCGCGATTCCCGTGCGGACATCACGAAGGCCGCCGAGAAACTCGGCTTCGCGCCGCAGACGTCCCTTCGCGAAGGCCTCACGCGGACCCTCGCTTGGTATCGGGCGCAGACGCACTGAGACGCAGGCCTAACCGGCCTCTCGGAGCCACGCCTCGAACGGGCCGAAGCCCATCTCGCGGCCGAGGAAGTCCCGCACCAGATCGGCCGCCGGCTTCTCGCTCCCCCGTCCGAGGATGCGATCCCGGTACCGTTCCGCCTCCGAGGGGTCGAGCAGGGATCCGTGCGCCCGGAACCGGCTGAACAGGTCCTTCGCGATGACGAGGGACCACATGTACGTGTAATAGATCGCCGAGTATCCGTTCAGGTGGCCGAAGTTGCATTGGAAGTGGGTGCCCTCGAAATGGGGGATGAGCGGGAAGCGGGCATGGGCCTCCCGCAACACCTCGGTCGTGTCGATTCCCGTCGCGTTCCGCGTGTAGTACAGGAGCGATAACGTCGCGTACAGCAGCTGGCGCTGGACCTCATACGCTCGCCCGAACGCTTCCGCGCGCCGCATCTGGGCGATGAGGTCCCCGGGCACGGGCTCGCCCGTCTCGTGATGGCGGGCGAAGGTCTGCAGGACCTCGGGGTCGCGGACCCATTCCTCCAACATCTGCGACGGCGCCTCCACGAAGTCCCATTCGATGCCGCCCATCGCGTTCCGCCCCCACTGGACCCCGCCGGACAAGAGGCTGTGCAGGAGGTGGCCGAACTCGTGGAAGAACGTCTCCACCTCGGAGAAGTCCATCAGGGCGGGTCCGTGGCCCGCGTCCGGCTCGGGGAAGTTGCACATGAGCGCTGCCTGCGGGAGCCGATGCCCGGCGGTGCCGATGACGAGGACCGCGGCGGCCGCATGCGTGTACTTGTCCTTGCGCGGGTGCAGGTCCAGATAGAACCGACCGAGACGCCGACGGCCGCGGTAGAGATCGTAGACCTCCACGGATGGGTGCCACGCGGGGGTCCCCGAAACCCGGCGATACCGGACCCCGAACATCCGGCTCGTGATCGAGAACAATCCCTCCCGGACCTTTCGGAACTCGAAATACGGACGGAGCAACTTCGCGTCGAAGGCGTAGGATTCGGCGCGGACGACTTCCGTGTAGTAGTTCAGGTCCCACCGCTCGAGCGCGTTCGCCCGCGGGACATCGCGACGCTTCCGCGCGAGCAGTTCCTCGTAGTCGTCCCGCACGCGCGGTTCGGCGACCCTCCCGACCTTCGAGACGAACGCTTGCGCCGCGTCCGCGGTCCCGATCATCTTGTCCGCCGTGATGTACGCCGCGAAGTGTTCGTAGTCCAGGAGGCGCGCGAGCTCGTCGCGCTTTCCGATCAACCGCGCCAGGATGTCGAGGTTCGCGGGATGCGCCCGGTTCAGGTACTCCTTCATCAGGTCGTGCCGGACGGACTCCTTGCGGGCGTAGCGAAACACGGGGACGGAGTCCGGGTAGTTCGTCGTGATCGCGACCTTGCCGTCGTCCCCGGGCGGGTGCGCCTTCACGAAATCGTCGGGGAGGCCGTCGAGGTCGGCCGGTGCGACGCGAATCGAACGAACGTCCTCGCGGATGTTCTTGTCGAACTCCTGTCCGATCGTCGTGATCTCGTCTCGCAACGCCTTCACGCGGGCCCGCGTCGCATCGTCGCGGTCCACGCCGGCCAAGTGAAAGTCCCGGAGGATCTTCGTCACCGCGTAACGGGTGGCCTCCGGCTCACGCGAGACGTCGAGCGCCGCGAGGGCATCGTACAACTCGCGGTTCAGGCTCAATTCCGTGGCGAAACGGTCCGCCTCCTGAAACGCTTCGTCTCCCGCTTGGCGCAACGAGGGATCCGGATGGACGTCGAAGAGGAACTTCGGCTGGGAGAGCAGCTCTTCGAGCCGACGGGACATCTCGTCGAACGGCGCGAGCGTGTTCT
>VBMA01000121.1 GCA_005878985.1 Methanobacteriota archaeon
AAATCGATGCAGGCGCGAACGTTTTTCCCGGACGAACCCGATGGACCGCGCGATGGCGGATCCCGTCGTGCGAGCGCGCGACCTCTGGAAGAGCTACGACGGTCGCGCGGACGTCCTCTGCGGCGTGGACCTCGATGTCGCCGCTTCAGAGGCGGTCCTCGTCTTCGGGCCGAACGGCAGCGGGAAGACCACCCTCCTCTCGCTCCTCGGCGGGCTCGACGTGCCGAGTCGCGGTTCCGTGGCGATCGGCGGGCAGGAGATCTCTCGGTTGAAGGAATCCGCCCTCGCGAAGATCCGCCTTCATGAGGTCGGGTTCGTGTTCCAGACCCACAACCTC
>VBMA01000148.1 GCA_005878985.1 Methanobacteriota archaeon
TCGAGCAGCTCCTTGCGCCGCCTCGCACGAATCGAGGGGCCCTTCGCCGCCAGTCGCAACGGGAGCTCGACGTTCTCCTCCGCGGTGAGCGTGGGGACGAGGTTGAAGAACTGAAAGATGAAACCGACCCGCGCCAGGCGATACTTGACGAGGTCTCCATCTCCTAGGTCGACGAGATTGGAACCGTCCACTTCGATGCGGCCTGCAGTGGGGCGATCGATTCCGCCGAGAAGATTCAGCAGGGTCGTCTTCCCACATCCCGAAGGCCCCTGGACCGCGACCAGTTCGCCGTCCGCGACTTGCATGTCGAGGCCGCGCAGCGCGATCACTTCGGATTTCCCCGTTCGATACACCTTGATCAGATCTTTCGTTCGGATGTTCGGCACCTCAACCACCCCGCAGTTTCAGGACCCGGCCAATGTCCATGCGCGTGATGCGGAACGTGACCGCGAACGATGTGAGGAGCATCGCGGCCGGCGCCAAGACCAGGAGGAGCAGCGCCTCCGGCGGAAAGATGAACAAGACCGGGACCAGCGATTCGCCGGCCGTTCCCGGGCCGGCCGAAATGAAGGAGGTCGAAAGGAAGGCCGCGAGGGTGCCAATCCCCGCACCGACCAGAAGGCCGATCAGCATGATCGAAGCCGCTTCCCCGATGAGGAGGCCCGCCGTCTGCCAACCGCTCGCCCCGCGGGCGCGGATCGCGGCCAGCTCGACATCCCTCTCAAGCGTCGCGGCGTACAGGATGACACCGAGGCCCGCGGTCAGGATGACGACCATGAACGCCATCTCCAGCTCGATGAAACCGAAGAACGCGCGGAAGACGGGATTCGAGCGGAGCTGCTCGATTTGCTCGGCGGCGACGGACACGCCGGAAGCCCCCAACGCGACGATGTCGGTCTTCGCGGTCCGCCAATCCGTCCCCGAACGGAGGGCCACGAGGAACCGTTGGCCGCCGTACCCCGGGAGGGGAGGCCCAGGCGGCGATGGCTGCGGCGCGACCAGCGGTCCGAACGTCTGCGCGCTGCCGTAGATCGCGCTGGGCATGCCATACCCGTAGTATGGAGTCCCGGGCAAGCCTCGCACGGTCCCGCCGATCGTCGTGTTCACGATGACCGTTCCGGTGTAGTTTGTCCCGTTGTACACGGGGGCCTGGAACGAGAGACGGTCGCCGACGGCCAGGTACGCGTTCTGGAGGTACGTCTCGGTGACGAGCACCTGACCCGGGGTCGCGAGGACCTGGCGGGCCAGTTCGGGTCCGATTCCGCGGAAGTACCACGGCTCGGGATTCGTCACCGCGAAGTACGTGGCCGGATCGAGCGCGTAGATGTTTGCGTAAAAGTACGGCGGCGAGGCGGGGACGTTCAGCACGCGGGTCACGCCGGCGACTTCGGGGAGTGCCGTGAGGTTTGCGGCGAACGCGGAGTCGAGAGGTGCGGAGTCGATGGAGACATCCGCGCCGACCGACGCTCGGACTTGTCGTTCCTGATAAGCGAGCTGCGACGAGAACGTCACGAGAATGAACATGCCGAACGCGATACCGAGGGCGATGATGACCGCGACGTTCGCGGATCTGCGTGGATTCCGGCGCAGGTTCCGGCTGATGACATAGTACAGGTTCTTCGCGAACGGCTTGCACACGCGCGCGGTCCATTCGTACACGCGACCCGTGGACCGCGTGAGGAGTCGGGTCGTCCCGATGATCAAGAAGATCGGCGTGAAGGGGAGGATAATGAAGAAGAGCGCGCCAATCAGGAACGTGAAAAAGTCCTGGGGGTTCGCCCGGGTGTAGAGGACCATCCCGTACGTGACGACGGCCAGGGTGACAAGGAGGATGTCGACCCATGGCCGGTACTGAATGCGGGTCTCCCCCGGCGCGTAATACCGGAGGGTCTCCACGATCGGGACGCGCGCCGTCCGCCGCGCCGACCGGATGCTCGTGAGCGCCATGAAAATCACGGACAGGATCGTCACGATGACAATCGTGGATGGCGTGAGCACGACGACCTCGTAGCGAGGCGCAGTCGGGGTGCTGAACGGACTCACGAAGGTGAGCAGGAGACGACTCAGGCCCACTCCCGCGACGAGGCCCACGATCGCGGCAATCGCTCCCCCGAGCGTTGCTTCAACGAGAAGAAGCCCGACGAGCTGTCGGGGAGTCGCGCCGCGCGTCTTGAGGACCGCCAGCTCCCGCCGACGTTCAGCGTGGCCCAAATCCACCCCGATCGCCCCGAGGTAGATGCCGAGCAGTAAGACCGGCGTCGACAGCGCGAGGTAGATGATCCGCTGAACCGTGATCACCGTGGCGAAGCTGTTGATCGCACTCGCGACGTAGTCGAACGTCACCTGGCCTTGGAACGGCGCCAGGACTTCGTTGACCTGGCGGTCAAGCCGCGCGAGGTTCCGCTGGGACGCCGCGAGGTCGTACGGATCGAGAAAACGATCTCGATCGATTCGGATTTCTCCTTGGACGGAGTTCCCACCGTATGAGACACCCAGCTGCTGCTCGTACCAGTCGACATCCCCGATTTGGATGAGGGCCGTCGCGGGTGAATAGAAACCGCCCCCGGTCGGGGCTGGAATTCGGAAGAGCCCGCCAATCGTGACGTCGAGCCTCGTCACCGTCTCGTTTCCGGTCGTGTTGTACGAGCGGACCACGAACCTGGCCGTCCCGCCCGCCGTGACGTTCAGCTGTCGGGCGACATCCTCGGTCACCGCCACGGTGCCTCGCGGAAGCGAGAGCGATCCGGCGGTAACGGTGATCCCGCTGAGAAAAGATGGAAGACGCGAGGGCTCCACCCCAACGGGCTGGGCATACGTCGATTGCCCGCCGGAGACCGATTCCATTTCGGAAAATTGGGCGTAGCGCCATGCCGCGGCATTGCTCACTCCGGGGATCGCCTCCACCGCCTCGCGCATCTGGGTCGCGTTCCCGGGCGACGCCTGGAACGCGATGTCGGCCGGGTTGTTCGAAAGGATCCCATCCAACGTCGCCCGCGTTGACGAATCGATCGCGATGAACGTTCCGGCGATGAACGTGACCGCGAGGAGGACCCCCAGAATTGCGGTCAAGGTCCGTCGGCGGCTGCGAAGGACATCTGCCGCCGCGTAGCGTAGCAAGGCCACGGTATCCCCCCCGCCTCAAGACATGACATTGGCAGACGCCGTATAAGGCCATTCGGACTGTTAGGCCCTTGCCGCGTGTCAGGCCACACGGCTCGCGGCGGGGCGTACCGATTCGGGCCTCCCGCCGGGCTCGATTATCAGCGCTCAAACGAATAGCGGAGCGCGAGTCGGCAACGACCATCGCGGAATAACGATATTTCTAATGGAATATTCCGTTTGAAATCAAACGTCGAACAGAATATTACTACTCGCTCGGCTTTGGATCGCGGCGATGGTACGAACGAGGCTGCTTCCCGTTCAACAGGTGGACGATGAAACATGGCGAAGGGAACTCTGCCCGGATTGCGCAACTCGACTCCTCGGCTTCCGTGCGTGGCAGGAGCACGCACCGCGTCACGGATGGGGAGCCGAATGGTTCGCGGCTCGCGTGCGCGCCGGCCGACCGGGTGAGGTTATCCGCGTGAATCCCGGCGAACTCGGGAGCGAGACGGATTCGTTACCGGTCGAGACCGTTGAAGACGCGACGTGGAAATCCGGCATTCCAGTGTAACTTGACGGAACGGTCGACCGACTGGAACGTGGAATCCAGCTCGGCTCCGCATGGACGCAGATTGATTCGAGCCGGGTCCAGGCCCTGCGGGTGGACTGAAGTGGGCATTCCGCGGTTGCGATATACTATCGTTCCCTAGCGCGTTCAAATAGTATACTAAGTATAGGCACGCCGGGACGTCGTCTGCGTCCCAGAAGAGATACGAATGGTATACGTGAGAGACGACGGCGTCTTCGACGCCTCGATCGAGAAGATTTGGAAATATATCCAGGACCCGGAGAGCCATCAGCATGAGTCGATCCTGAGCCAGAAGGTCTTGGAGCAGAAAGGGAACACGATGAAGATCCGGGCCGAGATCGCCGGGCCGCAAGGCAAGGCCGAAGAGACCTGGCAGATGCGGATGGACCCGCCGTTCGGGTTCGAGCTGCAAGTCTTGGAAGGTCCCACGAAGGGTTCGAAGCAGAGCCACACCTACGTGCCGATGGGCAACAAGACGAAGGTCATCGTCGTCGGGGACTTCCACCGCCAGGGAGCCAGCGACGAGGAGATCCGGAAGGGCACCCTCGGATACTTCGAGCAAGTGTTCAACGAAGACAACGCGGCCCTGAAGGACTTCTAGGGCAGACGCGGTCCCTTACCCGCCCGTGGCCTCGTCGAGGCGGCGACCACATCCTACCGGTCCCCGTCCATGGCGAAGTCCATGGGCCACTTTCCCTCTCCATCTTTTGCACTCGAATCAGCCCCTCCCTCAGCAACGTCTCGGCCACCGCAAGCGACTTCCACTCGCAATTGTGGAGGGCCATGAAAAGGGGAAGAGGGCCCGCGCGGGCGGGCCGTGCGCGACGGACCGGTGCGATCAGCTTTCTTGGACGGCGCTAATCACGGGCACGAACAGCCACTTGCTGTCCGCGTGGACGATCGAACGGCTGAGGTCGATGTCCAGGGTCAGCGACGTGGTTTGTCCCACGGTGACGTTGAACGGGTCGTCCGTCTTCAACACGTCCGAGGGCACAATGAAGCGGACGGTTGTGCCGTTCTCCATCACGCCGGTCGCGGAGCTCACGTCGATCCGAAGCTGCGTGTACATTCCGGCCGCGAGATTCGCGGTGCCGAGGAGTTGCGACACGGTCTTCAACGCCGCCAGGTCCACCGTGCCCGTCTGGGTCACGTTGAACCATCCGGTCTCATTCGTCGCGTTCGCCTCGTGGGCCTGGATTCGGGCGAAGGTCACCCAAAGGTGGGTCCAGTTCACGCTCGCGGGCGCGTCTTGGACGGACACCTCCAAGGTTCCGAATCCACCGGAGCCGCCTCCGGTGCCGCCCGTTCCGCCCGACGTCGATCCCGGGTTGGGATTCGAGCCGCCGAACGGAGCGGTCAGCGTGCCGGGTGCGATGAGCGCGAGGCTCACGACGGCGGCGAGGGCCACGACGACCGCGAGTCCTATGCTCGCCATGAGTGCGGTCTTCATCGGTATCCCGTCGCGCGGAGCTCCGAGACCTGGATAAGATTTCTTTAACGGATGTCGAAGGCGTTTGACAGACATCGAACGCGCTCCGGATCTTTCTCGAAGAGACGGCCGCAGAGCCGGAGTAGAAGCCGGGAGTAGCGAGCACCGTTTTCAGCTCCGTCCCCGCGGGATGCCGGGCCACGTTCACTTCTGCCGCCACCGTGAGAGGGCCATCGCGATGCCGACGAGTCCGAACGTGTAGAGCACGGCGCCCGCGATGTCGATGGCCAGATTCGTTCCACCCGTCGGGAGCCCCGCCGCCTGCTGGATGATCTGTGCGGAGTACGTCGTCGGAGCCAGATATGCCAAAGGTCGGAAGGCCTCGGGGATCACGGTGATCGGATAGAACACGGGAGGAAGAAACGCAAGGAGTACGGTGATGAGCGGCGAATAGACCCACAGGTCTCGCATGTCCCTCGCGAACGTGCTGATCATGAACCCGAGAGCGGAAACGGACGCCCACGTCAAAGTCGCGGCGAGCCCGATGAGGAGTCCTTGCACCGGCCCGATGTTCGCGTTCATCGCGAGGAGGATCGAGAACAGCACGATGCCCGGAAGACCGTTGAACACTTGTCCGATTGCCAGGCCGAGGACGTACGAGGCTTGCGGGGTTGGCGAGGCGACGAACATGTCCTGCAGCTTGGTCACGAGGCGGATGAACGCGGCTTCCGTTTCCAGGACGATGCTGCTGCCGACGATCACGGCGATGAGCCCGCCCGCGATCGCGAACTTCGCCTCTCCCGGGCCCGCGAACAGGTAGATGAAGAACAGGATCGTGAGCGGACTGATCACGAAGTTCACCGTGTTGAACGGGGAACGTAGGTTCGGCAGGATCCCGTCGAACCACGCGAGCGTCGCGACGGCTCTAAGCTGGCTCCGCATCGACACCGATGCCCACCTCACTGATGAAGACGTCCTCCACGCTCACCTGGCGCACCGAGACCTCGAGGTTCCTCGACACGCACCATGAGGTCAGGGCACTCGCGCCGTCGCGGTCCGTGAGGATCCGAAGGCTGGCTCCGGCCCGCAAGACGCGTCCGTAGGCGTGGAATTCCTCGGGATCCTCCGCGGTCTTCACGATCACGACGTGGGTCGCGCGGAGCCTCCCGCGAATCTCCGCCGGCGTCCCGGTCGCAATGATCCGTCCCTTGTTCATGATCGCGAGGCGGTCGGACAGGGCCTCCGCCTCGTCC
>VBMA01000196.1:0-1368 GCA_005878985.1 Methanobacteriota archaeon
CACAACTGACGCCGCAAGATTCCGATGCCCGTCCCGAACGCGACGATCGCCGCGTAACCGCTCAGGAACGCGTGACCCGCGGAATCGAGACGGGCCCACAGAATCCCGAGCAACACAGACACGATCCAAGCGGACGCAGGAAGGATCGGCGATCGTGGACCACCCTCCGTCGCGCCGGTCAGGATGGCGAGCACCGCCGCGACGACGCCGGCGAGCGGGATCACCCAGATCGGCCCGCCGAGGGTGCCGAACTGGATCGCACCCGCTAGGAGGACCAGGCCTCCGGCCAAGAGGCTCAGCCCAACAAACCATCGGAGGGCTCGCTCCGCGACACGACCCATCGCCCCTTCATCTCCGAGAAGCGGATAAGCGTTGAGCCGCGACAGGCCTCGAATCCTCGCGGAAAGTTTCATCTGCGTCGCGACGCTGTGCGCGCGTCGGGGCCGGTAGATCAGCGGAAGATCGCCTGCTTTGCAAGCAGGAAGTCCTGGGTTCAAATCCCAGCCGGTCCACTCCAGTTCCATACCTGCCGAGGCTCAAATCTATTTTAGGACCGTCCCGGACCTAGGCTTTGGGATCGTCTGCTTGGCCCTGCACGAGCCATGGAACCCTCTTCAGGCGGGCGTGGTGGGGAACGAGGGCTATGACAGCGTAATCCGAACAGAAGGGGGCGTCCTCCGCGCGAAGCTTTAGCTCGTGGAGCGCTTCTTCGGAGACAGATTCCGATGGGCTCGAAGACAGGGATTTGCGCTTCATGTGGCGCCGAAGTCCGACTGGGTCAGGATGGTTACGATCACGCCCGGAGCCACCCCATCCCACCCGATGCCGTACTACCCAGAAACTGTACCCATCCAGCTGTCTTCGTCGACATTTGGAATCGCAAGGCTTACATTGAGGGAGGATGGAACACGCCGGGTGACGAGTCTCCCGCTGGAATCCTCCTTCAGGACGGTTGGACTCGCCAATCCGCCCCTGACTTCGTACGCCGGATCGTTGAGGACGAGAATCGTTCGAGTTTCGAGTACGTCGGCTGGTTCTTCCCGAGGAGCGAAGCGAGTGCGGCGGCACTCGACCTCGCCTACCACCAGATTGTCGAGTGGGGCGGAAAGGGTAAGATGCCAGCCTGGTGAAGGGCGGGCGCTGTTGGGGAACGAGGGCGTCAGAACATAATCCGAACATAAGGACGCTTCCGTCGCTATGGGTCTGAACCTCGACAAGTACAACCCCCAGCCGGTCCACTGTTAGTTTGCCCTGCCAAGGTTGACAAGAAGGGGTATAGGTCCTAGGTGTCCTCAGTGAATGTGCTCGAGAACTGTTCGCTCGTGAAGGTGTCGGGAGTAGGAGTGACGCCGGTTTCGAAGAAGCAAT
>VBMA01000196.1:1396-3296 GCA_005878985.1 Methanobacteriota archaeon
GCGACGAGCGGATCAGTCGCTGGCTTGCCATCCCAATCCGTCCACTCCGTCGGGTCAAACATGTTCGCGGCTATCAGATTCGGCCCTTGCTTTCCGGTGAGCAGGTGCAGGCTCACCGGGTTTGACCACCAGAACTGGGTGTAGAAACCGGCGGGGGGTAGCCTGTCCACAGGCTGACCGGGTGGCGGGTCGCCGGGGCCGGACGCCGAAGGGGACCTGAAATAGAACCGCACGGTAGCAGGCACGTTGTCCGCGCAGTTGCCGCCGCCATGCTGAGTCATGAAGCTTATGGCGTCGCCGCTCAGGGTGATGATATCCTTCAGCGTTTTTGTGGATAAATCGCCGGTCAAGCTTGGATCAGTCGTGGTGAGCAGCGCCGTGTAGACATCTGGCTTGAATTGGAACGTGGTCGTGCTGCCGGATGTGGTCGCTGGCAGTGAGTTTGGTGAGTTCCGCGGTGCGATCGCCTGGCCTGACGGGTTGTAGTCGTACACGGTCCACGCGGTCGTCTCCGTCGAGGGGTCTAGCGTATCTAATGTACAGCTCAAACCCGTGATGCCGCTGTTGATTGCTTGGACGTCCGCCGCCAAATTCGCCAGCATGGCCAGATCGACTGCAATCGTCACGCTGTGGCCATCATTACAACTAAGCCGGACCACGGTAAGGCTAGTGTCCCCAACGGCCCTCGACGATGTTGCGGCGATGAGCGCGAGACTTGCAACAAGCGCGAGGACGAGGCTCCTCATTACCCTCCTCCGCCCAAGGTGAAGCGAGTTTCCTGAAACTCGACGGGGGGATGCTCTCCGAAGCACACTTACCTCATTCATAACCGATTCCCCGATCCTCGATGCGCTTCCTTACGGCGAGCTCGTCTTTGTGGCGAGTTCTCGGCCGGCAGCGCGAATGTGACGCCGTCTATAAGAGGGGGGACGTATCTCCTGAGATACGGCATAGTCTGCTAGTTACGGAATATCGGGAGGCTTGAGGACGATGAACTCGGAGGAACTTGAAAAGCGATTTCGGGAGTTCGCCAACCAGGCCGCAAGCTTCACGCGCCAGACGATCGGCTCCACTGTCCCGGGACAGAAAGACAGGACGACTCTGGCAGGGTCCAATCTCGAAATTGCCAGGACAGTATTCGGCAAATGGTGCATCGAAATTTTCGTGATCCTATACGAGCAGGGACCGATCGGATTCGAGAAACTCCGCAAGGATCTCGGATCGATAAGCCCCCGGGTCCTTTCTGGGAAATTGAAAATGATGGAGAGCCAGGCGCTTGTTCAGAGGACTCTCGTAGACTCTAGGCCTCCGGGCGCGCGCTATTCACTTACGGAGAAGGGGTTAACGGTCGCAAGGCTTGGCGAGCCTGTGTTTCTCTTCCTTAGCTCCATGTGATCAAGAGGCAACACGTTCAAGCGGTCAGCGCCGTCCTCCAAAGCGGCGGTGGAAACTCGGGAGTCCTATTCCTGACCTGGACGTTCGATGCAATCCAAGGTCGCTCACGGGACCAAGTTATTACCGCTTCCACCGTCAAGGCCCGAGCCGGTCCTGTCATGGCCCTAGAAGCAGGGAGAGGACCCGCGACGATGCGGGTCTCGGTTCACGCGGCGGTCACCTGGCCGAACACCGGCGTGAAGGTCCAGCCGGATCCGTTCATGACGATCGACCGTACGAGGTCGATGTCGACCGTCAGCGTCGTCGTGCTCCCGGACCGAACCTCGAACGGGGTGACGGCCTTCACGTCCCCGGAGGGCACGCTGAACACGACGTTCGTGCCATCGAGCAGCTGCCCCGTCGCGGCGATCACGACGAGCCGGATCTCCGTATACTTGCCCGGCCCGACCCGCGCGCTCGCGAGCAGCTCGGACACGTTCACGAGGGAAGCCAGATCGATCGACGA
>VBMA01000002.1 GCA_005878985.1 Methanobacteriota archaeon
AACACCGCGCGGGGATCGAGCGATACTGGCCCGTCGCGCGGATCGCGATCAAGACCGTGGACCAGCTCGGCTACGACGCCGTGAGCGCGTTCCGCAAGGTCATCGTGGGACAGAGCGGGGCGAAAGAGCTCGACCTCGTCTCCCCGACCGACATGTGGCGCGGCATGAAGATCGACGTGCAGGTCCACATGGACTCCGTGAGCGCCGCGTACAAGCTCTGGGCGAGGAAGATCGAAATCCTGCTGCGGTCCCAAGACGCGTGGAAGATCAAAGCGGGACTGGACCGAGGGGAGTACTCGGTCGGAATCGAGGGCCAGAAAGTCCGCATCGACCCGTCGATGGTCTCGTTCATCGAGTCGATCCCGGAATACGTCGTCGAAGAGCCGTTCGAAGGCGGGGTCGTCTATCTCGATACGCGCATGTCGAGGGAACTCTTCGCCGAAGGGTGGGCGAAGGAAATCGTGAACATCGTTCGCGAGGCCCGGAAGGATATGCGTTTGGCCGATGACCGGATTGTCGAAATCGAATTGGTCGCCGACAAGCCGTTCCGCGCGATGCTTCAACCCTGGAAAGACATGATCCTGCGGGATTCGAACGCCCTCGAGATGCAGTTCGTCACCCAGCCGAACGCGAAATCGTACGTCGTCGAGGCCGGCCTGGGACAAGAGACCTTCCTCCTCGGGGTGCGGGCCGCCGAGATGTAGAGACCGTAGCGCTCGGTGGAACGGACGAGCTGCGAAAACACAGGCGCCCTCCGGGGGCACCTCGGGGAGCGGATTCCCGACCGTTGCCCCCGGTGCTAGTTTCTAGAAGATTCGGTTCGACATTCACCGCCTGTTCGGATTGTTCCGCGGTCGGAAGCTCCGGCGAACGTGATAGAAGGCGAACGTCGCCCCGGCGAGCCCCGCGGCCGCAATGTAGAACGCCATGCCGGACATCGGCGTGGCTGGCGTCGCGCCGAACGCGTACAAATAGTGGCCGCCGACCACCTGACCCGCGCCGTTGATATCGGACCCAGCGCCGTCGCCGTTGCCCGGGGTCGGCAACTTCGTCATCACGCCGTCCCGCCACAGGAATCCGTCGATCGGACCGTCCGCCGGGATGGAGATCCCCACGACCTGGCCGGCGTCGTTGATGCCGTACGCGATCGTGGCACGACCGCCCAAATTCCCGAGGTCCCGGACAACGCCGGCCTCCCAGAGGACCGCGTGCGTGATGCCGTCGGCGCCGGTGCTGCTGCCGACGACCTGGCCCGCGGCGTTGATGTCCCACGCGGCGCTGAACTGGTAGCCCGGCAGACCTCCGAGGTCGGTCATCGTGCCGGCCTGCCAGAGGAACGCGTGCATGAAGCCGTCCGTCGCGAGACTGCTGCCCACGACCTGACCGGCGTCGTTGATGCCGTACGCCGAGCCGGAATGACCGCCGAGGGTCCCGAGGTCTGTCATCTGGCCGCCCTGCCAGAGGACGGCGTGGCACGGCGGCGCCGAAGAGGTCGGGAATCCGCAGCCGATGGCCTGTCCCTGCTCGTTGACCGCGAAGGCGACGCCGGGACCAAGATCCGTCATGATTCCGTTCTCCCAGACGAACGCATGCATCTCATGGGAGGCGACCTCGCTCTCGCCGGCGATGAAACCGGTATCGCTCATTCCATGCGCAATGCCACGGCTGCCGCCGAGCGTCCCGAGGTTCGTCATGACGCCGTCATTCCAAAGGAACGGACGAGACTGGGATCCGCCGTCGCCGCTCGTCCCGACAATCCGTCCCGCTCCGTTGATCCCCTCGGCCACGGTCGTCGTGTAACCCGGGAGCACTCCGAGGTCCCGCACCGTGACCGTGGACGAGGCATGAGACGCCGTCACGAACGATAGGGCAACGAGAACCAGCAGTCCGCTCACGAGGGTTCTTCCCATCCGCAACATGACACCCGGACCGAAATCGGTCCATGATAAGCTGACGTTTCGGTTGTGTTTGGTCGCAAACAGTTCCAGGTCCGAGGGGCGCCGAAGACGAAGGGAAGCCTAGTCCACTTTTTGTCGGGGGTGCTCGGTTCCGTGCGCCGGCCAGTTCCCGAAGGCGTCGAGTTTCGGTCGCGCGGCGGGAATCGGCCCCCCGGTCCCTCCAGCGATTGAGTGCGGGCTTGCCGAAGCCGATCCCGGTTCACCCGCTAGGCTCGCGGGGGACTGCGGGCCGTCAAGGCCCGGGACGGTCCACAGGACGGCGTTCGTGAACCCTGCCGTCGTCGCGCTCCCGCCTACCACTTGGTGGGCATCGTTGATCCCCCGCGCTTCGCCGCAACAGCCTCCCAACGTGCCGAGGTCGGTCATCGTCCCGGCCGACCAGAGGAATGCATGCGTGACGCCGGACGAATCCTCGCTGGTCCCGACGACTTGCCCGGCGTCGTTGATGCCATAGGCGTAGCTTGCGTATCCTGCGGGAAGCGTGCCGAGGTCCGTCATCGTGCCATTCTGCCAGAGGAACGCTTGCGTCGCACCGCTGGCGTTGAGGCTCCATCCGACCACTTGGCCCTCGTCGTTCATCGCCCGGGCTTCGCTTGCGGAGCCGCCCAAGGTCCCGAGGTCTTGCATCCCACCGCCGGACCAGAGGAAGGCGTGCTCCACGCCGTAATCGGGGCTGCTCCCGCCGACGGCTTGGCCGGCGTCGTTGACCGCCCACGCGATCGTGTAGTAGGCCACGCCCAGATTGCCGAGGTCGGTCATGGTGCCGGCTTGCCACAGGAACGCGTGGTATGTCCGGCTCGAATCGAAGCTGTATCCGACGACCTGGCCGGCATCGTTGATGCCGTACGCCTCACTGTAGTAGTCCCCGGGGAGCGTCCCGAGATCCGTCATCGTGCCGTTGTCCCACACGAACGCATGGGATTCTCCGGAGGCATTGTTGCTAATGCCGACGATCTGGCCCGCCTCGTTGATCCCCGAGGCGCTGGCGGAGGCGCCACCCAACGTCCCGAGATCCGTCATGATGCCGTTCTGCCAGAGGAATGCACCGGACCCGCCCTCGCTGGTGCCGACGACTTGGCCCGCATCATTGATCGCAATGGCGAAACTGACTCGGCCGCCGGGGAGCGTCCCCAGGTTCCGCGGGGGCGGCGGAGGCGGGCTCTCGAAGTCCGAGGCGCGGTACGGCCCGGTCGTGTCGTTGTTGAAACCGATCTGCGAGTCCCTCATGTACAGAGTGAAGTCAACGACATACGGGCCGTCGATCCCCTTCTCGTTGATTGCGATCCCATTGAAAAGGAGCCGGACCGAGTAGGAGCCCGGCGTGTACGACCGCCATGGGGTCGACGCAGATACATCGAGGCCGCGAAGGTTTCCGTACAAACCGTAGTAGTCCGTTTGCTCGACGGTCAAATTTACGTTGACGGCGAGGTCGTCGAATCGACCGTTCCCATTTGTGTCGACTCCCGCGTCGCTAAAGGGCGGGGCGAGGTACGCCGGGGGAGACTCGAACTCGAGGTGGCTGTACGCCGCCGTGGTGTGGACGCCCGAGTCGCTAAGGCCATATGTGCGTTCATAGAGGGAGAGCTCGACCGTGTACGGTCCGTCCACGCCGGACACGTTAATCCGCCAGCCGTCCAACGCGACGGTGACCGAATTCGGTCCTGGGTCGAGATGCGCTTGTGTGGAATTCCCGGTGGACAATCGGTACGACGCGTCGTGAAGATACGCGCTAATCAAATAATCCCCCGTCTGCGCGATGGACATGTTGACTTCCACGACGAGAGCGTTGAACAGCCCGTCTGAGTCCGTGTCGACTCCATAATCGGAGTGCGGGGGCTGGAACACACCTGGAGGCGCGGCCGATGCCCTGGCGACGGCGACCCAGACGGCCAGGATTAGGACCACGCCCACGAAGAATGGGATCACCAGGCGGGTTTCCCGAGGTCTCGACGTCACGACAGGCGCTCCGAGTTCCGGGATCAAGTCACATCCCTCCGTCCGCGCGGCGATCCCGGGAAGGTCGGTAAGATAGCGCCGGTTCAGCTGTGTTCAAGGAGAACACTGGGCCCGCGGGTCTCGCTCGCGGGACATCGTTTCCCGCGCACAAACGCTTTAGAATGCCCCACCTTCTGCCGTCCGAATGGGCATTAACCTCGCGGACATCGTCAGCTCCGAGCCGCGGACGCTCGAGGATTTCGCCGGGAAAATTCTCGCGATCGACGCCTTCAACACGTTGTATCAGTTCCTCGCGATCATCCGCCAGCCGGACGGAACCCCGCTGATGGACCACGAGGGCCGCGTGACGTCACATCTGTCCGGAATCATCTACCGCGTCTCGAACTTCGTCGCGGCGAGCATCAAGCCCGCATTCGTCTTCGATGGCGAACCGCCACGCCTCAAGGCGCATACGATCGTGGCCCGCGGCGAAATCAAGCGTCGCGCGGAGCGGGAGTGGCGGGAGGCCGTCGAGATCGGAGATCTCGCGACGGCGCGCACGAAGGCGATGCAAACGTCGCGGCTCACCGGCGAGATGGTCGACCAGTCGAAGCGGCTCTTGGACCTGCTCGGCATTCCATGGATCCAGGCGCCCGCGGAAGGGGAGGCGCAAGCGAGCGCGATGGCCCAAACGGGTGTGGCATACGCGGCTGCCTCGCAAGACTTTGACTCCCTCCTGTTCGGCTCGCCGCGGCTCGTGAAGAACCTCGCGATTACCGGCCGTCGAAAGCTGCCGCGAAAGGAGGTCTACGTCGACGTCCAACCGGAGGAAATCTCGCTGGAGGCCACGTTGGCGAACCTCGGCATCACGCGCGAGCAGCTCGTCGACATGGGCCTGTTGATCGGCACGGACTTCAACGAAGGCGTCAAGGGGATCGGGCCGAAGAAGGCCCTGGCGCTCATCAAGAAACACGGGTCCCTCGAGCCGGCCCTCGAGGAACTCCACGTCGACATTGAATCGAAGGACGAGGTGCGGGAACTCTTCCTGAAACCGGACGTCCTTCCGAACGTCGAACTGCGATTCCGCGATCCGGATGCCGATGGGGTGCGTCACATGCTCTGCGACGAACACGACTTCTCGCCGGATCGAATCAACGCGGCGCTCGAGAAGTTCGGAAGCGCTCGGGCGGAGCAGAAACAACGCTCCCTCGACTCCTGGTAGGCACGGTCCGAGAACCGCGTCGGAAAGGCTATAACCGGACCTCGATTTCCCCGGCCAGTGCCGCTGGATTTCGTGTCCTCGGTCCTCGTCAGCACGATCCTGACGGGGGCCCTGAGCGCGCTCGCGTACCGGCGCGACGTGCTGACGTGGGACGGCAGCCTGGCGGCGTTCGTCGTCGGCATGGTCATCGGGATCTTCGGCGACGTGACGTGGCTGTTCCTCCTGCTGTTCTTCCTTCTCTCGAGCTTCCTCGCGACCCGCTACCGGTTCGCCTTGAAGGAGGCGTTGGGCGTTCAGGAGGGCATCCGAGGCGAACGGAAGTCGACGAATGTGCTCGCGAACGGATTCGCCCCCATGGCGGTCGCGGCGATCTCCCTCACGATGCCCGCGGGTTTCCCGAAGATCATCAGCGGCGTCATCTTCCTCTCCGCCCTGTCCGTCGCGGGCGCGGACACCCTCGCGAGCGAGATTGGGGTGCTCTCCCGGAAGACGGCCCTCATCACGACGGGTGAACCCGTGCCACCCGGCACGGACGGCGGCGTCTCGCGGCTTGGCCAGCTGTGTGCGTTCGGAGCGGCGGCCTACACGTCCGTCGCGGGCTGGTTCGTCCTCTCGTATCTTTCTCGAGTGTGGAGCCTCACGCGACAGCCGACGATGCCGGAAGCGTCGTGGTACCTGCTGATCCCGATAGCCATCGGGTTCCTCGGCTGTCAGCTCGACAGCGTGCTGGGCGCCACCCTGGAACGCCGCGGCGTCATGGACAAGAAGACCGTGAACTTGGTCTCGACCACGTTCGGCGCGGTCCTGGCGTACGTCATCCTGATTGCCGCCGGCCCATTACCGACGGCCTAGCGCTTTCTCGATGAGGTCCGCGCCTTCCTTCGCGAGCGCTTCCGCCCGTTCCGGGGTCCGGCCTTCCGCGTACACGCGGAAGATCGGCTCGGTGCCCGATGGCCGCACGAGGACGGCGCCATCCGGTTCGACGATCTTCACGCCGTCCGTGGTATCGACTTTCCGGCCCTTCGTGAGTTCGACCAAGGATGCGAGAACCGCGTCCCGTCGCTCGACCGGGACGGAGACATTCGTTTTCTTCAGATGATACTGCGGGAGCGCGGCCGTCAGCGAGGACAGTCGCTTGCCTTCGTGGGCGAGGAGCTCGAGCATCTTCGCGGCGGACATCGCGCCGTCCCGGCAGAACTGATGATCCGGGAAGATGACGCCGCCGTTCTCCTCGCCGCCGAACGCGGCGCCGGTCTCGAACATCGTCCGGGCGACGATCGGCGAGCCCACGCGGGTCCGGACGACGCGCCCGCCTGCCGCGCCCACGACGTCATCGATTAGGCTTGACGTGCTGACGGGCGTCACGACGGTCCCGCCGCGGCCCTGGATCGCGGCCTTCGCCAGGAGGGCCAGACTCTTATCGCCGTAGACGAAGGATCCTTTGTCGTCCACAAAGATCGCGCGGTCCGCATCGCCATCGTGGGCGATTCCGAGATCCGCGTGGACCTCGGAGACGACGCGCATGAGATCGCCGAGATGATCGGGAATCGGCTCCGGCATGCGGCCCGGAAACGCGCCGTCCGGTTGCCCGTTTAGAGAGATCACGCGGCATCCGAGGGACCGCAAGAGATACGGCGTCACGACGCAGCCCGCGCCGTTCCCGGGGTCGACGATGACCGTGAACGCACTCTTGCGGATCGCGGCGACGTCCACTTTTGCGAGGATCGCCTCGAGGTACTGATGGTTCGCCGCGTCGTCGGAACGGATGGACCCGACCTCGGACCAGGCGGCCACGTGGAACGTGCCATCGAAGAAGATCGATTCAATGGTCTCCTCGTCCTCGCGGCGCATTTCCATCCCGCGGGCATCGAGCGCCTTGATCCCGTTGAACTCCCGCGGGTTGTGGGAGGCCGTCACGACGACGCCTCCTTTCAGGTGGCCGGATTTCGCGAGGAAGAATTGCTCGCATGGCGTCGGCACGACGCCGAGGTCGATCACGTCGCAGCCCGCCGACATCAGGCCGGACGCCGCCGCGCGGGCGAGCATCGGACCGCTGAGGCGCGTGTCGCGGCCGAGGGCCACGGTCCCGCCGCCGAACGAGGTGCCGATCGCTCGACCCATCTTGAGCGCGAGATCCGCGTTCATCTCGGGACCGACGATGCCGCGAATCCCGTTCGTGCCGAACAGCCGCGTCATGCGCTCACCCGGTCATCGAAGATCGTCGCATACGGCGGCACCTGGACGCCATCGCCGATGATGCTGTCGCGGATGTGGGCTCCCTCGCCGATCGACGCGCCCGTCCCGATGATCGACGCGGAGATTTCCGCCTTGTCGTCCACGCTGACGGCCTCGAGGAGCGCGGCGTTCGTCACGGAAGCGCGGCCGATCTTGCACGATTTGCCCAGGACGACGTGCGGACCCAGACGACCTTCGACGAACGACCCGCCGGCCACGTACACGGGTGGCCGGAGCGAGCCCGCGGACACGTCCGCGTCGGAGGAGATCTTCCCGCGGCCCGCGTCGAGGAGGACCCGTTGCGAATGCAGGTAGCTGGGGAGCGTCCCCGCCTCGGACCAAAACCCGTCGTACCGATACGGCGTGAGCCCGCGGCCGATGAGCTTCGGGAACACCTCCCGCTCCAGCGACACCCCGCGGCCGTCCTCGATGAAGTCGAACACCATCGGCTCGAACACATATCGCCCCGCGTTCACGAGGTTGCTCGGCGCCTCCGCTCGCGGCGGCTTCTCCACGAACCGCGTGATCCGGCCGCCCTCGATCGCAACGACCCCGAACGCGGACGGATCCTCGACCGGCCACAGCGCGATCGTGCCGATCCCGGCGCCTTTGCGATGGGCCTCGACGAGCCGGTCGAAATCGATCGTGTCGACGACGTCCCCGTTGTAGACCGCGAACGTCCCGCGAACGTGCCGCTGCACGTTCTTGATCGCACCGGCCGTCCCGAGCGGCTTCGGTTCCTCGACCACGCGGATCTCGACGCCGAAGTCATGGGTCCGGAAGAACTCCCGCATCGGCTCGAAGCCGTAGTTGACTGCGATCAGGACTTCCTCGCACGAGGTCGGCAGCGAATCCAGCGTGTAGACAATCTGCGGCCGATCCACGAGGGGGACGAGCGCTTTCGGGCGGTTCAGCGTGAGGGGGCGGAGGCGCGTGCCGAGGCCGCCCGCGATGATCACGAGCTGCATCCGCGCTACGAAGCAGGGGCCAAGTTATCTATTTTCTGGCCTCGGCGCTCACTTGGGGACAATCGTGACGACGTTGTTCCCCCGGAGGACGACGGTGCCGACCCGCCGGACGTTGTCCTCTTTCGTCTCTTCCGTGTCCTCGAGGACCATGTTCATGTAGTCGTCATATCCGACGAGCTTCCCTTCGAGGATCCGGTTGTCCTTGAGCAGGAGCTGGACCCGCTTGTTGATGGATTTTTCTAGAACGTTAAGAGGCATCACCATAGAAGGATCTGTCCCCCCTTCCGGCGCGCCGTAAACTGTGAATGCACTTAAGACTTTTCTTGCGCCATCCTATCGAGAGACGACCGTGCGATGGAGTCGCCACGTATTTATCGCGGCGGACCCATGCATCCGCGATGCCGCTCGAACGGAAGAAAGTCGGCGAGGTCTTCCATTTCTACACGAAGATCGGCGTCGCCGCGATTCGAGTCACCGACGATGGAATTGCGATCGGAGACACGGTCCAAATCCAGGGGCCTTCGACCAACCTGGAGCAGCCCGTGGAGGCGTTGCAGATCGAACACGCCGTCGTCTCGCGCGCGGGTCCGGGACAAGAGGTCGGGATGAAGGTCCGCGACCGGGTGCGGGAGAAGGATTTCGTCTACAAGCTGATCCCGACGGAAGGTCCGGTTCGGCCTCCGATGGCGAAGGCGACCGCCAAACCGCCTGCGAAGAAGGCCAAAGCACCCGCGAAGAAAGCGCGTGCCAAGAAGGCACCGCGGAAGAAGGCGCCGGTCAGACGAAAAGCCAGCCGCGCACCGCGTAGTAAAGCGCGCCGAGCGTCCCGACGATCGCGATCGCGTTCAAGATGATGTCGAGGGCCGCCTCGATTCCGGGACCGCGGAGGCCCGCGTCCACGAGCATGAACTTCAGTCGATGAGTCCCGTGGAACAGCGAGCCCCCGATGAGGGCGAAGAAGAAGAGGCGGACCAACGGCTCCTGCCAATGAGCCGCGAACGTCGCATAGGCCGCGGGATCGGTCGGCCACCATCCGAACACCGGCGCGACGAACAGCAGGAAGACGGTGATCGGGAACAGGAAGGCCGTGATGAATCCGCCCAGGGAGAAGAGGCCCCACAGGAGCGGCTCGAGGAAGACCTCCGGCTCGCCGGTCTTCTCGTCCGCGTGGACGGTCTCGCGGCCGGGATTCCACGCGAGCGACTCCCGGGTGGACCCCACCTCTTCGGCCGTTCAGATGCCCCCGAAGACCAGATAGACGACGGCCGCGGAGACGCCGATCCACAGGAGCACGTTCACGCCGAAAACAGATTTCCACGGGAGCGGACGCTCAGTGAACTGAATCGGCTGGGCCTTCCCGATCAGCATGAACCAGGTGACGGCGTGCCACACCAGGAGGGCGAACAGGACGAGGTTCACGTACAGGACCGGCGGCGTGCGCATCGTGTCGACGAAGGCCGTGTACGCGGATTCCCCCGCCCGGAGCGTCCGGAGCAAGTTCAGGAAGATGAGGCCGTAGAGCGCGGACACCACGCCGCCGAGCTCGCGCAACTGGAAGCTCAGATACCGCCGGTTCCGGAGCCACCATCCCGCCCGACGTTTCCACGGATATTCGCGGGCCGTCGCATCACCTCGACTCGGCCTTCGGCATCAGGAGGCGCCGCATGTGCCGCATCGTCGCGAGGACTTTCAGGGTCTGAATCGCGGCCGCCGGATCCACGTTCTTCGGGCAGACGACGGAGCACTCCCCGACGAAGGTGCATTCCCAGACGCCGGCCTTCGTGTTCAGCCGCGCAAGACGCTGGTCGGCCCCTTCGTCCCGCGTGTCCCGGATGTACCGCAGCGCCAGAGCGGAGGCCGCGGGGCCGACGAACTCGGGGCTCGTCCCGAAGACCGGACAGGCCGCGTAGCACAGCATGCAATTGATGCACAGACTTTGTTGCCGGTACGCCTCGACGTCCTCCGGGTACTGGACGAACTCCTTCGTCAGGTCGCCCGGCTCCTCGCGGACGATGTACGGCGTCACGGACGCGAGCTTCTCCAGGAAGTCGTCGAAGTCCACGACGAGGTCCTTCAAGATCGGAAAGTTCGCGAGCGGATCGATCGTGACGGCGCCCTTGTGGACGTCGCGGATGTACGTGCCGCACGTGAGCTTCGGTTGGCCGTTCACGTTCGCGCCGCACGAGCCGCAGATCCCCATCCGGCACGACCATCGGTACGTGAGCGTGGGGTCGACGTGGTCCTTGATGTAGTTCAGCCCATCGAGGACGACCATGTCGTCGCGGTACGGGATCCGGTACTCCTGGTACGTCGGCTTGGACCCCGACGTCGGTCGGTACCGTTTCACCCGGAACACGACGTCCCGCTCGGCCATCTCAATACTTCCTCTCGACGGGCTGCCACTTGGTGATCTTCACCGGTACGTAATCGATCCGCGGTGCGCCGTCGGCGCGATATGCGAGCGTGTGCTTCAGGTAGTTCGCATCGTCGCGGTTCGGGAAGTCCGTTCGGCTGTGGGCGCCACGCGACTCCCGCCGGTTCCGCGCGCTGTGGGCGATCGACGCCGCGACGTCGAGCATGAAGTCGAGTTCGAGCACCCCGGTCATCTCCGTGTTGAAGACGCGGTCCTTGTCCGCCATCCCGACACTCCCGAAGCGATCGCGGAGCTTGGCGAGTTTTCCGCAGGCGTCCGCGAGGCCCGCTTCCTCCCGGAAGATTCCGACGTCGCGGTCCATGAGTTGCTGCATCTCGACGCGGACGCCCGCGAGCGTCTCCTTCCCTCGCTCCCGGCCCATGAGGCCGTCGAAGACGCGGGCCTCCTCCTTCCGCAGCGCCTCTCGCGAGGCCGTTCCCCGAGGATACGCGGCCTTCTGCTTGGCGTATTGTGCCGCGGCAAGGCCACACCACTCGCCGAAGACGAGGCATTCGCTCAGGCTGTTCGATCCGAGGCGGTTCGCGCCATTGATCGAGACGCACGCGGTCTCGCCGACGGCGTAGAGGCCGGGCAGCGTCGTCTCCCCGGTGGAATTCGTCGAAACGCCACCCATGACGTAATGCTGACCGGGGCGCACCGGGATCGGCTCGTGGATCGGATCGAGTCCCATGTACTTCTCCGCGAGTTCGCGGACCATCGGGAGCTTCTGGTCGATCGTCGCGGCGCCGAGGTGGCGCAGGTCCAGGCCGAGGTACTGCCCGTAAGGCCCGTCGAACGCGCGGCCGGCCTTCATCTCCTGGATCATCGAGCGGGAGAGGATGTCCCGCGGCCCGAGCTCCATCTTGCTCGGGAGGTAGCGCTGCATGTACCGCTCGCCGTCCTTGTTGATCAGATAGCCGCCCTCCCCGCGAGCCGCCTCCGTGATCAGGATGCCCGTCCCCGGCAGGCACGTCGGATGGAACTGCACCATCTCCATGTCCTTCAGCGGAACACCGGCGCGGTAGGCGAGGGCCATGCCGTCGCCGGTCTTGATGAAGCCGTTCGTCGTGAATTCGTACACGCGGCCGCAGCCGCCCGTCGCGAGGATCGTCGCCTTCCCGCCGATCCCCACCATCCGGCCGCCGCGAAGGTCGAGCGCGGTCACCCCGGCGCACGCGCCGCCATCGACGATGAGGCTCGTGACGAAGTACTCATCGAAACGGTGGATGTTCTCGAACTTCATCGACGTCTGGAAGAGCGTGTGCAAGATGTGGAAGCCGACCTTGTCCGCCGCGAACACCGTGCGCTTGACGGACATCCCGCCGAACGCACGCTGGCTCACCCGGCCGTCCGGATCGCGGGACCAGGGACAGCCCCAGTGCTCGAGTTGGATGATCTCCTTCGGACACCGCGCGACGAAGAACTCGACGGCGTCCTGGTCGGCGAGGAAGTCGGATCCCTTGATCGTGTCGAGCGCGTGCAGTTCCAGGGAATCGTAATCGCGTAGGACCGCCGCGGTCCCTCCCTCGGCGGACACCGTGTGGCTCCGCATCGGGTAGACTTTCGAGACGACCGCGATCGAGAGGTCGGGGTCCGTCTCGGCTGCCGCGATCGCCGCCCGCAATCCCGCCGCGCCCCCACCGACGATGACGATGTCGTGCGCGGTCCGTTCCACGAACCGCGGAACCGAGTTGGGAGAATAAGCTTTTGGCACGTACCGTTCCGACCCTAGAATTCGGGCCTTTCTCTCTGGAGCGCAAAACGGTTTCTCCCGCACGGAAGCAATTGTCGCGTGGCCGCGCGCAGAAGACTCAAGTACGACGCGCCCGTTGGGCGCGGGGCATGGAGGTCGTCCGCGTCGAACGGCTTGGAAAAACGTACCCGGGAGGGACGAAAGCTCTCGAGGACGTTTCCTTCTCGATCGAGAAGGGCGAGATCTTCTGCCTGCTCGGCCGCAACGGCGCGGGGAAGACGACTCTCCTGCGGATCCTCGCCACCCAGCTCAAGCCGAGCGCGGGCCGCGCGTCCGTCCTCGGCCATGACGTGCTCGCAGAGCCGCAGGCGATCCGCCCGCACATCGCCGTCGTCCCGCAGGAGGCCCGCCCGCAGATGCTCCTGTCTCCCTACGATCACATCCTCTACTTCTGCCTCATCCGCGGGCAATCGCGAGCCCAGGCCCGCGAGCGAACGAAAAAGGTCATGGAGGATCTGGGCCTGTGGGAGCACCGCGACAAGCTCGCATCAGACCTGTCTGGCGGCCTGCGTCAGCGTCTCATCATCGCGATGGCGATGGTCGCGGACCCGGAGGTCCTGTTCCTCGACGAGCCCACGATCGGGTTGGATCCCCTCGGCCGGCGTTCGGTCTGGCACATGTTGCGGGAGCTCACGCGGAAGGGTGCGACGATCCTCTTGACGACGCACTACCTCGACGAGGCGGAGATCCTCGCAGACCACTTGCTCATCGTGGACAAGGGACGCACCGCCTTCCTCGGGACCGTGGAGGAGGCGAAGGGCGACACCGGCCTCGGGATGCGCGTCATCGTCGAGCCCGCCGCGGGCAACGGATCGGCCCCTCCGGAGGTGCTCGAACCTCGATCCGCGGAAGAGATCCTCGCCATCGTCGAGCGGGGCCTGCGGGAGAAGCGCAAGATCACGTTCAAGCCGGCGAGCCTCGAAGACGCATTCATCAAAATCGTGGGGGGATCGATTGAAGTCGAGGATACGTGAGGCGCTGTACATCGGACTCTTCGACGCCCTCCCGCTCCTCCGGGACCCGATGCTCCTCGTCGTGATCAGCCTCTTCTCGTTCCTGCCCGTGATTTTCATCTTCGTGTTCGCGGACCAGAAGTCCGCGATGCAATCCCTCGTCGGGGCCATTGTGTTGACGTTCTCATTCACCGGTTTGTTCGCCTCACAGAGCGTGTACTTCAACAAGCAGTGGTTTCGCTTTCAGGACATGCTCGTCGCATCGAAAGTGTCCCCCGCCTCGTATGCGGTCGGACTTTCCATCAGCGGCCTCGTCGTCGCGCTACCCGGTGTCAGCGTGGCCCTCGTCCTCCTTCTCCTTTCCGGGCCGACGACCGCATTGGGAGTCCTCCTCCTGTTGACGACTTCACTGCTCCTTTGGATCGGGTTGGTCTTCGTGGGATTCGCGATCGGGGCGACGACGAAGAACGCGCGGCGCGCGAACTCGATCCCGCAAGTTCTGAGCATTGCGTTGGGATTCCTGCCGCCGGTGTACTATCCGCTCGACCGGCTGCCCGCGATCGCCCAGCCGATCGCAATGCTCATCCCGACGACCCATGCCGCCCAGCTCGCGAAGTACTACTTTCATCTCATCGACATCCCAGCCTCGCAGGTCGCCATCGGATGGGGCTACCTCCTCGGATTCGCGGCGCTCATGGGTTTCATCGCGTCGCGGCGGGCCCACTGGGTGGATCCGTAGTAGAGGACAATCCTTCGCGCTCGGAATCCGCGCCTACGGAAGGCGAGGCCTCGGCTGCTTCGAAGGTGCGGACCACGGTCTAGGGACTATCCCATTCGGCAGCCGTCGGTGCCTGGTAGCTCGCAAACGCCGCGCGAGGCAGACGGGCGCCAGCCTCGACGAGGGCTGAGCCGAGCACGGCGGCCACAAATCCGTAGGCGAAAGAGACCGACACGGTGCCCGTCGACCCCTGAGGGTTGAGGTAGGTTGGCACGACGACGAGGAAGAGCGCGTACAGGAGCAAGACCACCATCCCCGCTGTTCCCAGGCGGCGGGTCTTGCGCCCGAGGGCAGCGACCCCCAGACCGAGGAACGCCGAAACCACGAGCCAAACGAATGCGATCCAACCCCACGGTCCGCCGAGCAAGGTGTTCAGGAGACCGGTGCTCCCGATCCCATTGTACCTCCCTGAGGGGAGGTCCGGTCTCGTCCCGGATACCACGAACCATGGGAAGAAGAAGAGGCTGCCGAACAGCATTATCGCGCCGACAACGACCAGAGCGCGACCACCGGCGGAAGTCCTCGTCATGCCGGCCATGGCCCGTACCCGGGGGACGACGTCTAATACCTTCCGATACAACTGTCCGCTTGGTCGGATCCACACCACATTCGTGAACATCGATGCTCTTTGGAGGCCTAGTCCTCGACACCGTTCGGTACTAGCAGCCGAACTTGCGCGAAGCGTGAAATAGGAACCGGACCCTCCCCGCGACCAGGGGGGAACACGGTCCGGATCTACCTGGCAGGGGCCGCGTTGGCCGTCGCGCTCCTCGTTCTTACGCCAACATCTTTCAACACCGCGGCAACCTCGGTAGGGTCGACGCCCACGTTCGATTCGGAGCAGCCGTTCCCCGGAGGCGGCGCGTACTGGGAACCCACGATCGCCGCCGATCCGAGCTCCTCGTACGTCTACCAGGCGGTCACGTACATCAACGCCTCGAAGACGTGCTCCGGTTGCCCGGGCACCGCAATCTTCCTCCGATCGTCGAAGGACGGCGGCGCGACGTGGGGAGAAGCCCGACCGGTCTCTCTCGCGCGGGGACGGGGCTGGCAGTTCGACCCACAGATCAAAGTCGCCACCGACGGCACGGTGTACGTCGTCTTCCTACAGACGTTCAATCCCGGAAGCGTACTGTTCAAGTCGACCGACCATGGAGCAACGTGGTCCGGACCGTTCACGATGAACGGCCCGATATCCTACAACGACAAGCCGATCCTCGTGATCTCGCCAAGCGGCCAGGATGTCTACGTGGCCCTCAACGTCAAACTCGCATCGTATGTCGCGGTGTCGCACGATGCCGGACAGTCGTTCGCGCAAGTGCAGACCAGCAATGAGAGCCTCTGGTGGTACTCGTATGGCGGGACATACGCCCCGGACGGCAGCGTGTACTTCGCCCAAGCCGGGGAGGCCGGCGCGAAGACGAACGGAAAGCGGACGAACCAGGGCCACACGGACGGCATCCAGAAGATCTTCGTGTTGAAGATGAACCACGAAGGGACCGCGTGGGAGAACGTCTACGTCGACACGAGCGCGGTCGCAACTTCTTGTGCCATCTCCGCGTGCTACGCCGACTACTTCGCGGCTCAGGCCTCGATCGCTGCGGATGCCGCCGGGAATCTCCTCCTGGCGTACACGCGAAACGACGTCAACGGGACGGCACACAAGATGTACCTGCGGACTTCCTCGGACGGGGCGTCGTGGAGCAGCCCGGTGGTCTTCAACGATCAGGGGGACAACAACTTCCCCGCGGTCGTCGCGGGACCCTCTGCAGGAGACTTCCGCCTCGCATGGCAGGACAACCGGAATGCCGGATGCTGGGACTGCGGAGGACTCGGCAGCTGGAACACGTGGTACTCGCAGACGACCGATGGAGGAGGCACGTGGACCGCGAGCGTCCGATTGTCGAATCTCGGGGGTGGGGCGCCGTACAAGACGCCCCACGGGTACGCGTTCCCGGACGGCGACTACTTCGGTCTGGCCGTCGACTCCGTCGGGACCAATCATGTGATCTGGGGCGAGGCGGACGGCTCGTCGCTGTATTGTTGCGGCGGCACCTGGTATACGCGAGGCGCGTAAGCACCAGTTCCAGAGATCGCTCAGGCTCCCCCGGTTTCAACCTCGGCCAGCCACTTGCGGACTTCCTCGACCGCCCCAGGATCCTCGAGGGTCGTCGTGTCGCCGATCTCCTGGCCGGAGACGAGGGACCGGATCACCCGACGCATGATCTTTCCGCTCCGTGTTTTCGGCAGTTTTTCGGTGACGTAGATGTCGTCGGGCACGGCAATCGCGCCAATCTCCTTGCGCACGTGGTCGCGCAGCTCCTGCGAGAGCGATTCGGAACGGGCGGCCCCTCCCTTGAGGACCACGTACGCCACGAGGGATTGACCTTTCAGCGCGTGAGGTTTCCCGACGACGGCGGCCTCCGCGACGCTCGGATGACTCACCAGGGCGGACTCGACTTCCATCGTCCCGATCCGGTGGCCGGCGACGTTGAGCACGTCGTCGATGCGGCCCATCAACCAGAAGCAACCGTCCTCGTCGACGCGCGCGCCGTCGCCCGTGAAGTATTTGCCGGGAACCTGGGACCAGTACACCTGCTGGTACCGCTCCGGGTCGTTGTACAGGGTCATGAGCATCGCGGGCCATGGCTTCGAGATCACGAGGTAGCCGCCCTTGTTCACCGGGACGGGACGGCCGTTCTCATCGACGACCTCCGCGGCGATGCCGGGGAAGGGGTGGGTCGCGGATCCCGGCTTCAGCGTCGTCAGGCCGGGGAGCGGCGTGAGCAGGATCATGCCGGTCTCCGTCTGCCACCACGTGTCGACGATCGGACAGCGACCTCCGCCGATCGTCTTGTGATACCATCGCCACGCCTCCGGATTGATCGGTTCGCCGACGGTCCCGAGGAGGCGGAGGGTCGACAGGTCGTGTTTCTTCGGCCACTCGTCGCCCCAGCGCATGAACGCGCGGATCGCCGTGGGCGCGGTATACAGGATCGTGACACCGTACGACTCGATGATCGACCAGAACCGGTCCGGTTGAGGCCAGTCCGGCGCGCCCTCGTACAGGAACGACGTCGCGCCGTTCGCGAGCGGGCCGTAGACGATGTACGTGTGGCCGGTGACCCACCCGATGTCCGCGGTGCACCAGTACAGGTCCCGATCCTTCACGTCGAAGATCAGCCGATGGGTCGTCGCGGCGCCGACGAGATAGCCGCCCGTCGAATGGAGGACACCTTTGGGCCGGCCTGTCGTCCCGGAGGTGTACAACACGAAGAGCGGGTCCGTGGCCGCCATCGGCACGGGCTCGCAGAAGTCGTCGACGTCCGAGATCGCCTCGTGCCACCAGACGTCGCGGCCCTTCTTCATCGACACCGGCTCTTTCGTCCGTTGATAGACGACGACATGGCGCACGAACGGCAGGTCCTCCACCGCTTCGTCCACCGTCTTCTTCAAGGGAACAACGTTGCCGCGTCGATATCCGCCGTCCGCGGTGATGATCACCTCGCTGTGACAATCCTCCGCTCGGTCCTGAATCGCTTTCGCGCTGAATCCGGCAAAGATCACGCTGTGAATCGCTCCGATTCGAGCGCACGCCAGCATGGCGATCGGAAGCTCGGGGATCGCCGGCAGATAGATCGTCACGCGGTCTCCGCGCTTGACTCCGAGGCGCTTCAACACGTTGGCGAACCGATTTACCTCCCGCCACACCATCTGATACGTCAGCACCCGCCGGTCTCCCGGTTCTCCCTCCCAGACAATCGCGGCCTTGTTCCGCCGAGGGGAGTCGAGGTGACGATCCAGGCAATTCTGCGATACGTTGATTTGGCCGCCGACGAACCATTTGGCAAAAGGCGCCTTCCACTCGAGGACCTTGGACCACTTCTTGATCCAGACCAGTTCCTTGGCTCGATCGGCCCAGTACCGCTCCGGATCGGCGGCGGCTTCGCGGGGGACCTTCGGATCGTGAATCCACGCGTCCTTGCGGAACGACTTCGGCGGCGGGTACTCCTCCTTTTCCTTCAGGAGGCTATCGATCGTCGCGCTGGATACGACCACGGTCCACCTTCGCGATTCTGCATAAGCGAACGATGCCTTATGACGGTAGTGTTGCACACGACGAGGCCACACGACCGGGTTCAGTGAGAGCCGTCGTTTAACCTTAAATAAGGTTAACGCGGAAGGGGAGTGCGATGCCATCGCGGATGGCCGTCCTCTTCAGGGTCGGAGGACGACCTTGATCGACTCCCGGGCCTGAGCGACGAGTCGGAATCCGTCCGCGGCCTTGGCCAGCGGGAGGACGTGTGTGATCAGATCCGCGACGTCGAGGCGTTTCTCCCGGACGAGATTGATCGATTCGCGGATGTCCCGTGGACTCCCCCCGTACGAGGACGTCATCGTGACCTCTTCCCGCCAGAGGGCGTTGAACGGAATGTCGACCATTGCGGCCGGCTCGACCGGCGCGAAGAATAGGACGGTCCCGCCCCGGTCGACCGAGGCGAGGCCCTGCGCGATCGCCTTCGGAGCGCCCGTGCATGTGATGACGAGGTCCGCGAGGTTCCCTTCGTTCGCCTCCTTCACGCGCGTGGGAACGTCCTCTCGACCGTCGATGACGACGTCGGCCCCGGACTTCAGCGCTGCGGCCTTCCGAAATTCGACAACGTCGGTCGCGAGCACCCTCGCAGCCCCGGCCGCCTTCGCGAGTTTGATGTGCAGCAGTCCGGCGACGCCGCTGCCGAGCACGAGCATCGTGCTTCCCGGCCGGAAGCCCGCGAGCCGCTGCCCGCGGATCACGCAGGCGAGAGGCTCCACGAACGTGGCCTCGTCATCCGAGATTTCCCGCGGGAGTGGGAAGACGCCATGCTTCACGTTGATCGCGGGCACACGGACGAACTCCGCAAACCCACCCGGATCGAAGTTCGTCGTACGCAAGGTCTCGCAGACGGTCTCGTGACCGGCGAGGCAGTACCGACACGAACCACACGGCACATGGTGCGACACGAAGACGCGGTCGCCGATTTTGACAGAGTCCACGCTGGCGCCGACCTGGACGACCTCGGCCGCGATCTCATGGCCGAGGACGAGCGGCGCCTTCGGCTTCCGGTACCACTCCATCACATCGGAGCCGCAGATGCCGGATGCCTTGACGCGGACGAGGATCTCTCCGGGCCCGATGCGTGGCGTCGGCAGGTCCACGATTCGCACGTCGTCGTTGGCGTAGTACATCGCGGCGCGCATGGTGCTGCGCCTACTTCTTCGACCTCGCGCCCTTGACGAGCTCGAGGGCTTCCTTCGGGGTCGCACGCTCGTGGACGACGGCGCGGATGCCGCGGATCATGCCGACGGGATTCGTCGACTGCCAGATGTTCCGGCCCATGTCCACGCCTTTCGCACCATCTCGGATCGCGTCGTAGGCCAGCTCGAGCGCGTCGAGTTCGGTCTCGAGCTTCGGGCCGCCCGCGACGACGAGGGGGACGGGACACGACTCGACGACCTTCGAGAATTCGTCACAGTAATACGTCTTGACGAAATGCGCCCCGAACTCGGAGGCGATGCGGCACGCGAGGCCGAGGTACCGCGCGTCGCGCTTCTCGAGTTCCTTCCCGACCGCGGTCACCGCGAGCACCGGGACGCCCGCCTCCTCGCCTTCGTCGACGAGTTTGCCCAGGTTCACCAGGGAATCATGCTCGTGGGCAGCGCCGACGAAGATCGACAGCGCGACGGCCGAGGCGTTCAACCGGACGGCTTCCTTCATTGACGTGGTGATCTTCTCGTTCGATAGGTCTTCGTTCAAGACGCTGGCGCCACCGCTCACGCGCAGGACGATCGGCACGTTCGCACCGGGATCGATCGACGTGCGGACGACGCCGCGGGTGACCATCACCGCGTCGGCGTACGGAAGAAGAGGCTCCAGCGTTTTGCGCGGGATCTCGAGCTTGTGCGTCGGTCCGAGGAAGTATCCGTGGTCGGCGGCGAGCATGACAGTGTGTCCGTCGGTCGGATGGATGATCCGAGATAGACGGTTCTGAAGCCCCCAGGTCATCTTCGTTCCTCGGAGAGCGCTCTTGCCGCGTCGAACTCGAGGAGCGCCTTAAAGCCTTTGCTGCGACGTCGGCCCTACCGGAATCGCAGCCGGTAGACGCACCCGAGTAGCGCGGCGAAGAACAGCAGCCCTGCGCCCGCCAGGGGCACGATCGCATACGTCCAATCTGGAGATGGGAAGAACCGCTCGGCGACGAGGACACTGGCCAGGCCAAGGCTCGCAATCCCGAAGAGGACGAAGAACCGCCAACTCATGCCGTACGACCGCCTGCGGTCCGCCGCAACCCGCATCGATGGTACCTCGAGATAACCATCCCAAGTCCGAGAGAGGATCGCTCCCCGTCCGAGGAGGTCCTCTCCGACGGCTTTCAAGTCGGCGGGCCGACGTTGACTCGTCATGACGAACGCGACGCGGTGGAGCCGCCACCACGCGCCGAACGTCAGGAGGCTGATGACCAGGAACACGGCCGGGAGCCAGACGAGAAAGAGGACGAACGCGCCGAGGACAAGAAAGAAGGCAATGGCCAGGACGACTAACGCGATTTCGGGAGCGGCGATGGCGGGGTCGAGCGGGATGTCCGGGAGCCACGGTACATCATCTCGGGAGGTCCCGTCTCCAGCCCCGGGTGCCGCCCTCGTCCGCTCGCGGGCCGCCAACCCGGTGACCATAATCGCGAGGATTCCGAGAAGGATTGTCAGCAACACGAACGCGACGCGATACTCGGAGAGGCCGGACCTCAGGAACGACGCGATGGCGACGAAAAATGCGACGGCCGCGACGGCCCAGACAGCGAGCAGAACCGGTGTCCAGGGGGAGGCGTGACGAATCGAGAGGTCCGATCGCTTGAGTGTTTTCTCCCGTGAGAGGCCCAAGACTAGCGTCGAAAGAGGTGAGAACGCGACAATGCGGGCGGGAACCATGCGGGCCTGAACGACCCATTCGACATCGGCCCGAGACAGGCCGAGAACAATCCCCGTGAACCCCGCCTCTGATCCGTCCACGGCGATGAAAGAGGCCTCCCAACCCAAGAAAGCACCGGGGGCCTGCCCGACTTCGATTTCGAATCGCCTCGACACGATCTCCTCGCGGTTTTCTCGCGCATCGCGGCGCGGGGGACCTCGAGGTGGCCGTCACTTCCGCAGGATCAGGTGGCTGTCACCAAACTCGTGCCAGCGATATCCGCTCGCAATGGCTTCCCGATACGCCTCCATGACGCGCGGCAATCCAATCAACGCGGCGAGCATTGCGAGGTGGCTCGTCACCGGGTCGTGGA
>VBMA01000149.1 GCA_005878985.1 Methanobacteriota archaeon
TCGACCATTCCGGACTGGTCCCGGCGCTGTTCAAGTACGGCTACGAGGGCCCGATCTACACGACCGCGCCGACGCGCGATCTGATGTCGCTCCTCCAGCTCGACTTCATCAAGGTCGCGATGGGCGAGGCCCGCAAGTCGGCGTACGATTCGAGCCACATCCGAAAGGCGGTGGCGAACACGATCCCGCTGAAGTACGGCGAGACCACGGACATCGCCCCGGACGTCCGGCTCACCTTCCAGAACGCGGGCCACATCCTCGGCTCCGGCGTCGCACACTTCCACATCGGGGACGGGCTGTACAACGTCGCGATGTCGGGAGACATCAAGTTCGAGAAGACGTGGCTCTTCAACCCGGCCGTCAACAAGTTCCCGCGGCTGGAGACGCTCGTCCTCGAGTCGACGTACGGCGGATACCACGACATCCAGCCGTCCCGCCATGAAGCCGCCCAGCAATTGAAGGAGGTCCTGCGCCGCGTCCTGACCCGCGGCGGGAAGGTCCTGGTGCCCGTCTTCGCAGTGGGTCGGTCCCAGGAGGTCATGCTCGTCCTCGAGGACGCGATCCGGAACCACCAGATCCCGGAGGTGCCGATCTACTTGGACGGCATGATCTGGGAAGCGACCGCGATCCACACGGCGTATCCGGAGTACCTGAACAGCCAGCTCCGGACGCAGATCTTCCAGACCGGCGAGAATCCTTTCCTCTCTCCGACCTTCAAGCGAGTCGAGACGGCGGACATGCGCGCGAACATCATCGATGACGTCGAGCCGTGCATCGTCTTGGCGACCTCCGGCATGATGTCCGGCGGTCCCATCCTCGAGTACTTCAAAGGCTGGGCCGACAACCCGTTGCACGCGCTTGTCTTCGTCGGGTTCCAATCGGAAGGGTCGTTGGGCCGTCGGATCCAGCGGGAGGCGCGCGAGATCACCTTGACGGATCGCGGGCAGCCGCTCACCCTGCCCATCAAGATGGATGTCGAGACGGTCGATGGCTTCTCCGGTCATTCGGATCGGTTGCAACTCCTGAACTACGTCGGGACGATGGAGCCTCGGCCGGAACGGGTCATCGTGAACCATGGCGAGGAGTTCAAGTGTTCCGATCTCGCCTCGGGCCTGTACAAGAAGTTCGGCCTCGAGACGCGGGCGCCGATGAACCTCGAGACGATTCGACTCAAGTGAGGCGTCGGAATGTCTGAGGCGGCCGGCGCCGCCCGCTCGGGGTGGACCCGACGGGTCCCCGGCACCGCGGTGCTCCTCTTCTTCTTCCTCTCGGCGGCGCTCTGGTTGGCCTGCGTGCTCTCCTACCAATTCGGCCAGCCGGAATTCGTCGTGGCGCTTCTCGCGCTAAGCGCGTTCTTTCCGCTCGCGTGGCTCGGGATCGGACTACGGACGCACCCGGTGTGGGCCCTCCAGATTCGGGCGGAGCCAGCGAGCGTCGCCGGAGCCGTCATTGAGGCCGTGCGGGCCGGACATCCGACTCTCGCCTCGCGTTCCGATGTCGGCCGTGGCGGGCTCTTCCGCGGCTGTGACCCGATCCTCCGCATCCAGGAACCAAGCTGCTTCGTCGGCATCTATCGGTCGCCGTTGGATTCCTTGACGACCGTCCTCTTGCTTCCCCGGTCGCGCGACCGAGTCGCGTTGGATCGCTTCCGAGCCACGATCGAGACCCGCGTTGTCCCTTCGCGCTGAGTTCCGTTGACGCTGCGACGGACCCGTGGGAGGAGTGCGGGGGCGAACTGCTAGTCCGCCATCGAGTCCATCCACGCTTGGAGCGCGTCCCGAGCGGCCTCGAGGTTCACGACCTGGTCCTCGCCACCGCTTTCCACCATGAACCGCTGCAGGACGATGCGTCCGTCGACTTGACGGAAGTCGAGCCGCAAGCACGGCATCTCGAACGCGTCCACCTGCTCCACGGCCCACGGCTCAAACGCGACCGTGATTCGTTCTCCCTCGCTCACGACATTGTAGCCTTGGGTCTTGCACAAGCCGTCCAAGAACCGGGACCGCGGCGCTGAGATTTCCGTCGCCGACATGCGGTCGACATGCCTTCCGGGGGTCAGAAGTCCTACGCATACGTCCTCCAGACAGTGTATGCGGAGCAAACCTTTTGTGTGCACCCGCATTGAACGGGCGTGCGCCGGTCGCACTACGAAAAAGTGCAGGACCTCCTGAGCCCCGAAGCGTTCGAAGCGAAGCTCGATTCCGTCATCGAGGAGTGGGGCGGCCTGCTGGACCGGGAGACCGCCGCGATGGTCGTCGTCGAGCGGCTCGGACGAAGCGTCGCCGCCTTCACGAGAGTCGCGGACATCGAGGAAGGGATGGAGGCGAACCTCCGCGCCACGGTCGTGTCGATCTCGCCTATTCGCACCTTCACCCGCCAGGACGGCACCGAGGGGCGCGTTACGAACCTGGAGCTCCGGGACGAGACCGGATCGTGCCGATTCGCGCTCTGGGACGACGACGTCGGGCTCGTCGAGCGAGGGAAGCTCGCGGTCGGGACCACCGTCCGCGCGTTGGACTGCTACGTGAAGCGGACGAGCTTCGGACTCGACGTGTCCCGCGGAAAGTTCGGCGCGCTCCTTGTGGAGGCTCCCTGAATGGCCGTTCGCGAGGCGGATTGGACGTACTCGAACGACGGCCGGATCGCGTTCGTCTTCCTGGCCTTCGCGATTGTCTTGTTGGCATTGGGTCTCCTCGCGGTGACTGCCTTCGGGAGCGACGCCGCGAACGGAGGCGTGGCATTGCTCGCGACCGCGATGTTCCTCCTCGTCTTCGCCATCCTCGTGTTCCTCCCGCGCCTCGCGCGCCGCGGAGCCGCGAGCTTCAGCGTCTACTCCCGCCGATCGGTCGACGAGGCCGTGAAGGCGGTGCGAGAGGCGATTGAGGTGTCCGGCAAGAAGGCCCGGGTGGACGTCGTCAAGTCTCGGTCCGGCCACCCGCCCCGAATCGTCACCGCGGAGGGAGTCCCGAGCCGCTTCCGGATCGAGGTCACCCGACACCCGGCGGGCGCAGAAGGTGGTCTCGAATGGACCGAGATCGTCGAGTCGTCGGCGTCCCGGGACGGCGAGGAGGCTCAGGCCCTTCGAAAGAGGGTCACGGAGCGGCTCGCGGGCGGGTCGCCACCCGACGGATGAGGATCCTACATCCCCATGCCGGGCATCCCGCCCATGCCGCCCATTCCGCCCATCCCGCCGTGGCCGTGTTCACCGGCTCCCGGCGGCGGGGGAGGCGACTTCTTCGACGCGATCACGTCGTCGATTCGGAGGATCATGCTCGCGACCTCCGCGGCCGAGTCGATCTCCTGGACCTTCACGCGCAGGGGCTCCACGACGTTGGCCTTCAGCATGTCGAGCGGCTCACCGCTCATGACGTCGACACCCATCGCCTTTCCGCCTCTCTTCCCGTGGGCGGCCCGGAGCTTGATCAGGACATCGATCGGGTCAAGACCCGCATTCTCGCCGAGGGCCCGTGGGATGACTTCCAGTGCGCCCGCGAATGCTTCGATCGCGAGCTGCTCTCTCCCGCCGACCGAGGCGGCGTAGCTCTTGAGGGCGAGGGACAGCTCGATCTCCGCGGATCCGCCGCCGGGGATCGCCTTGCCATCCTCGATCGCGGCGGAAACAACGCGCAGGGCGTCGTGAAGGATTCGCTCGACCTCGTCGACCACGTGCTCGGTGCCGCCTCGGATCAGGATCGACACCGCGCGTGCCTTCTTGCAGCCGGTGACAAACGTCATGTCATCCGTCCCGACCTTTCGCTCTTCGACGAGGTCCGCGCGGCCCAGTTCCTTGGCCGTGAGGTCGTCGAGGTTCGTCACGATCCGGGCGCCGGTCGCCTTCGCGAGCTTCTTCATGTCGCTCTCCTTCACGCGGCGGACCGCGTAGATGCCTTCCTTCGCCAGGAAATGCTGGGCGACGTCGTCGATTCCTTTCTGGCACAGAACGACGGTCGCGCCGGACGCCTTGATCTTCTCGACCATGGTCCGCAGCGTCTTCTCCTCTTCGTCGAGGAACATCTGAAGCTTCGCCGGATCGCGGATGCGGATCTCCTCGTTCACCTCGGTCTTCTTGACCTCGAGGGCGCGGTTGATGAGCGCGATCTTCGCGTCGCGGACGAACTTCGCCATGCGCGGGTGGACGCGCTCCTTGTCCAGGACGATTCCATCGATGAGCGTCGTGTCCGTGAGGTTGCCTCCGTGTTTCTTCTGGACCAGGATGTTGTCGACGTCCGCGCGGACCTCGCTGGCGACTTCCTCGACGATGGCCTGGACCGCGTCGACGGCGATGTCGGCCAAGAAGTCCGCGTTCGCCCCGACGCTCCGACCGGACATCGCGGTTCGCGCGATCGACCGAAGCGTGTCCTTGTCGTTCCGCTTGACATCAAAGGCGAGCTCTCGCAGGAGTTTGACCGCCTCCGCGGCGGCCATCCGATAGCCATTCACAATGAGCGTCGGGTGGACCTGCTGCTCGATCAGACTCTCCGCTTCCTTGAGGAGTTCCCCGGCCAGGATCACGGCGCTCGTCGTTCCATCGCCGACCTCGTCGTCCTGGGTCTTCGCGACCTCGACGAGCATCTTGGCCGTCGGATGTTCGATCTCGATTTCCTTCAAGATCGTGACGCCATCATTCGTGATCGTCACGTCGCCGAGGGAGTCCACGAGCATTTTGTCCATCCCTTTCGGGCCGAGCGTCGACTTGACCGCGTCGGCCACCGCGCGAGCCGCGGCGATGTTGTTGAACACCGCGCCTTTGCCCTTCTCGCGCTCCGTCCCTTCCTTCAAGATGATGATCTGCTGACCGCCCATCATGAGATTTCCCGTCCGTCCTATGATAGGACTTCTATATGAGTGTTGTCCTCGTCCCGACATATGGAATCGTCGATCCCAGGGTACATCCAGGGCTGTTCGCCGGTGCATAACGACCCTTCGGGATCGATGGTTGGATTCCGTCAGTCAGATTCTTTGCCTAGCGGTTCTCGCTCATTTCTCCGGTCGGAAGCGCATCGCGCTCCAGACCCCGTCTATGGGGACCTGGCGCACGCCTCGGATGTGGCGCTTGAGCAGATGTTGCCAGAGGATGTCCCGATTCAGGTCCGTGCCGAGTTGCCTCGCTTTCGGATATGCGATCCAGGCGAGACGGTCCGCCTTCGCGGCCTTCACGACCGGACCGCACATCTTGTCGACCTCGGCGAGCGTTTTGACGAAGACGAGGATTGCATCGGCCTTGGCGGATGACGTGACGACGACATCGTCGAGATCGACGCCGGCCGGCTTGCCGACGACCCGGACCATCATTCCGTCTTTCAGATTCAGTTTCTTGGCAAGCCTCGTCCGGTCACCTCCTCACACCCGTTTCGTCGCTCAGACTTTTGCGGCCGTTCGCCCCTTCCTCGAAATCGTGCTCACCGGCTTATGCGTTGCGATGGTGACCGGACCCGACCGTCGGTATCACGGGGGGCGCTCCATCGGCAGCCTTCGTTGGTCTCGCTCAAACGGTTGTGCGCGGAACTTTAAATTCCACCGCCCCGTATGGCGAAACGTCCGGTGACTCTCATGGAAGACAAGCCGATCAAGGTAACCGATGCGGACTTCGACAAGGTCATCAAGGAGAAACCGCTCGTCATCGTGGATTTCTGGGCGGAGTGGTGCGCGCCGTGTCGCGCGATCGCCCCGATCGTCGAGGACCTCGCGAAGAAGTATGCCGGCCAGGTGACGTTCGCGAAGCTGAACACCGACGAGAATCCGGAGGTCCCCCAGCGGTACATGGTCATGGGCATCCCGACCCTGCTCTTCTTCAAGGGCGGGAAGCTCGTCGACCAAGTCGTCGGAGCGATGCCTCGCGCCCCGTTCGAGGAGCGCGTCAAGAAGCAACTCGCGTAACGACAGTTAGAAATACGGCTCGAATCCTTCGAGGAATTTGATGGGCAGCCTCATTGAGATGCTCGCGAGCAAGAAGAAGGCCCC
>VBMA01000150.1 GCA_005878985.1 Methanobacteriota archaeon
TGATGACCCAAGTGGTGGGGACGCGGACAGATCCATACGCGACTCGCTGCTCGACCCGAAGCCCATCGAACCACAAACCCATACTGCCCGCGCCGGTCAGGCCTGGAAACTCGTAAAGGCCCAACGCGGTCACGGAAAACGACTGCGTTAGCCAAAAGTACTGGCCCTTGGCCGGCACGGTGGCCGAGTCCACGTTCAGGTCAGCAATGACAAGCCTCCCGGGGACGAGCTTGAGATCAAACCCGGTTCGGCTCCCTGCCGTGGCCGATTCCAGTACGGTCCCGACAAGACCGAACGGCCACAAGATGACCGGCAAATCGAGGATCGTCCCAGCACTCGGATTGTCGACGCGAATGCGGTATGAGACCTCGTAGACACCCGGACTCAGCTGCGCGTAGGGACCGAACCAGAAGTTGGAGGTCTCGTTCTGGAAATGGCGAAGCGCGCTGTCATCTTCGGCCAACGGGTCGGCGACCCGAGAGCCGCTCGTGACGATGACCGATGAATCCTCGTACGTCCGGGTGAAGGGAGTGAACAATGCCAAGGCAGGCGACCCACGCTGGAGGAGGACGGCGCCATCGCCCGAGCCGACAACGCCGAACCCATCGGTGCGGTTTGCCCAATCGTAAATCACCGCAGCCTCGTTCGGACGCGTCGCGTAGTCCGCGAGAACGTAATCGACGGAAGCCATCAGGGCGCCCATCGTCGAATTGAACGAAGTGCCCGGAGGATGCAACGTACCGATCGGGATGAAGAAAGCGTTCGGCCGGTTGGAAACGAGAGGAAAGAGGTTGTTCTGTGTCAGGACCGAAGCGGACGCGGGAATGAGGGAGTACAGGGAATCGACCGCCCGTTCGTGATAGCCAATCCACGGGAATCCGCCAACGGGGTATGTCGCGAAACCGACAGGCCCCAGCGGACTGGCAACGACGAGTAGTACAATCGTCGTCGTCAGGGAGGCGGGGGGAAGGGCTGTCCGAATCGAAATCGACCGCGCTCTCGCAAAGATCGGTCGGGTGTGCGAACGAAACCAATCAAAGGTTCGCGAAGGCCTCGCAATGCCGATCACCGTGCCGTAAAAGATGAACGGGAGCACAAACGCGGGATATTGGTCTCCGAGACTGTAGAATGGCGGATTGTTACTTAGAAGCGCCACCACCATCCAAGGGACACAGAAGAATAGAGCGTGGAGGGACCGAGCGGGCATGAATAGGACAGGGCCAAACAGCGCGAGGATGTACCAAATCTTCAACGGCGCGTCGTAGCTCAACGCTGCGAACGCGTGGACCGGATTCGTAATGATCCGAACCGGGACATCGAGCAATCCCGAGGCACCAAGCACACTCCAGTACCCGGAACCCCCGGAGACTCCAGAGAAGTACGGATTTCGTACGGATTTCGGGGATTCAACGCCAACTCCACGGCCCTCCCGAGCACCAGCCACACGCTCGCGAGTCCCAAGAGAAAGAGGAGCGCGCGCGTCTCCTTGCTGTCGACCGAGTTGTGCAGCTTCTTGAGTGACCAGACAGAGGACAATAGAAAGCCCAAAGCGAGTGCGGCGACGAGGAACGATGCCGCCTCGATCGTCGACAGGGCGAGCGCCATGCTCACCAGGAAAACAGTCCACTCCCTCCGCTCGAAGAAGTACAGTCCGGTCAAGACGGCGAGCGGAAGAAACGCTTCTGGGTGAAAGTCGTACCAGTTGACGCCCTGCGTGGCCGGATGCAAGAGATACACAACGCCCAGAACAAACGCGATTCGTTCTGAATGGAGCACCCGCCGACCCAGGGCGTAGAGGGGTAGGGCGGCAAGTGCAATGGCCCAGGTCTGAAGCACGGTCAAGGTCAATGGCGAGGGAACGAGCGCATACGGGATGAGCAATAGGAGCAAGATCGGGCTGAAGTGCACACCAAAGACGCTTCCGGACGGATTGGAGGGCAGGTCGATTGTATTGAAGAAGAATCGTTGGTTGAATACGGTGGTGTACATCGATTGGTGATAGATGCCGAGGTCGTAGGCTTGAGCGTCGAGAGCGTAAACGCGTAGGGCGGTGAGAATGGAAAACACAACGCCATAGACTGTCGTCGCGACCAGGATTGAGCGGGTCCAAACGGATGTGCGCAACCATGCCGCCCAAATCGCATGGATCACGGCCGCTGGGCGATGCATCGTCCGCGCGAGTCGTGGGTGCACGGTCCAATCAACCTCGAGCCGAGCTAAAGGCTTCTGGTTCGCGATGCGAACCTTGTCGCCCATCTCGCAACCGCATCACATGAGTCGAGGACACGGCACAAGGAAACTGCCTGCGTTGGTCGCTCCCGCAAATTCCGGTCGGACCTGGGCGAGGCCAAGTGTCGGGTAAGTCGACCGCCCCGTTCCACCGACAAAACCGGATCAATCCGGCGGGAGTTTGCCAGGGGAAGACGACCTCAGAACCTGTCGATACAACTTGAGGTGCTCCGCCGCCACGACGTCCCACGTTGACGTTTGCGAACGCCGCAAAAGGCCTTCGCCGAGTTTCGTTGCGAGATCGGGCTCGCTCAGGATCCGTAGGATCGCCCGCGCGATCTCGCCCGAGACGGGGGCGACCTTCAAGCAATCGACCCCATCGACGAGTTCGCTGAACCGCGGAGTCTTGCTGCACACGAGCGGAACGCCGTAGCCTGCGACATCATGAACGATAGCGCTGACCTCGACGAACTGGTCCGTGTAGGGAAGGGCGAGTGCTGCGGCCTCCCGCATCAGCTCGGAGATCTCTTCGTCGCTGAGGAACTTCGTCAGAAATCGGACGTGGTCCGTGAGGGCCTCGGCTTGGACCCGTTCATGGAGCCCCAGGAGGTATCCGCGTTCCCTCTCGTGGACCACGGATCCGGCGATCGTAAGCCGAATGTCCGGGACCTGCCCCCTGAGGGTCCCGATGGCGCCGATCAGGGACTGAAGGCCTTTCTCGGGCCGAATGAAGCCGAAGAAGACGACGTGATGGGACGCCGCGCGACCACCCGCAACGGCCGAGACCTGTACGCTCCCCAGAGGAATCACGAAGACATCGTGAAGTCCGTACTCACCCTCGGCGGTCTTCCGCATTCCCTCACTGTGGACGACGAAGGCTGAGGCGAAACTGGCCGTCGCCTTCATCGACGACCGAAACGCGAGATGGAGGAGTCCTTTCATCCTCCGACCTTGAAGACTCTCTTCCGTCACGAGTCCGTGGAGGGTCACAACGACCGTCCCTCGAGGACGCAGGACGGCAGCGAGGAGCGGTAGGAGGAGGAGCGAGCGCGCGATGCTCCCGAACGTCCGGTACTCGAATTGGATGTGGTAGATATCCGTGTCCTCCCTGGCGAGCCGCCAGAGTAGTCGCGCAAGCGGCTGATCGGCGGCGACGATCTTGCACCCCAGCCGCTCGAAAATCCGTCGGGCGGTGTACGTTCCCCCCGCCCGCCTCCGTGTCGACGCAATGGCTAAGATCTTCAGGGGGCACCACCGTCAGATCGGCCCAAGGTACGTTACGAGAACGTAATCGAAGTAGAAAGGTCCACCTCGCACACCGCTGCTTCGGAATTCCATGGAACCGGTTCCGGCGTCGGAGTACGAAAGAACAAAGGGCAACGCCAGCGGTTGCCACAGGTCTGGCGCGGAGAAGAACGAGGGATCCACCGTCCGGGAAACGATGTCCCGGCTCGCGGTGGTATTGAGGGACTGGGCAATCTCGAGTGTGATGTTCCCTGTCGAGGTCCGGCCCGTCTTCAGGTAGAAGGAGGCGTCGTACCGACCCGGCGCAAGATGGGCATACGGCCCGACCCAAAAGCCGTTGGGACTTGCATTCAACTCGTTGTAGAAGAATACGGTCCCGCTCTGGGACGTGGAATCCGGGATCACGATCCCTGACGTGTGGATCAGATCGCGATAGTCATACCGGTATTGAGTCGGCCCTTCGACCATCACGGGTCCACTGTACCCGCGGCCCAGCAGGATGACGCCGTCGCTCGACGCAAGGATGCCGTATTCGCCCGTTGACATCAGCTGCGGCAGCTCCGTACTCAGAGGTGTCTGGCTCCACACACGGAGGAAGTAGTCGGTTGTCCTTGTGTCCGCCAAGACGTAATCGATGGTTTCGTTTCCGCTCGGTCGGTAGAGGTAAACGTCAGAACGCCCGCTAACTTGCGGAAATAGGTTGTTTTGCGTCAGGACCGAAGCATGGGGCGGTATGAGGGCGATCACCTCGTGCAGAATCGCGTCGTGGGCGTTCGGTATCGGGAGCCCCTGTTCGTATGCGATTCCGGGGAGCGCCCCTTGCATGAGCGGGTTCAGGGGCGTCAGGAATGCGGACACCACGATTGCGCCCGCCAGGACCGCACGCGCGTTCCCCCGACTCCGGATTCGGCCGAATCCATGGATCGCCGCGAAGATGAGGAAGACCGCTACGAACCCGCCCGCGTACTGGTACCCGAATAGGTACCAAGTCACGGGGACTGGCAGAAGGGTGAACACAAACCACGGCAAGGAGACCACGCATTCTCGAAGGGCCAGGAATGGTACGAAGAGCAGACTCCCGAACGACAGGAACCAAAAAGCCGCTCGGAACGCCCAGCTGTCCGGGGGGCTTCCGGACTGGAGGAAGCTCGACAGCGTTGAACCGACGGACCGGCCTGAGCCGCCAAAGTACGCAGAGAGGGAGAGGATTGAGAAAAGGGAGGCCACCGACAAAACGAGCGTCGCGAAGAGGAGCAGTGCCCGCGGCCGATCAAGGTCCAAGCGAATCCGCAACGATAGACGACTGCCGTTGGCCGTTCTGCGGACGGACAATTGGCGAACGAGGTGGGCTAGCGCGATCGAACCGACTAAGACCGACGCGAAGTCAATCGTGAAGATCGAGAGGAGGAAGAAAACGGCGTACCACCTCCACCGGCGTGTCAGGTACGAATAGTAGAACATGCCGAGGAACAGGGGTAAGAAAGCCTCCAGGTGGAAGTCGTAGAAGTTAAGGCTCAGAATCGCCGGGTTCACAAGGTAGACGACGGACCACAGGCTCGCCGCCCGGCCGTCCCCTCGGAGGTGCCGTGAAACGAGGAATACCGGCACGGCGCCGAGGGCTACGAAGACCGATTGAAGGACGAGGAGGGTCTCCGGCCGGGGGGCAAGGGCGTAAATGGGCAGCAGGAGCCACATGAGGAAATTGAAGTGGACCCCAAGGAAGCTCCCGGACGGGATCAATGCGATGTCAGGGGTCTCACGGAAGAGGCGCCCCTGGAGAGCGGTGCTGAACGCCTGATTGAAAATCCCTAGATCGAAAGCGTGGGTTCGAAACGTGTTGAAACGCATCACGGCAACGAGAGACAGCACGACCGCGTATGCGCTCATGGACGCGAGGAGAAGCCCAACGTACCGGTCGATCTGGAAACGCTCCCGTACACCTGACCAGGCCATACGAAGATCGACACGGCGCAGGAGAGCAAGCAACAATGGGCCTCGGTGACTACGGGGCGAGGCCGGGACGTTCTCCTCGGACAGGGAAGAAGGCACGGACCGATGGCTCCGTGAACAGCAGGTTTGGCCAAAATAAAACCTTTCGGATGGTGTGGGCACCGCGGCACCAGCGTTTCGCCGCCCCGTGCCATGCTACGTGGACGGCTCGTTCGCGACGGTCGTCAGCATCGCCTCATACTGAGGCAGAAGCGTCGCAGCGTCATACTTCGAGACCTCATCGGCCAACCGACGGGAACGGGCGAGGTAAGCACTGTAGTCGCCTGTCCATTCGGTATACAGCTCGTGAATTCGGGTCGCCATCTCTTGGACCGTGGAAGCGTACTCGAGCGGCAGTCCAAGCATAGTGTGTGCGGGAAGGTTCGTCGTCACGACAGGGGCGCCCGAGGCGAGCGCCTCGATGATTACGCGGCCAAACGTTTCACGACGCGTCGGATGAACTAGGACCGCGGCTTTGGCGTAGAGATCCCAAATCTGCTGGTGCGGCACCATGCCGAGGCACTTGATATTTCCGTCCCCGGGAGCGAGGCTGTCCGGGGGCACTGTGGCGACGAATTCGATGTCTTCGCCATCGATCAGGCGGCGGAGCTCGACGAAACGACTGAAGCCTTTGATGTAGCTCGGCTTCCCGACGTACAGCACGTAAAACTTCGATGGCTTGCGTTCCCTCGCTTGGAGGGCCTGATCCCGGTGGCTGCAGTCGACCCAGTTCGGCAAGAAAAAGACACGGGGATGCGCCACCCGGGCTTGCATCACGATGTGAACGGCATCGAACATCCGCAGGTGTCCGGGGACGGCGAACCGGCGGGCAAGAAAGGCGGCGAACACGTGCGGGCCCTGCCGGAAGGAGTCAATGGCACTCGGGTGTTCCTCTGCGACGACGGGCGCGTGCAATCCTGCGACCTTCGGGGCTGAGCAGAAGAACAGATGCGGCGTCAGCGGGGTGTACATGTAATAGGCGACATCTACTCGAACACGGTGAACGGGCTTCTCGCAGTACAGGACGTCCGAGGGGAGTTCGATGGGAGCCTCCCCGCGGCCCCAGGGAAGCGTGTGAACCTCAACCGCGTATCCTCTGGAGGAGAGGTACGTTGCGAGTTCGGTGATGAAACGTTCCCCTCCGCCCCCATAGGTCAGGCTGTAAAAATGAAACAGACCGACCCTCATACTACAGCGCCCGAGGTTCGGCAACGGAGAGGAGCGGCGCCCGATCGGCAAGATTGGAGAAAACGCACAATCTCAAGCATCCGGGTCCCTCAAAAGCCCAAGGAGCACGGCGCCAAATAGTTGTCCTTGCGAAGAGCGGCGCTCTCCGGTCGCCTGTACCGACGGAGGGAGCCGGGATTATGTGAGCGACTCGATGGACTTGCGAAGTACGAACCGGACGAACTTGGCCGCCTCTTCGTGCGTCGCCAGCTTGCTGCGACCGTTCCTCCGCTCTAGGAAGCGGATTGGTGTCTCTTGAAGCGTGAGCCCGTGTTGATTTGCCAGCCAGACCGCCTCAACCAGCATTTCGTATCCCCCGCAATTCGCCTGGTCGACAATCGTCTGCACGAGGCGGCGGCTGTATACGCGGTACCCCGACGTCACGTCCCGGACCGGGAGCCCGAGAAACCGCCGAGCAAGGCCGTTCGCCATCATACTGATTACACGCCGAGGCAAAGGCCAGTTCACGATCCGACCCCCTCGCACGTACCGCGAGCCAATCACCAGATCTGCGGGCATGTCGAGCATTCCGGGGATTGCCGAAGGGTCGTGGCTTAGGTCCCCGTCCATCTGAACGAGACGGTCAAACTCATACCGACGAAGGCACTCCCGAAACCCAAACAGGACCGCTGTGCCAAAGCCGCGCTCGGTTCGGCGCACCTCCACATCGAGACCCGGGTACTCCGAGGCAACAACTTCGAGGATTTCGAGGGTCCCGTCCGTCGATCCATCGTCCACGACGAGCACGCGTCCGACACGACCCGTAGCGAAGATGGATTCAATCACAGACCGGATGTCCTGGGCCTCGTTGAGGACCGGGACTACGGCAACGCTCCGTTCTGACGCGATTCGACCCCCCCAAACCTGATGCCGTGGCTCCGACCTTAGACCGAACGACCATTTTCTGACGATATGAAAGCCTTTTTGGTACACTCATAGTTACGCTGGAACAATCTAGACGCAAGACGGCTCGTGTCCGACTCCAAGTCGCTCACAGAAGTGCCGTTGGTTTCGGACGAGTCGATTCCCCGGAACGGAAGCGAGGAGCTGTGAACGCCGAGAACACTCGACGACCGAAGTTGCACTTTAGACAGCCCCCCTCCAGAGTTCACGTGAACTGCTGGCGATTTTGGCGATAGCGCCTAGCTATATTTCAAACTTGCGAAATTGTA
>VBMA01000040.1 GCA_005878985.1 Methanobacteriota archaeon
CGAATCTCCTCGACGGTCTTCGAGGGAATCGGCGGCGTCCGGACGACCTTCGGGGCCCACCCGATCTTCTTCTTGACCTCATTGAGGATCGAGCCGTGACGGCCAATGACCATTCCGGGGGAGAGGGCCTCGATCGTCACCTCGCCCGTCTCCGTCTCGAAGTAGATCCCGGTGATCTGCGCTTCCGGGGGGATCACCTCGCGGATGACCTTCTCCGCTTCCTCGGGAGTCGCGAGCAGGGACGGATCCGGCCGGACGACGATCCGGCGCCGCAGCTGCTGCGCGATCTGTCGCACGAGGTCGTTCGACTCTGCGAAGACCTCCATGTTCTTCGTGTAGATCACGATCGTGGGGCCTTCGAAGTCGACCTGCGTGATTTCCACGTGGTCAGGGACCACTTTCTTCACGACGCTTCGCGCGTCGTTCAGAATGTCCTCGATGGTCATCGGACATCACTTTGGCCGGAGCCGCTTGCGGGACTCAGGCCAGTTTCATACTTGCCTTGCGCTTCTCGACTTCCTTGTCGTCGAACATTTTGAATCCGTCTTTCGAGATGAGGGCCACGTCGATTCCTTCGCCGGAGACGGCGTCGCGTTTCATGGCAGCCGTCACGGCGCGGATCGCGAGGTTCGCGCCCTCGTCGAGCGTCATGTCGTCCTTGAAATGGTCTTCGAGCACACCGTACACGTACGGGCTCCCGGAGCCACTCGACACGAACTTGTCCGGCAGGGATCCGCCGGCCGCATCGAGGGAGAAGACGTGTCCGCCGGAGCGGTCCCAGCCGCCGATCACGAGCTGGACCCAGTACGGATAGAAGCGGCTTCCGCTCAGGATGTTCGCCGTCAGGGTCGCGCAGGCCTCGACCGGCATCGAGATTCCTCGCTTCAGCTTGTACAGTTCGACCTCGGCGGTGATGTACCGCGCGAGGACCTGCAAGTCTCCCACGAGACCCGCGGTCGTCAGGCCGATGTTGTCATCGAGCCGATAGACCTTTTTCGTTCGCTTGTGGGCGATCAGCGTGCCGGCCGTCGCGCGGCGGTCCGCGGCGAGGACCACGCCATCCTTGCAGACGAGACCCAGCGTGGTGGTGCCGGTCTCGACTTCTCTGGAAACCGTTGCCATTCGTACACTCCCGTTCAAAAGGGTGTCAAAAACGACAGCCGAAGCATACGGCCGGCACTATTTAAGAATTTCTGGTTCTATCTCGAAATCGAGATAAAACGAAACTCGCGGTGGCGCGGGCGGTCGCATTCTCGCGCGACGCGACCGAAGGATCGGCGCGGATCGGATGGAACGGGCTCGTTCACATCCGGTAGTAGGTCCACCAGACCGCGACGATGACGATCACGACGACCACGACGGCGACTCCGGCGTAGAGGTACATTTTCCTCTTGCCTTTCTTCTCGCCGCCGAGACCCAGACCCGCGACATCATAGGACATGTCGGACCTCGACCGCCCAAGCTGTGGACTCGTAATAAGGATTTCGTCATCCCTACGACGACGCGCCCACACCGGATAGCAGTTGCCCTAATCGCGACGCAGGCCGCAGCTGGACCGCATACGCGATCTTTTCCTTCGGAAGCGCGACGTTGGCGGCACTCACGTACACCGTGATGCCGTCGCCCTCCGCCTCGGTCCGGAGAATCTCGTCCCGCGGGATCGAAATCATCTCCCGCCCTTCTTGGTCTTCGAAGAAGTATTGCACCGCGCTCGGCATCGCCCGAAGCTTCACGAGAAAGAAGCCCGGATCGTCCGGGTCGCGCTTGGCGGGGGTCGCGAAGAAGAGCAACCCGGCCTCGTGACGAATCAAGTGGCCCTCGACCGGCCGAAGGAGCGGAACCCGCTTGCCATCGTGATCCATCGACACCTCCGCGCTCGCGTCGGCCTCCTCAAGGATCCGGTACGACGCAGATCCGGCGCCCGCGACCTGGGAGAAGGTGACCCGCGAACCCTCCTTCGGCCCTGACGCCTCGACCCGTACCCGCAGCCGTAACGTCGCGAAGTTCAGATCGTAGATGCGATCCTCTACGTCGACGTATCCGAGGATCATCGGCCGCCTCAGACCCCGAAGCCCTTCCGGAATTGCTCCGCGATCTCCCCCAGCTCGACCTGCGAGAACGTCTCGAAGTCCGACACGGCCGAGTATTCGGCGAGTTGCTCTTCCCGATAAATGTTCGGGATCGCGGATGCGACGGTCTCCTCCGACAGAATGAATTTCAGTGCCGCCTGCGAGAGCGTCATCCCCTTGCCTTCGTAGATCCAGCGAAGGTTCGTCGCCTGTTTGCGGGCCCGGTCGATCCATGCCGCGTCTTTCGTCTGGAGGTCCCCGTCCGCCGGGAACGAAACCGCGCTCGCGTCCGACTCGAGGACCCCGCCGGCGTGGGGCGCGCGGATGACCATGCCTTGGTTGATCTCGAGCGCCACCGGGAAGAACTTGCGGCCCGGCTCCTCCTCGAGGATGTTGTAGTATGCTTGGATGGAGCCGAGATCGTGCTTCCGCATCGCAGTGCGTCCCTCTTCGAGACCGCCGGGGCCCGGGCCGAGGGCGATGCCGTAATACCGGATCTTGCCTTCCGTCTTCAGGGCCTCGAGGGTCTGCCAGATCGCGGCATTCCCGACCGTCGCCGCATCGGGATAGTGCAACTGGAGCACGTCGACGTACGAGGACCCGAGGCGACCCAGGGTCCCCTCGAGCGACTTCCGAATCGACGCGGGCGAGAAGTCCGCTCCGGCCTCAGAGCGTCCGGCTTTGCTTGAGATGATCACGAGCTCCCGCTTGTCGCGGAACGCTTGACCGAGGAGCTGCTCCCCGCGGCCGGCCCCGTCGGTGGGGGAGACATCGTAGTAATTGATCCCGGCCTCGTACGCCTTGTGGAGCAAGTCGACCGCTTGATCGTCGGTGAACGAACCCCAGCGGCCCGACGCGAGGGTCCAGACGCCGAAGCCGACCTCCGATACCTCGAGTTCGGACTTCCCCATGGGCCGATAGTTGACCACGCCGTTCCTCCGCGTCCGCAAAGGAGGCGGGGATATTTGACCGCAACGCCCGGGTCGCTAGCGCCAGGAAACGTAGAGGAGGGTCGCGAACCCGACCAGCTCCGCGCCGTTGAGCACGAGCATCGGGATCGCGTAGCTGCCGGAGCCCGTCCAAGTGCTCATGGCCAGGTAGAAGTAGATCGCCGCCAGGTTCTCGACCAGGAACAGGCTGGCGAAGACGATGAGGCCGGCGGAGAGCGGAGAACGGAGCCCGCGAAAGTTCCCGACGTAGATGTAGAGGAGACCAAGGAGCAACGCGATGCTGCCCGCGGCCAGGGCCAAGTCGATCATCCAAAATGTACCGAGGGCCAAAGTATCACCGTAAGACGCGGGTCCAGTCCATATCTACTTTTCCCCCAACCGCGGCTCGATGCGTCGCCAGATTTCGAGGAAGTCCTCGAAGTGGACCTGAAGCCGCGGCGACAGTGAATAGAGCGTCCCGTAGCTCTCGTTCCCCAGGGTCATCACGCAGTCGTTCTCGCGCAAGACGTCAAGGTGATGGCGAATCGTCTTGTAGTCCAGCGCGAGTCGGGTAGCCAGGTCGTTCGCGTTGTACGGACGGTCGTGGAGCGTCCACAGTATCCGCGCGCGGTTGATGCCGCCGCGGGTCCCCGCGATGAGGTACCACAACCGCTTGTCCATGAAGCGGCGTCCCCAACCGTCCTGCGGGTATCTAGGTTGCGGGACGTCCATCGAAAACCCCATCCGCGAACGTTCTAATATTACTATCCCAATAGTCAAACTCTTGGAGGCCATCCCTCCGCGACGCGGCTGGGCGGGCAAGGCGAAGGGATGGTTCCTCGAGTTCCGTCTCATCCCGGTCCTCTTGTGGTCGTACACCGCCGTGGTCCTCGGGACCGCGGTCGCGTTCTTCGCCTCGGGCTCGCTGAACCTCCTGTGGTTTGCCGTCGCCCTGGCCCTGGGCGCCCTGATCCAGGGATGGGAAACCCATGCGATCAACGAAATCTACGATTGGAGGAGCGGGACCGATCAGATCGGCGGACGCGCCTTGTCGGGTGGCAGCCACGTCCGGAATCTGGGCCTCCTCGGAGAGCGCGACCTCTGGTGGATCTTCGCCCTGTCGAGCGTCGCGGTCGCCGCGCTCACCGCGTGGGTGGTCCTTGAGCGGGCGGCCTGGCTCGCCGTCCTCGTCGTCGCGGGGTACGTCCTCGGGTTGGCCTACACGGCGCCACCGGTGTCGACGTCGTACCGTCCGTTCGCCGGCGAGTGGGTGGGCGGGTTTCCTGGTGTCGTCCTATCCGGACTCGGAGCCTATGCGATCCAAACTCTCTCGATTACGCTCGTGGTGACGACGGCCCTCGTCGCCCACGCGCTCGTGTGCATGTCGATGCTCGTGGTGCATCACTATCTCGATGAGCCGATGGATGCGAGCGCGAAGCCGCAGAAGCGGACGACGGTTGTCTCCCTCGGCTTCACGAACGCGAGGCGATACGCCGGCATCATGGCCGCGATCGCGGCGGTGCTTTACGCCGTCCTTGGCGTCACGGTGTACCCGGCGTTCTTCCTCGGGGCCGCGTTCACCGTTCCTGCGGTATTGATCCACTTCCGCATCGAGCCGACGGACCTGCATTCGGTCACGCGGGGCGAACTCCGGGTCATCCAGCTCGGGGTCGCGGCGGGTCTTTCGACCGCGGTCGGTCTTGCGCCGCCGTTGTGGCCTCTCCTCCCGGTCGCGGCACTGGGCTACCTGGCGCACCTCGCCATCGCCGCGCCTCCTGCGGAGCTGGCCCGAGCATGGCGAAAGGTTCGCACCGCCGCTTCGGGATCGCGGCGCCCCTGACGTCCCCGCGGAAGACGGAAATACGTCCGGTCCGGTCTAGACCCGGTGCGTCGCGTCGGTTTCGTCGTGAACCCGATCGCGGGGATGGGCGGCCGGGTCGGCCTGAAGGGGACGGACGGAGTCGCGAACGAGGCTCGGGCCGCGGGCGCAGAGCCGATCGCGGGCCCGCGGGCACAGCTCTTCGCGCAAACGTTTCTTGAGCTCTCGAAACACGACGAGAGCCTCCGCGTCCGATGGCAGACCTCCGCCCAGGCGATGGGAGCCGCTCCGCTTCGCGGGGCGGGGGTTGGCGAGGAGACGATTGAAGTGGTTCACACTCCCGGGGACCGAACGACCGCAGACGATACACGAAGAGGGGCCGACGCCTGCATCGGCCGGGGCGCCGAGCTCCTCCTGTTTTGTGGCGGCGACGGAACGGCTCGGGACGTCGCCGAAGCCACGAAAGATCGAATCCCGATCCTGGGAATTCCCGCCGGCGTGAAGATGCACTCCGGTCTTTTCGCGGTCTCGCCTTCGGCCGCGGCGCATCTCTTGGTCAGCTACCTCCGCGGACAGCTCCGCATCGGCACCGCGGAAATCCTCGACCTCGATGAAGAGGCCTATCGGAAGGGCGAATGGCGCGTCCGGCTGTTCGCCACCGCGAAAACGCTGATCGAACCGAACCTCGTCGCGGGAGGGAAAGTCATGATCGACGAGGTGAGCGAGGAGGCCATCCGCGGAGAGCTCGCGGTGCATTTCTCCGAACTCTTCGAGAACGAACCGGATACCCTGTTCCTCCTGGGTCCGGGTTCTACGTTGAACTCGATCGCGACCGCGATGGGA
>VBMA01000003.1 GCA_005878985.1 Methanobacteriota archaeon
CGATCCTCGCCATATCCGAACCGCGTCAGCATTCGCGCGGTGTTCCCGACGATGCAGACCTCCTCCGTGAAGAAGTTCACCTCCGAGCTGAGGTGCAGCTTGTACTCGAAAATGAGGTCGGCCAGCCTTCGGATCCGCCGATCGGCCGCCGTGAGGCCGAGGTCGGAGAGGATGATCCCCTTCCAGATTGACGAGCCGAAGCGGGGGAAGCGGAGGAAGCTGACCCACTCCCGGACGGTCCTTGGCTCATGAGGCTCCCAGTAGCCCGTGGGCTTCTGGGTCCTCAGGAGGTCCCGAGCCCAACCCACCCGACGGATCGTCGAGAGCGCCGCCTTCACATCCGGGTCGTCTGCCTTGCGGTCTAGCAGGTCCACCAACGCGTGGTATCGGACGGACGGCTGGTCTTCTTCGAGCAGCCAGTTTGTGACTTGAACATCCCGGCTGTCAACGATTTGAATGGCCCCCCTGCACGGTGCGCGATACCTCGCCGCCCACAGGTTTCGGAGCTATTTCAACCATGAGTGCCGCGCAGGAGGGCGCAACTGCGGCGGTGGGCGCATGTACCGGTTGAGTTGGTCGTCCCTCCCGCGCCGGTCCCTCTTGGGCCAAACGAATCCCTTCAGGCCCGTCACCATGATGCCACATTCGGCTGGCCCGTAATGGCATTTGACCGTCGAAGGGAACTGGTGATAACCACCCCGAGAACGTGGTTTCGCATGCTATTGGTTAAATGGCAATTTTCGACAATGTAGCTCGCCGTTCGAATCCGGTCCGGGCTACCTCGCAATCACCGCGGCCTGGAGGTCATCGAGGACCTCCGTCGCTAGGCGGATCGCGCTTTCGTACTTGCCAGCTTGAACTGCATCCTTCGCAAGCTTCAGCGTGTTGCGCATCTCGCCGACGTTCCGGCCACTATCTCGGGCGCGCTTCCATGCTTCGATGGCTCGCGTCAATCGGTCCATCGCCTCGGCCCTCGTAACCGCGGGTCTATCTTCGGGTTCCGGTGTACTTTCGGCCTCGACCGGCTCAGGAACCCTCGGGGCCACGATCGGCATAGGAGGCGGGTGAGACTCCGTCGGCGCGGGAGGTTCGTCCGCCGGAGGCGGGCTAGGCCGTTCGGCCTCCCGCGGCCCGACGTCCGCCGCCTCGATGACCGAGGCGAGGTACCGCTGCGCCTCGATGAGGCTTTCCTCCTTGGCCGCGAGTTCCTGACGCTCTGCCGCAAGCCGGTCCGTCTCGTCTTTGAAGACCGACTCGAGGCGGGCGAGGGAGTGATGCAGCTCCACGGACTCTTCTTGCCGGTCGTGCATCTGCTCGGTAATCGTTCGAAGTTCCTGCTCGCGCGTCTCAAACGCAACCAGCCAGTCGCGTTGCAGCTTGACCAGCTCTTCCTCGCGATTCACGATCGCCAGAAACTTCGCCTCGGCCTCCCGCATCCTTCCGATCATCTCCCGATCGAGGCGTTCCACGTTGCTCTCGGCCTGCGTCAGAGCCTTCTCGCGTGCCGCCAAGTCGCTCGCCGCATCCTGGAATCGTGTCTGCTCGGCCGAAAGATTCTCCCGATCGGCTCGGATCGTCGCGAGGTCTTGGTCCACGGACGCGCGAGCGCCCCGGACCTCCTGTCTCTCGCCCTCGATGGCTTGACGTTCGGCCTCCAGCCGCGCGGCTCGCTTCTCCAGATCTTGCCGCTCCGACTCGAGCTGCGCCTTGACGGCATCGAGTTCCTTGGCGCGGGCGTCGAGAGCCGCTTTCATCCCCTGCATCTTCGAGGCGGACGCCCGGACGGCGTCGACCAAGAACGGTGGCGTTGGTTCGGTTGACATGTCGTATCCCCTTCGGCGGAACGTGACGGTATCGCGTCGCCTCATCCAGTTATAAACGATTGGACCAAGAAATCGGCTGTGACAATAACGGATCGAGCCCCCGGGACCCTTCGGGCCCGTCTCTAACGCCGATGGAGGTCCACGAAAGCTGCGCCTGATCCCTCGCTCTGCTCGAATGAGCCGACACCTTGGGCCAGCTTCGCGATCGGCCTGTCGAAATCGTTGATTTCTTCGCCCTAGTCCCTAGGACTTGCGGGGGGCTCAGGCTCCAGGGCCTGGGTCAGATCTTTTGGCTTCAGTCGAACGGATCGTTTCCGGGCGGGGCTTGGTCCATGGCTACCGGCGAGGTCGTACGGGTTGGGGCGGTTCAAGCCGGAGCTCTTTTTATCCGATATGATAACGTCTCGCTACCGTTCCCGTGGTTCAAGTTCCTGCAACGTAGTATGCCCGGGTTGGCGGGCTGTGCAACCGGGTCATGAATGAGTGAGCCCCGCGAACCTTCATTTGACACGACCATTTACGCACAGGCAATGGCCCGCAACCTGTACTTCCTCGGCACCGCCGGATCGGGGAAGTCCACGATGGTCTACGCGTTCCAGCTGTGGATGAACTCCCAAGGCCTCGATTGCGTGACGGTGAACCTCGATCCGGGCGCGGAGGCCCTGCAGTACTCGCCCGACCTCGACGTCCGCGACTACGTCAACCTCGAGGAGGTCATGGCGGAACAGGGCCTTGGACCGAACGGCGCGCAGGTCGCCGCCGCGGACATGGCCGCGATGAACGCGAAGGAACTCGCGGACGTCCTCGAGACGTTTGAAACGAACTACGTCCTCATTGACACGCCCGGCCAGATCGAACTCTTCACCTTCCGAGCGTCCGGTCCCGTCCTGATTGACGCGTTCGGACGCGCGGACTCCGCGCTCGTCTATCTCAACGATCCAGCCCTAGTGAAGACAGCGAGCGGCTTCATCTCGTCCGTCCTCCTCAACGCGACGGTCCAGTTCCGCCACGGCTTGCCCTTCATCAACGTACTGAGCAAGGCCGACCTTCTCCCGGAACGGGAACTCGAGAAGATCGTGAAATGGTCGCTGGATCCGTTCGCCCTGTACGAGGCCCTCTTCGAGGATGCCGCCACACCGAAGACCCTCCTCGACGTCGAGTTCCTGAAGAGCATGGAGACGATCGGCGTGTACCGCCGCGTCCACCCGGTGTCATCCGAACTGACGTTCGGCTTCGAGGAGATCTACAGCCAAGTCCAGCAGGTCTTCGAAGGCGGCGAGGACTTGTCGAAGGACTGAACGCAGATCGGCCGATCCGAGCCTTGATGGATCACAAGAGGCCGTCGAATGCCTTGAGGACCTCGGGGTACTTCGCCCTAATTGCCTCCAGGACGGCGGACGTGGAAAGCCGATTCACCCCGATTTCAGAGACCGCCCGCAGGACTTTGTTGATCGTTTCGTCGTCGATTCGGATGAGGCGCTCCTTGATCAGGTAATGCCGTACGAGCTCCTCCTCCATTCGCGCGCGCCACTTCGCATCGTAGGCTCGAAGCGCCTCCTCGGTCGCCCCTCCCTCGATTGCACCCGCCGCGACTTCCCCCGCGTATCGCCCGGACAAGCAGCCATTGAGGATCCCGCCGCCCGTGAGGGGGTCGATCAATCGGGCCGCATCGCCCGCCAACAAGACGCCGGGAGCGACCGTCCGATCCAAGGGCAACGAGACGCTGACCGCCCCCGCGACCTCCTCGACGATCTCGCCTCGGGCCAGGCCGGGCGTTCGCGCGATCAGTCGGTCCAGGTACTTCTTGGCATCCGCGCGCTCTTGGATCTTCGAGAGGTTCACGCCGATCCCGACGTTGGCCACATCCGTGTCCTTCCAGAACACCCACGCGTAGCCGCCGGGGGCGCAGCTCCCGAGGTAGAAGTCGTTCAGCCGCGGATCGCCATCGACGCCGACGAGGGTGTACTGCAAACATGCGTCAATGTCCCGAGTGCGCAAGGGGGTCTCAAGGCCCGCCCATCGTCCCACCTGGCTTTCGAACCCGTCGGCCCCGATGACCACTTTGGCGTGAACGTCGAAGGTCTCGCCCATGTGCTCGCACCGCGCACCGACGACGCGTCCGTCCTCCCAGAGGAGCGCGACCGCGCTTGTCTTGATCATGATCTCGGAGCCGGCCTTTGCGGCCTCGCGCGCGAGGAACCGGTCGAATAGATCGCGCTCCAAGATGTACCCGCACTCGTTCCCGGCGCGGGTTTCATCGAGGACGAGGGTCGTCCCATCGGGCGCGATGATGCGCGCCCCGTCGACCTCGTGGCAGATGAATTCGCGGCTCGGCGTCAGCCCGATCTCCTCGAGCCATCGTTTCGCGACGCCTTCCCCGCATCGAACTGGCGTACCGATCTCGGATCGCTTCTCGATCAAGAGGACTTCGGCGCCCCCGAGAGCCGCGTACTTCGCGGCGGTGCTCCCCGTCGGTCCGGCGCCGACCACAAGCACATCCACCTGACGGTCCATTCCTATGGGCCGATTCCGTCGGGCTTCATGAGGATTTGGGACTCATTCGCTCGAACTCCGGGTCCTGATCGCCGGACGGCCACTCGTCCGGGACTTCGTCGCGCTCACTGGGATATCCCGCGTCGAGTCGAACTGCGTACGTATTTGTTTGCGTCGGTACTTACATGGCCCATGGAGCTGGAAACCCGGAAGGTCCAGAAGCTCGGGTACTCGAGTCTCGGGGTCTCTCTCCCGAAGGACTGGGCGGCGTCGAACGGGATTCGGCCCGGTGCCCTCGTGAGCCTCGCGATCGAGGACGACGGGAGCCTCCGGGTAAGGGTCGGCCCGTTGGAGGAGTACCCGGTCGCGGCCGAGGCCACGATCGATGCGGACGAATGGAGCGGGCCCGAGGCGCTGACGCGGATGATCACCGGCAACTACATCGTCGGCTGCAACACGATTCGCCTCCGGAGTCGAGAAGAACTCTCCCCGAGCCAGTTGCAAGAAATCCACGAGGCCGTCCGGGGCCTCACGGGCCTGACGATCGTCAATCAGGGTCCCAAGTTCGTGACGATCGAGAACTTCGTCGAGCCGACGCGCTTTCCCATCGATGGCCTCCTCCGACGGCTGCACTATCTGACGTCCCGCATGGAGAAGCTCGCGCTCGGCGTGATCTCCGGCGACGCGAAGGGAAACATCGAGGAAGTCGCGCGAATGGAGCTCGAAGTGGATCGCCTGTACTGGCTCGTCGTACGACAGCTGCTCCTCGCGGCCCAGAACCGAACAATCTCCGGACGGATCGGGGTGACGGAGCCGCGGCACCTCCTCGGAGATCGGGTCGTCACGGTCGGCCTGGAGAACGTGGGCGACCTGTGGGAAGAACTCGCCGCCGGGGTCGCTCCGTTCCTGAAGCCGAACCGACGGATCCCCCGGGAATTCGCGAAGACGATCGGCAACCTCAAGGGGAAAATCGAGGAGGTGATCGAGCTCACGATGACCGCGTTCTTTGCGAACGACCTGGCGAAGGCGAATGAGGCACTCGACCGCCAAGCCGCGTTAACCCGGGACATTCGTGCAGCCGGTGGCCCCGGTTCGAGGCCGAGCCGTGCACCTACGGGCGGTCAGTTACGGTCGAACGGATTGTTCCAGATCGTCCTTCGGCCGCTCGAACACATTGCGAAGTACTACGGCAGCATCGCGCAGATCACGATCAATCGGGCGCTCGAACGGCCCGTTCATCCGCGGGCCGCAGGAGTCGAGCCGCCTCCGTCGGGGGAGCCAGCGGACCGTCCCTGAGTCCGATCGAAGTTCAAGCGCGCGCGGTCCGAGCCGCGTAGTCGCTTCGGAGTTCCTTCATCGTCCGCGTCTTTCCCGGCCCGGCTTGCGGGAGCTCGGACACGAGGACCACGTCCTCCACGTGTGCCAGGAGGGGATTGAGGTTCTCCTTGATGGCTCGTTGAAATTCACGGAGGAGCTGCGCGCGGAGCTCATCGGAGCCGAGGAGCCGTGGATCGCGAGGCACGGCATAGACGACCAACCGGTGCTGTCCAGACCGGTCGATGTCCACGGCGATCGGTTTCGAGTCGTACACGAACTCGTTCTTGAGAACACTCCGGATCTCCTCGGAGCTCGTCTTGACGCCGTTGATGTTGATCATGTCGTCGATTCGCCCCAGGTGACGATAGTAGCCGCCGCCGAGGCGCTCGATCTGGTCCCCGTGTCGCCGAAGAACCTCTCCGTGCAGACCTCTCGGGACGTTGTCGTAATACTCTTCGTCGTTGTCATAGTTGAGGAGTTCGGCCGACAGACCGATGGACGGAGGGACGAGAAAGACCTCTCCGCGGGCGGCCGGGCGGCCTCCATCGAGGATCTCCAAATCGAGGCCGAAGGCCGGGGTCGTGAACATCGACGGGGCGCAGGGCTGCACGACGGTCCCGGTGATGTATCCGCCCCCGATCTCGGTGCCGCCGCAGTATTCGACGATCGGCCGGTACCCTCCGAGGAACATGAGGTACAGCATCTCCTCCGGAGTCGACGGCTCCGCGGTGGAACTGAACACCCGGATCCGGTGCCAATCGAGCCCTTCCATCGCTCCGTCCGTCTTCCAGCTCCGGACCAGTTTCGGCACGACCCCGAGCATCGTGACGCGGGCCCGGGCGACGAACTCTCCGAACGCACGGGTCGTGGTCGCCCCGACGTACAGGGCCATCGTCGCCTGGTTCACGAGGCTCGCATAGGTGAGCCAGGGACCCATCATCCACCCGAAGCTCGTCGGCCAAGCGAGCACGTCCGACGGGCGGACGTCCTGGTGGAGATAGGCATCAGCGGCGCTCTTGATCGGCGTCGTCTGCGTCCACGGGATCGCCTTCGGATCTTTGGTGGTCCCGGACGAGAACAGGATGTTGGTATGGTCGGAGGGCCGACCTCGGACCGCGTCGTACGTATCCCGGTCGCTCAAGAAGTCTGTCCATGCAATGTCGTTGCGTGCCGTACGTGTCTTTTCTCCGGTCCGGGAGATGACGACCGCTTGCGGGCCGTCGGCTTCGATCACCTTAGAATAAATGTCATGCACCTTCCCGTCACGGAGGTACGAATCGACTGTGAACACAGCGTGAGCATCCGCAATCCGAACCCGTTTCTGGAATTCCGGGGGCGCGGCTGCGTCGGCGATTCCGACAACGCACCGCCCGGAGAGCACGATGCCGATGTAGGTCGCGACCGCTTCCGGAGTCATCGGAAGGAACAGCGCGATTCGCTCGCCTCGACGCAGACCGAGCGCGTCGAGACCGTTCGCGATCCGAGAACTCAGCCGGTGTAGTTGCCCGTACGTCATCTTGCGGATGGCGTTGGATCCTTCGAGGGCGAAGATGATTGCGGTCTTGTTCGGAGCGGCCTTGAAGCAACTCTCGGCGATGTTCAGCTGCGCCCCCACAAGCCACTCCGGGTGACGCGGGTCACCGGGTTCCGCGAGAATTCGGGTAGGCTTCGTCCGGAAGACGATGCCGAGCATGCGGATCATCGTCGACCAGTAGTCGTCCCGCCGGTCCACGGACCATCGCCGAAAGTCCTCAAACGAGGTGAGCCGACGTTCCGCCATCATCCTGCCGATGTTCGAGGAGTGCAGTTCGGCCTTGGAGGGCACCCAGGCCGGTCCGGGGCCATCTTCCTGACGACGGCCTTCGTACGCGAGATGGTACAGCGCGAGATGTGCCGCGAATTGCCATCGAGCGTTGGGGTTCGTGAGGAGTAGCGCGCGCAGCCTGAGCCAGAGTCGTTCCTGCGTGCGTGGATCGAGGGGCCCGGGGTACCGTCGGGATGCTTGGTCGATTTCCGCCGCGAGTTCTTGTGCGGGCTTTAGGGGGACGCCCCACGATTCTACATCCGCGGGCCGAATCGTTGGGCGCATGCGGATGAAATCTCGCCGACTCACTTAAGGCTGCGGACCTCAAGTAACGCGTCGCGCTCCGCGACCTCATTCACTTCTGGAAGCCCGGTCCCGGCTTCTCCGCAATCATCGCCTTGCGGGCATACTCGAGAGCCCGTTCGACGGCTTCGCGCGGGGTGGCGACCGCGACGAACAGTTTTGCTTCCACGCCCGCTTTCTCGATCGGCCACGTACGAAGGCCGAACACGGTCTTGCCCAGATCGAAGGCGTGGGCCATCTCGCTCAAGGTGCCATACGAGCCGTTCACCGCGATGATCGCGTCGGCGGTGCGGACGATGATCAGATTCCGCGCGGTGCTCATCGCGGTTGCGATCGGCAGGTCGATATAGGAATTCGCATCCGCCTTGTTCCCGGTTGGCAGGACGCCGATCGTCAAACCGCCTCCGCGCTTCGCGCCTTTCGCGGACGCCTCCATGACGCCGTTCAGGCCACCGCAGATCAGGACCGCATCGGCCCGTGCGATGAGGAATCCGACTTCCTCAGCGAGGGCCAGGCCGTCGGCCGACGCCGTATTCCCGCCTCCGATTACCCCGATGATTGGCTTCCGGTCCATAGAGGAATCTCCGTTCAAGCTCGCGACTGAATTAAGCCTTTGCCGCTGTCAATCGACTTTTGATACGTTCCATTGAGCATCGACGAATCACTTGCGACTGCATGTTGAATCCAGGTCGAAGGTCCGTCGGCCTTATGCCGACGCCGGTATTGTCGCGCCGGGGACCGTGATGGCCGACGACCCGACCCGCGCGTACTTTGCAGGGAGCGACCGCGACCGAGCCGTCTTCGAGGCGGGGATCAAACTGGGATCGATTGCCCATCAGTATGTCGGAACACCCTTGACGGAGGCGACCGCACCATCGCTGGAGCGCGCAATCGAGGCGGCGACTCGGGTGCAGCCACTTGTCGAACGCGTCCGGGTTCGAATCAACAGGGAACGAATGCAGATTCGCGGGCCCTTCAAGTACGGTGTGTTGACGGAGGATCTCCTCGATGTCGAGGTGGCGGTCCGCGTCGAGGCGGCCCGGGCCGTCGGCGTCCTGCGGTACGTGCCCGAACTGGACTATCCGCTCATGTACCTGAAGGACGTTGAATGAGGCGAGAGCGCCGTAACCTACTCGGAGCCCCGCACCGCCACCGCTGTTCCTCGCCGTTGGCACTCCGTCCCCATCCCGCTCCGAACGAGTCAGGATGCATCGGAGACGTCCGAGGCGTTCTCGCACGTCAGGTCCGCAACTGCGGCACGAATCTTCAAGCCGGCCTAACGCCACGCGTGGAAGACCACCCTGGACCGCTCGACGGTGACGAGGGCCCGGTTCCCTTTCCGGATTCGGGTGAAGACGCCACCGGCGACGGTGCGGAGGAGAGAGTAGCGCGACACCAGTTTCACTCTTCGGAACCCTGCGGCGTCGAGCATCGCCTCGACGGCGGCGGGGTTTGGCCCGCACCAGCTCGTCGGGTCCCCGTCGAGTTCTCCGTGCGGGTAGAGCGCGATCGCCGGCCGCGGGATCGAGAGCAGGTCCACATGGGTCTCGAGGATCAACTGGTCGCCGGTCACGCTGAAGACCCGCTCCAAGGCCAGCGCGGGATGACGCATGTGGTAAAGGACTCCGAGGCAAAGGACCAAATCGAACGTGCCGACTCGATCCGGGGATAGCTCGAGCACGTCAATCGTGCGATCTTCCACCTTCGAGTGAAGGACCTCCCGGGCCAATTCGAAACCCGCCTTGGCTCCCAAACCTTCGGTCTGCCACGCAAACGAGTCTGTCGCCAAGACACGCGCCGCGCCGCGGCGTTCCACTTCAAACGAATAGAAACCGTCCCACGCTCCGATATCGAGCACCGCTTTTCCATCGAGCCGCTCTGGAAGGCCCAGCTTGGGCAGCGTCTTGAGGTTGTCGGAGGCACCTGGGGTGATGATTCCGCCGCCAAGGTCGATCGTATGCCACCACCGGATTCGGTCCATCCGCTGCTTCAGGTCGTCGATCGGTGCGCTCAACGTTCGGGCATCGCCCTTGGAGGTTTAGTCCTTCCCCGTGGTGGTTCAGGTCGCGCGATCTTTCCGGTGGCGCCGATGCCGACGGGATTGCTTCACACGGAGCGCTGCCCAAAGCTTGTATTTGAAGGTCGTCGGCGGCCTCACCAAGGACTAATAAGGGACTCCCAATCTGCCGCGACCCGATGGCACAGGGCCGCGAGGTCGAGGTCAAATTTCGACGGGACCTCGGGCTCCTGGAAATCACGATGATCGGGCTCGGCCCGACGATCGGGACGACGATTTTCCTGCTCGTCGGGCCGGGCTTCGCGATCACGGGTCCTTCGCTCGTCCTGGCGTTCGGTCTGAACTTTGTCGTCACCATGTTCACCGCAATGGCGTACATGGAGCTCGGCTCGGCGTTCCCGGAGACGGGCGGCGGTTATCTCTGGATTCGCCGATCGATGCGCGACCCGTGGGGCTTCCTCGGAGGCTGGATGTCGTGGTTTGGCCATTGCATCGTCGCGTCGTTCTACATCTACGGATTCGGATTCGGCATCGTCCTCGCCCTGAAGACGATCCTCGGCACTCCAACTTTGGTCCTGTACGGCCTCGATGAGGGAGCGCTGACGAAACTCTTCGCCGTCCTCGCCGCGGGCGTCTTCATCGGGCTGAACTACCGCGGGACGAAGCTCACGGGGAGATCGGAAACCGCGGTGACGATCGCTCTCGTGGTGGTCGTAAGCGCCTTCATCATCGCGGGACTGCTGCACCTGACGCACACCGGCGTGCCGGCGGCGAACTTCCAGCCGTTTCTCCGCGGTGACTCAGGTTTTCTCCAGTTTGTCTCTCTCCTCGGAGCGATGGGCTTCACGTTCATCGTGTTCGAGGGCTACGAGATTATCGCTCAGACCGGGGAGGAGGTGCGCCACCCGGAAAAAAACATTCCCCGCGCCCACTTCATCGTGATCGGCCTTTCGACCCTCATTTTCATCTTGGTCGCGTTTGTGGCGATCGGGACTTCCGGGAATTGCAGCGGGGGCCCGAGTGTTTCGTGCTTGCTCCTGCAGGCGTCCCCCGCAGGACCCGTGGGCAATAACAATGCGATCGCCGAGATCGCGGCGGAGGTGATGCCGTACGGCACCCAGATCATCGTGTTCGGCGTGGCCCTGGGCGCCCTGGCTGCCCTGAACTCTCTGATCTTCTCCTCGAGCCGTGTCGCGTTCGCGATGGGCCGGGACGGCGGACTCCCCCGCGCCCTCGGGAGGCTCCACGCTCGGAAGCGCACTCCGCACATCTCGATCGCCGTCTCGGGGCTCATCATCGTGGGCATCACGCTGACCCTCGATCTCAATACGGTCGCCGCGAGCGCCGACGTCATGTTCCTCCTCCTGTTCCTGATGGTGAACTGGGCGGCGATCGTCCTCCGGAGGACGATGCCCGACGTGAAGCGGTACTACGTGATGCCGCTCTTTCCGATCATCCCGCTGTTGGGCATCGCGACGAAGTTCGTCCTCGCCCTCAGCCTCTGGACGATCGAACCGATCGCGTGGTTCGTCGCCCTCGGCTGGATCGGGATCGGGCTCACGGTCCACTACCTGCACGGAAGGAAGGAAATCGTGGTCGGCGTTACGAAGGTCGTGGAGTCGATCTTGCCGCATCGCCGTCCCCGATACCGAATCCTGCTTCCCATCGAGGACTTCGAGCGGGTCGAGCTCGTCGAGTTCGGCGCGCTAATCGCCCAGGTCGAAGACGCGGAGCTCACGCTCCTCCACGTGATCGAGGTGCCGCCCGCCCTGCCGATCGATGCCATCGACCGGGCTTACGTGAGCGAAGTCCGCTACCATCTCGGCAAGTTGCGGAGGCGCGCGGAGGAACTCGGCGCGTACGCCACGGCTCGCGTCGACGTGAGCCACAAGGTGATCGATTCGATCCTGGACAATATCCGCGAAGACGAGACGGACCTCCTGATCCTCGGATGGAGGGGAGGATGGCGTCGAGGCCGGATCCTGGGGACGAACGTCGACCGATTCGTCCAGGAGGCTCCGTGCGACGTCGTCGTGTTCAAGTCCGCCGGCCTCAAGCCGAAAGTCGAGCGCATCCTCGTGATGAATGCTCCGGAATGGCATGTGTCGTACGCGACCGGGTATGCGATCTTGCTCGCGAAGAAGCACCGCTCGAAGATCACGATCCTGAGCGCAGTCCAGACGGACCGGGAGCTCGAGAAGGAACGGGGCTACAGTGCGCGCCTCGCGGAAATGTGCCGCACGCACGGCGTTGCTTTCGAGGAGAAGTTCGTGAAGGCGCGTAACATCGTCGACGCCGTGGTCGAAGAGGCGAAGAACTACGACCTCCTCGCGCTCGGCGCGTCCACCGAGTGGCGGCTGACGCAGTTCGCATTCGGCCCATGGCAAGACCAGATCGCGCGACGGACCGAGACGCCGACGTTGATGGTCCGCAAGGTCCGCCGCAAGGAGGAACCCGTGCCGACTCGAAACCCGGTCCCGCTCCCGACACCGCCGCCCCCGCAGCCTTCCTGAGCCGCCGACGCTACCACTGTGCGGTGCCGCAGCTCGGGCAGAACCGATCCGTGGTGGGCATCGACCGTCCGCAATTCTTGCAATTGTGGAGCGCGCCTTGCGGCGGGATGGGCGGGGGAGCCATCATCATCGTCGGCGCGGACGGAACGTCTTTCATGATCCCGCCGGCGACCGACAAGACGACGCCGACGCTGAAGAGCGCGACCATCCCGTACGCGAAGGTCCGATAGCCCGACGCCGACGACAAAAGCGCGGCACACCATCCGGGGTACGGTTCCCCCGGTCCGCCCGGGCCGCACGCAAATGCGTGCGTGGTCTCGAGACCCGTTGCGACGAACCATCCGTAGGCGGCGCCGAGAAGACCGATGACCAGGAGCACGAGGCCGATGACGAAGACCGCGACTTTCACGCGTCCCTCGCGTCCGAAGCGAGGCGTCGGCTTATCACCTTTGTCCTCCGAGGACCGAGTTCCTCCCGATGCGATCGTATGAAGACTCTTTTATAGCGCAACGCATATTTCTGACGCCGCGTGGGTGGCATGGGCGAGGCGCTCAAGATCGGGATCACGGGCCTCCCCGGTGCCGGCAAGACCTACTGCCTTCTCAAGGTCATCGAGATGCTCGAGGGGGACGGCCTCAAGGTCGGCGGCATGATCACCGAGCCGATCGTCAAGCGAAACCGCCGCGAAGGATTCTACGTCATGGACTGGGCGACGAAAGAGAAACGGGTGTTCGCCTCCCGCGAGATCACGTCGAAGACGATGGTCGGCCGCTACGGCGTCGACATCAGCGCGCTCGAGGAGGTCGGCGTGAACGCCTTGCGGGGGGCGACCGCGAACGCGGACGTCATCGTGATCGACGAGGTCGGTAAGATGGAGGTCGAGTCGCCGAACTTCGTGCTCGCCGTGAAGGATGCGCTCGACGCCGACAAGCCGCTCCTCCTCACGCTCCACAAGAAGTCCCGCAATCCGTTGCTCCAGGACATCCGCCGTCGGGACGATGTGCGGATTCTCGAGGTCACGATGGTGAATCGCAATCTCCTGCCGTACAAGATTGTGAAGCTGATGAAGGGCGAGGTCCTCTAAGGACGAAGGGATATCTGCCCCTCCCCGTATCGCGACGCGGTGAAGCTTGATTTCCCCTTCGCGGAGGTCTCGGAGGGAGCCGCGCACCTCCTCGTCCCGGATATCGCGCGGCGCAAAGGGCCCGGGACCGCGGGACCGTGGCCGTTCTACAATCCGACGATGGCGGTGAACCGCGACCTCAGTGCGATCGTCCTCGCCAAATGGCCCGGTCCGCTCGGGTCCGTCCTGGACGGCCTCGCGGCGACGGGCGCATGGGGGATCCGGATGGCCCTCGAGACCCGTGCGGATCGCGTCACGTTCAACGACTGGTCGCCGGAGGCGATTCCGCTGATCCGGGAGAACGTTCGCCGGAACGGGTTGGCCGCGGATGTCCACCGGAGCGATTTGCGCTCGTCCGTGCGCGAGGGACGGTACGATTTCGTGGACGTGGACCCGTTTGGCCCTCCGACCCCGTTCCTCTCCTCCGCGTTCGAGGGTGTCAAGGGATCGGCGGGGTTCGGGATCACCGCCACCGACACCGCGGTTCTCTGTGGAACCTATCCGAGGGCCTGCGAGAAACGGTACGGTGCGCGGCCGCTTCGTTCGCCGCAGGGCGCGGAGATCGGCCTTCGAATCTTGCTCGGCTACTGTCATCGGATTTCGGAGGAGAGAAATCTGCGAATGCGACCCATCTTGGGGTTCTCCGCGGAACATTTCCTTCGGGCGCTTGTCATGGTTTCGTCGGGCTCGGCGTCGGCTCCGGTTGGCCATGTGGTCCGAGGCGGAGATGGAGGCCTGATCGCAGCAACCGCCGCTGAGCGCGACGCGGTGGGTCCGTTGTGGCTGGGCTCCCTCGGAGACGCCGCCGTGGTACACGAGCTTCAGCCTTCCGAGTGGACATCTGTGGTGTCCGCGAGGCTGCTCTCGCTCCTCAAGACCGAGTGCGAAATGCCGCCCTTCTTCGTCACGACGGACGAACTCGCGGCTCGTGAGCATCGTTCGCCGCCGCGACTCGACCGGTTCATCGAGGGCCTGCGGGCGATCGGCCATCAGGCAACAAGGACCCATTTCCATCCGCGCGGGGTCAAGACGGACGCGCCGCCGCGGGAGTGCGCGCGTCTGTTCCGCGACCTTTCCCCTACCGGATCCACGGGTGATTCAAGGCCTGCCAGCTGAAGCCGAACGCCGCCTCACTGTCGGTCGCGTAGTGGTAGAGCGTCGTGACGAGGATTCCGTGGACGACGGACCAGAGCGCGCTGAGGATGAGCCAATAAAGGACCGCCGCGACGGGCCACGCGAGGCTCCCGGGCTCCCCGACGACTCCCCACACGAACGGCACGAGGCCGACCGTGAAGAGAAGGAGGAACACGAGGCCCGTCCCGAGGACGCCGCTCTGATGGGCGCCCCAGCGCTCCCGCAAAAGGGCCCGGCTCCGACGGAATGCTTTGATCGGACCGACGCCTTCGAGGACCATCGTCGGCAAGACGAACAACGTGGCGATGGGCCATCCATAGCCGAGGACCCGCGAGACGAAGCGTCCGCCCCCCTCGTATCGGATCGAGGTGAATCGAAACAACACCCCGACCGTCGCCGCAAGGAACGACCAGATCAGGACCTGGAAGAAGCTCGCGTTCGCGGCGCTGATTCCATCGAGGACGTACGGCCTCTGGCCCTGGAGGCGGATGGCCGCCGCGCCGATGATGGCGGCCATGAAGTAGACGGAGAGGAAGTACGTCACGAGGTACGCGATGAAGATCTCCTGGTACAGGAAGGCGCTCGACGGCGACGCGGGTGGGAGGCCGAGCGCGATGACGCTGAGCACGACGATGAGCCACACGAAGCCCGTGAAGACGAGGGCCAGAAACGGCAGGGCCATGAGCCGCGGCTCCGTCGCGAGGACGCGCAGACTTCCGAGCGTCAGGTGGAATCCGCGGGCGAACTGCGCGCGCAATCCGGTCTTCGGAGATGGCTCGTGATGAGTCTTCCGACCCCACTCCGTCGAGTGCATCCCGCGTTCAAAAAGAGTGGAGCCGTCATAAGTTTATCGCCCGCCCATCCGGCATTGACAAAGGCGGACGTGGGCCGGCATGTTGAAGAGAGATTGTCTGACGTCCTTCGGCGCGACGAGCCGGACACCATGCCGACGAGGCCAGCGATGATTCCCAGGACTCTCCTCCGTTCCACGCACTCCCTGAGCGTGTCCACCCTCTGAGCTTCTGAACTATACGTTCAGTGGCACGCCGGAGACCCGGAAGGGCATTCATGGACGACGACGCAGAGACGCGACTAGCGGCGCGTTGCATCTTGGCCGACGGATGTGGGAGGCCAATCCGTTGACGCTGGCTCGGCGTGGTGGTGATGATGGAGCTTGTGAATCTCGCCCAGGATCACGGCGTATTCCTTCTTCGCTTCCATTTCGACAACCACGGTCATCATTCGAAGCCACATCGCCGGGTATGCGACGAGCCAGATCGCCGACGCGACGAGAATCGTTAGGACGGAGCTAGGGAGGATGCTCCCGAGGCCGACTTCTCCCAGCGCGCTTCGGAGGACGATTTGGGTCGCGATGGAGGACGCGGCAACGAACGCGATGAGCCGCAACCTCTTGACCCATCGATCGTGGATCGTCGCCTGAGCCAGATGGAACAGCCCATGGTACCACTCGGCGATGCGGCGCCCCATCGACACGAACCGAGTTCGACTCCTTCCGTATATGATGATTTCCGGTTGAGTATCAGACCCGTCCTCAGCACCGGAAGGACTATCCGCCCCGCATTCCATGGTGATTTCGCCCACACAGCTTCGTCCCAGAGTCTGAACGGAGGAGCGGACGAGTCTTTTCCCTTTGGTCCCTTCGATTAGGCCACAGGTGGAGGTGGCGAGTCGCCCTATGCACAGTCAGGACAGCGCTCAAATCGCCCAAGCCTTGTTCGACGCGTTCAACGCGCACGATCTCGACCGCCTCGAGGCGCTGACATCGGACGGGTTCCTGGGAATTGGGCCGGACAGCCCGGACCTCCGGATGGGTCGTCGAGGCGGGAGGGCCTGGGCGGCCGCATACTTTGCGGGGTTTCCCGACTCGCAGTGGACGAAGGAGCGGATTTTCGGCCAAGACGCCGCGTTCGTCCTCCAGGTGATTTACTCAGGGACGCACACCGGCGCCTTCGGGGGAGCCGAGACGATACCGCCGACCAACAAGACGGTACGAGTTCCCGCCACATTCGTGGGCATCGCGCGAGGTGGCAAGATCGAGGACCTCCGCGGGTATTGGGACCGACTCATGGTGCTGCGACAGCTCGGCCTCGTCCCGGACGGCTCGTAGTCCGTGGCCGTTGTTGTCGCGCTCCGCGACGCGGGCGTTGATTGTGACTGCGGACCACGGTGATAGCCCGCGCACGTCCGCCGGGCCGGCGGCTTGGTCATGACGTACGACCGCACGGCGGTACGGTCTGTCTCCGAGCCCCCGCGTGAGCCACCGGTCCAGATCGGCCGTCGTGTAGTTCATCGAGTAGGATATTGGCAAACGTCTACTCTGAACCGTCGGGGTCGGATGTTTCGTCATCGAAGTGTTTCTGATCTCCCTCGTAGGGCGAGTTCGATAGCCGCACAATCTCGGCGGCCTTGATGTCCCCAATCTTCGGTACCTTTTTCAGGTCCTCTTCCGTTGCCGAGAACACGGCGCGGACGGATCCGAACCGCTCGAGGAGGCTGCGGGCGAGGGTCTCGCCGATGCTCGGAAGTCCTTCGACGGCAAACCGCTGCCGCTGTTCGAGCGACATGGCTTTCGGCTTGTGTCGCAAACCGTAATCCGCGGCTGCCTTGTCCTGGCGCTTCCAGAGGATGCTCAAGAGGAGCGATGTCTGTTCCTTGTCCGCCGTCGTCAGGACGGGAACCCGTTCGGTCGTCTCGAGGACGAGGAGGGCGCCCAGGATCGCTTGAGGGCTCCGGAACGTCGAGATTTCCGCCAGGTCGCCTTCGAGGATCACGAGCGGCTGCGGGTACGCGTCCCGGAGTCGCCGGACCTGTTCGAAGAGACGCTTTCGGACCATCGAGTTGAAGAAATCGTAGAGGGTCTTGCGTTCGATCCCGACCGGTCCGAGTACGTAGTCTCCTGGAGCGATCTTGCGGATCTCGATCTCGACGCCGAGTTCCCGGAGGCGTTCGGGAATGTCCTCGGGCTCGTTCGAATCGACGACGAGCGGAATGCGCACATCGTGTCGAAACGCCGCGGCGACGTAAACGTTCCGGTGACCGTGGCAAATCAGCGGCGTTAGGGGAATCGTGGGTGCTCATCCTTTTGAACGTCGCGCGCGTGCGGCCGACGATGGCCCGGCGGCGGACGCTTAATCTGCTCGTCGCAACGATGCTCGGCACGATGGATTCGAACGCGCTCGTGCCAGTCATCGCGCTCTACGCCCAGCATGTCGGCGCGGATCTCCTGACGATCGGGATCATCGTCGGATTGTTCTCCGCGGTCCACGCGCCTGCGAACCTGTTCTTCGGACGGATCGCCGATCGCTTCGGTCGCAAACTGCCGCTACAGGTGGGCCTCCTCTGGGATTCCGTCTCGCTGTTCCTCTATTCACTCGCGACGACGCCGCTCACCCTTGCGCTCGTCCGGGTGAGCCACGGCATCGGGAGCGGACTCGTCGGTCCGAGTTCGATGGCCCTCATGGCGGATACCTCCACGACGGAGCGGAAAGGCCGGGCGATGGCCCTCTACGGGATGTCGCTCGCCCTCGCGGTGGTGATCGGCTTCGGCATCGCCGGTCCCATCGTCGCTCGACTCGGTTACTCGGTTCTGTTCTACGTCCTCTCCGCGGGTCTCCTGGCGGGCTTCGTCATCGCCGCTCCGCTTTCGGAACCCCCTCACAAAGCCCCGAGGGCGATGCCGTGGCGCCGCCTGATCTCCTATGCCGGGCGCCCCTCTCCCGCGGCGGGATATGCGGCCATCTTCAGCCTCTATTTCATCCTCGGCGCGTTCGTCGCGCTCGTGCCGCTCCACCTTCAGCAGGAGCTGGGGTATGGCGCCCTTGCGGTCGGCCTGAGCTTCACCGCCTTCGCGATCCTCTCCCTGCTCCTGCACTATCCCGCGGGGATCCTGGCGGACCGGTACGGTCCCGCGACGCCTGCGACGATCGGCCTCGTCGCGGTGGCGATCGCGATGGCCTGCATCCCGCTCCTCCGAGACCTTCCGACCCTCCTCGTTCTGATGGCCCTGTTCGGGGTCGGACACGGATTCATCTTTCCTTCGGCTTCGGCCCTCGTGTCTCGCGGCGCAGATCCGGAGCAGCACGGTCTCGTGACGGGACTGTTCTACGCACTCCTCGTCGCGGGCGTGGCCTTCGGCGCGCCGATCATGGCGGCGGTGGCGAGCGTGTCGACCTTCGGCACGGGAATCTGGGCGAGCGCCTGGATCTCCCTCCTCGGACTTGCGTTCCTCGGTCGCGCCTTCGGCTCTCCGGAGTCCGCGACCATGGGAACCATCTCCGCTGCGAGCGCCAACGAATTACAGTGAGCGGTTCACGGACGCAACGAGGCCACGAAACGCTTGCGCGGGAGAACGGGACCGATCATATGCGTCCTGTGCGACGGACTCGCCACTCGGACCGAGTCCATGCTGGCCGTCCTGCAATCAGCTCGTTTTGGGCCGATCCCGGAGACGATGACGCGTGACAATCCGGAAGGCCACTCCGACCGCGAGAAGCTCGCCGAACAGGAATGGAGCGAGGGCCGCGAGGACATCCACGAAGTTCCAGCCTTCGATGGCGTTAGTCACCACTCGGGTTGAGGTCGCCAGGTCTGGGGAAAAGTGCGGGAACGGGGCGAACTCCTGGTATACATAGGCGATGACTGGGTTCCCGGTGCGACTGAGCGCAATCGAACTTCCAGCCGAGGAACGCGTGTTCGGGTCGACGACGTGTCTGGACCAACCTCCGCCCGCGTTCGTGGCGTAGGTGAGTACGCCGGACGTCGGCTCGCCGCTGGAAGAGTCGCCGTAAGCCAAGTGAACGTGACCGCTGGCGTCCAAGACCATGGAGCACGTGACGCCCTCGCGCGTCGTCCCCACCGAGTCCCAGGCCCAATTCCCTTTCGAGTTCTCGGCATGGATGACGGAGGTGGTGTTCGTCGAACGGTTGTAGACCGAAAAGGCGGCATGGACCGTTCCGGCGGCATCGATGGCGACAGGGGCTGTATCGACGGGGAACGAAGCCGTTCCACCGAGGTCCGCCGATGAGGTGAGCTCAGACCGCGTCCAGGATCCGGTCGAGTTCGTCAGATAGTAGATGAGACCGAAGAGCCCGTACGAGACGGTGATAGAGACCGCGCCCGAGGGCGCGACAGCGATTGCAGTCGCCACTGCCGAGGTGAGGGAGTCCGACCAGCTGAATACGGGCGTGCTCGTCCAGACGCCCCCCGCGTCCGTCGCGTGGCGCAGTTCCGTCGTCGATCCATTGGTCCCGAGGTACGCGGCGTGGATATGGTCGGACCCGTCGATGGCGATGGATGCTCCCCTTCCGGCTGCATCGATCGTTGTCACCGACCAGCCTCCCGCCGAGTTGGTCCAGTATCGGATTGAGGCCATCGCTGCCTCCCCAGGAACCCCCGTGTCCGGAGGATACGCCTCTTCCACCACGTGGAGGTGGTCCTTCGTATCCCGGGCGAGGACCGCGCGAAAGACCGAATGGTCTCCGTCAAGAACCGTTGTCGTCCAGCCGCCGCCCGCGTTGGTCGCGTACAGTAGCGAGGTGTCTGCGATGACCACGTGGATTGCACCCGTGGAGTCCACCGCGACGGCGGTTTGATAGGCGCCGTCACCGAGTAACACGTGGCCGACCCACGGTCGCGACAGGGCGAACACCGCAAATGTCGACGAGATGAGAATGACGACAGCGACGATGAAGACCTGGAACACGGGCCGTCTGAACAGGCGAAGGATGCGTGTGCCGAGCTTTGCCTCGGACGCCTTTCGCGGATCGCGCGGTCGCGCTTCGGCCGTCGAACGCCCCCCAAACCTGCCTATGTCGGACGTTTACGTGAACTTTTTCACAGAACCGTACTGCGGGCGCCCGCTGGTAATAGGACGATTGCGCGGGAAAATCACGGGACCGATCATATGCGTCCTGTTTGACGGCTAAGCCGCCAATGCACCACCGACGGGTGCTAGTGTGGCTATGGCGGTTAGTGGCGGCGGGCTGAACACGTCG
>VBMA01000041.1 GCA_005878985.1 Methanobacteriota archaeon
GTAGAGCCCGGCGCCGGCGGCGACGCCAAGCGCCGCCATCGCCCACACGAGCGCCGCCGTCGTGAAGCCGAACACCCGGTCGTTCGCGCGGATCAGGGCGCCGGCCCCAAGGAACCCGATACCGGTGATGACGCCGCCCAAGAGCGTCAACGGATTGTCGGACTCCAGATCGATCGCGAGGATCGCCAACGCCGCCGCTCCGGTGGACACGAAGATGAACGTCACGAAGCCCACGGGCTTCCGACGAATCTGTCGCTCCAGGCCGATTCCGAAGGCGAGGGCGAAGACGAGCAAGAGTCGGAAGACGCTCTCAAGCGGGTCGATCGTCACCCGCCGAAGCCGTCCTGACGGTACATCCCATCGCGCATCGCATGGCGTGTGCCGCTATTTCTCGGTTTTCTCCAAACGGCCGTCGTGTCGACAAAACGGAATGGACCCGTGGATGGAGACGTTCGCCACGGTACGGGACGGACTCACGGATGCGGCGGCGATTGAATCATCGGGAGTTCCATTGCCGGAGGCCCCGAGAAATCCAACCCTTTCATCGCGCTTTCCTGGAGGATCTGCGCGTGCGCCAGGTCCCCGATCGACCTCGGGGCAAAGGCCGGGGCGACGGCCATCGGTTGCTTCCCCCCATTCAGGAGGTCGCGGTAATATGGCATCCACGCGGACAGGATCTCCCGCGGGTTGACGAACGCCTGCGTCGCGTAGTACTGGTACCACGCGCACTGGATGTCGCACGCGGCCATCCGCAGCCGCCGCTCGTGGCCGTCGGGCGACTCGAGGTACGTCATCAGGTCCGAGTCGATCAGGTTGATCGTCTTCTCCTCGAGGACCCGGCACGGATACCACAGGAAACCGTCCGCGTCGACGATGATTGAGGACGTGTCGCAGCCATGGTCCCATGTGATTCGGTTGAAGTAGCTGTCCGGCGAGATGATGACGCCGGGGTACTTCCTCTTCAGTTCGAGGCCGACCTTCGACATCGACCAGAGGTCCGGCAGGTGATCCTTCGTGTTCTTCAGGTGCACGGCGCACATGACGACCGCCTTGACGCCCGCATCCTGGCATCGGCGGATCTTCGTCTCGAGGGCGCCGATGTCGTTCTTCGTGACGACGATCTGCACGGTGACGATGGACCCCCACTTCGTGTACTCCTCGAGCTCGTCGTACATGTCGAGGTTCTTGTGGCCCTCGTCGATCGAGATGTGCAGGAAGTCGATGTACTTCCCGTATTCCGGCATGGGGTACCGCGCCTGCATGTCCCGCTCCGACGTCGTGAACAGGAGGTACCACGGCTTCTGGTACTGGTACTTCAAGAGCTCCTCGATGTCATCTCGCACGAGCGGATCGCCGCCTTCGAAACTGCAGACGATCACGGACGAGCGGGCGAGGTTGTCGAGGACCGCCTTCACGTCCTCCGTCGGCATGTCCGTCCAGCGGTTCTTGACGTGCCAACAGTTGCAGAACGAACAGGTGAAGTTGCAGCGGCGGGTGAGTTTGAAGGAACAGTAGAAGGGGTAGATCGCCTCCTTCGCCATCTTGTTCCGGAGGATGCGCCCCGCGACCTCGAGGAACCGTTTCTTCGGGAGCTTCCTCATGGCCCTTCCAGGCCACCATGGACCTCCCGGTCATAATCCTTTCCCACTCTTTCCCGGAGGCCATGGCGGAGACCGATCCCGAGCGCCAGCACGAGCGCCACCGCGGCAATGAGCACGGTCGGCGCGTACAGCGCGGATTCGACCACGTAGGGCAGTCGGAGGGTCGTGAGCGAGAAGACGATCGGCGGCATCCGAATGAACAGGACGATCAACGGCAGGAAGAGGATGGCCGTCGCGAGAGCCCGTCCCAATTGGCCGCCCTTTGCAGCGAAGCGATCGAGCGCCGCGATCGCGGCGTACGAGAGGGAGGCGAACAGCGCGAGCAACGCGAGGACGGTGGGGACGGCGCCGTGAGAGAGCAGGACGAGACCGCTGAACACGACCACGAGGGCGAGGCCCGCAACCTCCGAGACCATCGGGTCGATTCGGGGATGCGTCCGCCGCGCGACAATCGCCAGGGTCGGCCCGAGGACTAGGAGCGCCCCGGCGGTAGTGAGGAGTGCGGTCCCCTGGAGCTCGAGTCGAAGTGCGATTGAATAGTAATAAGCGACGGAGAGAGGCGTGAGCGCGAGGGCGAGCACGAACCCAGGAATCAGGGCACTCGGCCGCCGTCCCGGCGTCACGTCCTCCGGGGCACCGTGGACGCTCAACGTCGGCAGGACGAGGAGGACCGAGAGCACCGCAAAGGTGGGCAGGTCGAATCCACCCAGGAATCCGATCGCCGTGCCGAACGCGAGACCGAGGAGGACCTCCGATGCGCGGCCGGGACGTCGAGCGAGGTAGGCGTCGATCGCGAGCAGGACTCCGATGACCGCGAGGGGAAACGCAACGCTCGTCCGGATCGCAAGCACGACGAAGACCAAAGCCGCGAGGGCCGCGGCGGTGGGAGCCCGCGCGGCATACGCCCGATCGAGCCAACGACGCAGCGGGCGGTGGATCCCGGCGATCGCGACGGCCACGAGGATCGTCGGATAGGTCCAGAAGTTCTGGTCCAGTGCCTCCCGGAGCGCGAAGACGAGGAGGGCCACTGCCGCGGTCACGATCACGAGGACGCCAAACCGCATGCGCTCCGGCCCTTTGTCGTCAGACCGAGAAGAGCGGTGAGCGAGGTAGGCAAGCCCGGCAGCGACCAAGAGAACGACCAGCGACGCAAGAAGCGCCTCTGCGGACGAGACGGACCGGAGATCCTCGAGTGCGAGGTAGGAGAGGTACGCGGCGTGGTCGGCATCGCCCGCCGAAAGCGAGACATTCGCTGCTTGCAGGCGCAGCCTCGCGGATTCCATCATCCCGGAGAAAAGAAACGAGGCGATTGGATCCCCTTCCATCGCGTCGAGACGGCTCCGAGCGGTCCGAACGAAATCCGCCCGCAACAAGTCGAAGAACGCAGACGGGGTGACGACTTCGAGGTTCCCGGCCATGCGCCTGGAGAGCTCGCCCACCAGGGCCCGCGCATCGTTCAGGTCGAAGCGGAACGTGTAGACCGTGATCCAGAGGAAATTCGGACCGCCGCTGCCTGAATCGATCGCGGTGTCAATCTTTCCGAGCACGTTGTCGGCCGTCGTCCAGAAGTGCGTCGACCGGATGACCGGCGCGACCGCCTGTGTCCCGGCCTGCATCCACGCGTCCCGGGTCCTCGGCTGATCGTCGTAATCGAGGACGACTCCCGCAGGACGGTCGCCGTCGACGTAAGCGGACAGGCTCGCCGAGGTGTACGTTATCTCAGAGGCGGCGAAGGCGTTGAGCAGCCAGACGACGTCCATGTCGGCAGCGTCGAGATACCGTTTCGTGAAATTGACGAACGATGGAAGATCGCCCGGTCCCGTGTAGTCCGGGTACAGGTATCCGGCGCCGCTGGGGGAGGCGAGGAAGCGATCAAAGGGCGTGGCGCTGTCGTAGTACCGGTCGAGGAGGGGCGGCGCAAGACCGACTAGGAGCGGGTTCAGACTCCAGGCGAACGGGATGGTGCCTCGGACCGGCTCGGACCAGAGATCCCACATGCGTCCAGCCGCGAAGTCGAGATTATCGCCGTCTGGGATCCCGAGGACGACGTATGTCTTGTCTTGGAGGACGGGCGCCGGCGGGGCGGTCGGAGAAACCTGCCGATGGGTCTCGTTTCGCCCGAGGGCCGTCAGGACGGAGACGTTCGGGACGTCCTGTACGCCGACGACGAACTTGCCTGCGGCGGACGCCATCTGGACGAACGAGTTCTCTTCCGTCAACGTCGGACTGTTGAACCATCCCAGGATCGGGATGCCGCGAGGAGCTGCGGCGAGAATCCGCATCGTGGCCGCGGTCTCCATCGGAGAAGCCAAGATCCCCTGCGTCAGGTAGAAGACGAACGTCCCGGTCTGGACGAGATAGTCTCGGATCGCCCACCGATCCGGAGGGAGAATCGCGAGCAAATCCGGATACGCGCGCGGATACAGCTCCCGGAGCGCCCGGTCGTATGCGCCGATCGCATCGAGGGACCTCCAGTCGGGTTTCTGGGCGTAGTCGAAGAGGATCGGGAAGCCGTACCGGCTGGACAGCCATCCCGCCAGGTCCGGCCCCGCGAGGACCGCGTTCTGCTGTGCCGCGAGCACCGTCCCGATATCGATCGATTCGGGTCGCGACGGATCGTACACAACGACGCCCGCGGCCCGGCGTGCGTACGCGTCGATCGCGGCTTGCGCCGACATGACATCATACGTCACGTTGTACCGCGCCGCCAGATACGACAACATCTGGGAGGTGTTGCCCGCGACGCCGGCCGGAACATCGAGGTAGAGTTCGACCGCCACACGATTCACGATGCCCTGCAGCGACGTCATGACAAGGCGCATCGACAGATTCGCGTTCGCATCCATCCGGGCGGCATGGAGGACAGGGCCCAAGGAGAACGTCGGGAACGGGCTCAGGTTTGGGGGCATCCGCTGCTCGACGACCGCGGGGGACGTCGGGCCCGGCCACAGCACGTTGGCCAGGACGACCGAGATCATGAGGACAGCTAGGACCGCGCCCGCGACGCGCACCGCCCGATGATTCCGGTCAAGACTCGCGGACATGTCCCTTCCACGGCGCCGAGTGGCCCCGCAGGGGTTGCGGCAGCGGGCGAGCGGCTATAGCTTTTCCTCAATCACGCGAGGACGAATCGGTGACAGCCCTCGATTCGCACTGTTACGGCGGGCCCGCGGGGCGAGGATTCACTTTCGCAGCCCTCCCCCCGAGAACCGGTTAAGGCTCCAACGAATTCAATCGCCGACATGGAAGAACTCCTGGGCATCCACGTGCCTCCGCCTCGAGACGACTTCCGGATCCGAGAAACTCACGTCTCGTCGGCTCTCCGGAAGGATCCGCTGCCGGGGATCGATTACTCCTTCAATCCCTACGTCGGGTGTTACCATGGTTGTATCTTTTGTTACGTCCCGCGGCTCCTGCAGATTGACCGGAACATGTGGGGCGCCTCGGTCATCGTGAAGCGAAACGCGGCGACCGTCCTTGCGAAGGAGTTGAAGCGTCTGCCGAGAGGACTCGTCGCGATCTCCACCGCTACGGATCCGTATCAGTTCGTCGAGGGGAAGTATCGGGTCACGCGGCATGCGCTCGAAGTCCTGCTGAGGGCCGACTGGCCGGTCTCCGTCCTTTCACGGGCGCCGCTGATGATCCGCGACCTCGATTTGTTCACCCAATTCGCGGACATCGAAGTCGGCATGTCCCTCCCGACCCTGGACGATCGAGCCCGAGCTCTCCTTGAACCATGGGCGCCGCCCATCGACGCGCGGCTCCGCTGCCTTCGAGCCCTCGCCGACGCGGGCCTGACCACGTTCGTCGGCTTCGCTCCCGCATATCCCCCGACCGGTGGATGGACGCCAGAAGCCGTCGCGGAGGCATTCGCTGAGGTCGGAGTGAAGAAGATGTTCACGCGCGCCCTGGATGCGCGGTGGGGCGTACCCGAAGCGATGGCGAAGCACCTCGACGGATCCGAGCTTGCCGATGATCTGGGACGAATCGGCGATCTCGAGACGATCGCGCCGTTCGTCTCCCGAGTCGGAGAAGAATGCCGAGTTCGCGGGATCGATTTTCGGAACGCGTTCGAGTTTCGGCTCCCGGAATCCAATTCGGGGCGGGTCGCCGGGCGAGGAGCCATGATCCCGGCAGGTGCGCGAAGTTCACCGTCACCGGACCGGGCCGCGTCCGGTCGGCGTCCCCACGCAGTCAGAGAAGATGCGGAACTGGCCCTAGCATCCCGGAAACGGCCAATTGGAGTCAGGCCGACA
>VBMA01000042.1 GCA_005878985.1 Methanobacteriota archaeon
AGAAGGCGGCGCCTCGCGAGGAAGTCACTCGCCTCCGGTTCGGCGGCATCTCGGTCCCGCGCGCGGTGGACGTCGCACCGTCGCGGCGGCTCGACCTTGCGCTCCGGAGCATTTGTCAGGGAACGGTCAGTGCGACCTTCAAGAATCGCAAACCCGTCGAGGAGTGTCTGGCGGATGAAATCCTGTTGGCCGCCAAGGGCGACATGCAGAGTTCCGCGATCGCAAAGAAAGAAGAATTGGAGCGAGTCGCGTCGTCCGCGCGATGATTCGCCTCCCGTGGACCGAAGGTTTAATTAGCCTCGGTCGGGTGCGACCTCACTCACTGGCATTCCTGTATAGGTGTCACGCCGATGGGACGAAAAGAAGAGAATATCAAGAAGGCCCAAGCCCTCCTTCACGTGAAGGACCATATCCGCAATATTGGAACGGCGGCGCACGTGGATCACGGAAAAACGACATTGTCTGATTCCCTGATCGCGGGCGCTGGCATGATCTCCGAGGAGCTGGCAGGCCAACAGCTCTTCATGGACTTCGACGAACAGGAGCAGGCTCGCGGCATTACAATCAACGCTGCAATCGCGTCGATGGTCCACGACTTCGAGGGAAGTCAATATCTGATCAATCTCATCGACACGCCAGGCCACGTGGACTTCGGCGGCGATGTCACCCGCGCGATGCGCGCAATCGACGGCGTGATCATTCTCAACGACGCGGTCGAGGGAATCATGCCGCAGACGGAGACGGTGATCCGCCAAGCGCTCAAGGAGCGCGTGCGGCCGGTGCTGTTCATCAACAAAGTCGATCGCCTGGTCAACGAACTCAAGATTTCGCCGGAACAGATGATGCAGCGGTTCCAGAAAATCATCGGCGTCGTCAATGACCGCATCCGAAAGTTTCTGCCTCCGGAACTCGGCGAGAAGTGGATGGTCAACGTCGAGGCGGGGAGTGTCGCCTTCGGCAGCGCGTATCACAAGTGGGCGATAACCGCTCCGTTCACGAAGCGCACCGGGATCGGGTTCAAGGACGTTTACAAACACTGCCAAGAAGGGACAATGAAGGAGCTCGCGAAGAAAGCGCCGCTTCACAACGTCGTCCTGAACATGGTCATTCGCCACCTGCCGAATCCGCTCGAGGCGCAGAAGATCCGCGTCCCGGTCATCTGGAGGGGGGACCCGGAGTCACCGGTTGGAAAGGCCATGCTGAACGTCGACGAGAACGGCCCGGTCGGATTCATGGTCACGAAGATCATCGTCGATCCGCAGGCCGGCGAGGTCGCCGCGGGTCGACTCTTCTCGGGCAAGATCGGCCGCGGCCAGGAGCTATGGATCGTCGGCATGCCGAGGCCGCAACGTGCACAGACCGTCGCGATGATCGTGGGCCCGGATCGAATCCCCGTGGAAGAGATCGATGCCGGGAACGTCGTGGCGGTCGTGGGACTCAAGGATGCCGTGGCCGGCTCGACGGTCAGCGACGACAAGGAGATGCAGCCGTTCGAGAAGATCGTCCACTATTCGGACCCCGTCGTAACGATCGCGGTCGAGGCGAAGTCGACCTCGGACCTCCCGAAGCTCGTCGAGGCGCTCCGGCTCCTCGCGAAGGCGGATCCGAGCATCCAAGTCGAGATCAACCAGGAGACCGGCGAGCACCTCATCTCCGGGATGGGAGAACTCCACCTCGAGATCACGATCTATCGGGTGCAGAACGATTACAAGATCCCCGTCACGACGAGCCCGCCAATCGTCGTCTACCGGGAGGGCGTCCGTGGCGCCGGGGGCCCCTTCGAAGGCAAGTCGCCGAACAAGCACAACCGGTTCTACATGGAAGTGAGCCCACTCGAGGAGGCGATCCTCCAGGCGATCCGGTCGGGCGAGATCGCCTCGGGCCAGCGGATCAAAGACGCGAAGGCGCTACAGAAGAAACTCGAGGAACTCGGGATGGAACGGAACGAGGCGAAGAACGTCGTATGGATTCAGGACACGAACATGCTGATCGACGCGACGAAAGGGATCCAGTACCTGCACGAGACGATGGAGCTCATCAAGGAAGCGTACATCGAGGCGATGAATCGAGGGCCGCTCGCGGCCGAGAAGTGCACGGCGTTGAAGGTCCGCCTCGTCGATGCGAAGCTCCACGAAGACTCCGTGCACCGCGGACCCGCCCAGGTCATCCCGGCGGCGCGATCGTCGATCTACGGCGCGATGGTCCAGGGCGGGCGCATCCTGCTCGAGCCGATCCAGAAGGTCTTCATCAACGTGCCCCAGGACTTCATGGGGTCCGCCCTCGGGGAGATCCAGAGCCGCCGCGGCGTGATCGAGGACATCACGCAGGAGGGCGAGATCACGGTCATCCACGCGAAGGCGCCGGTCGCGGAGATGTTCGGGTTCGCGTCCGCGATCCGCTCGGCGACGCAAGGCCGCGCCCTGTGGTCGACGGAGAACAGCGGCTTCGAACCGGCGCCGCCGAACCTGCAGCCCGAGGTCGTGCGAGCGATTCGCACGCGCAAGGGCCTTCCGCCGGAGCCGTACGACGAAGCGTATTACGCGGCGTGAGTCGCAGAGGCCGTGATGGCTTCCGGGAACCGCGCCCGGCTACGAATTGCGTCGCGTGAGAAGCCAGGCAACGGTCACTCCGGTCGCGGCGAGTCCCGCCGTCCCGAGTCCCACGATGATCCACGCTCGGTTCGAATCCGTCCCGGCGCCCATGCAATTCTGGACGAATCCTTCGCGGAGGAAAACCCCCTGGGACCCGCCGATGTTGGATGCATTGGAGCCCGTGTAGATCGTCAGCTCCCCGTTCGTGCATCCTCCGGGGGCCCACGTCTGGAATGCGTCCGAAGCAGACGCCAGGCCGTCCGCATTCGCGTCGAGGAACGTAGTCCGCTCCGCCTCCGTAGGCGCAGGGCGAACGAGATCTCCGAGCGATGTGTAGTTCCCCGTCGGGAAATCGCGGATGAACAGGTTCTGTAGCGCCAAGCCCGCGTCTCGGAGGATGACCGCGGAGCAGACCGAATCCTGATAGACGACCCGGTAGTCGAACGCCGGGCAAGGGGGCGTCGCCGCGGCAGAGCCGAGGGCGATGAGCGCGGTCATGACGCTCAGCACGGAGAGTGAGGCAGATGCCGAGCGCATGGACGAAGCGTCAACGGCGACCCGCCCGCATGAACATAGCGCCGTGGTTCTTTCTTGGCGATGTTCGACTTGTCCTCCAGAGGTTTCGTTCCTCGCGTGCGACAAAGCATAAATACATCCCGATGATAGGGTGGCCCCTACGGAGCCAAACCATGCCCGCAAAGCCCCACCTTAACTTGGTGTTCATCGGCCACGTCGACCACGGGAAGTCGACGACCGTCGGCCGGATCCTCTACGACACCGGGAATATCGACCCGCACGAACTCGAGAATCTGAAGAAGCTCGCCGAGCAGATGGGCAAGGCCACGTTCGAGTTCGCGTTCGTCATGGACCAGGTCAAGGAGGAGCGCGAGCGCGGCCTGACGATCGACGTCGCGCACAAGCGCTTTGACACGGACAAGTATTACTTCACGATCATCGACGCCCCGGGCCACCGGGACTTCGTCAAGAACATGATCACCGGCACGTCCCAGGCGGACGCCGCGGTCCTCGTCGTCGGAGCCGCGGAGGGCGTGCAGACGCAGACGAAGGAGCACATCTACCTCGCGAAGGTCCTCGGGGTCGAGCAGCTGATCGTTGCCATCAACAAGATGGACGCGGCGAAGCCGGAGTATTCGGAGAAGCGCTTCACCGAGCTGAAGACCGAGTTGACCGGCTTGCTGAAGGTCTCGGGCTTCAAGGTGGACCGGATCCCCTTCATCCCGATCAGCTCGTACAAGGGCGAGAACATCACGAAGCCGTCCTCCAAGATGGCGTGGTACAAGGGCCCCGCCCTCGTGCCGGCCCTCAACGACCTGACGGTGCCGCCGAAGCCGACGAACCTCCCGCTGCGCCTCCCGGTCCAGGACGTCTACTCGATCACGGGCGCGGGCACCGTGCCCGTCGGCCGCGTGGAGACCGGCCTCCTGAAGGTCGGGATGAAGATCCACTTCATGCCCTCGGACAAGGTCGGCGAGGTCAAGTCGATCGAGATGCACCACGAGCAGATCCCGCAGGCGGAGCCGGGCGACAACGTCGGCTTCAACGTCCGCGGGGTCGACAAGAAGGACCTCCGCCGGGGCGACGTCGCCGGGCCGACGGACAACCCGCCGACGGTCGCGAAGACCTTCACCGCGCAGATCGTCGTCCTGAACCATCCGAGCGTCATCACGGCCGGGTACACGCCGGTCTTCCACGCGCACACGGCCCAGGTCGCAGGCACCTTCGAGGAGATCATCGCGGTGCTCGATCCGAAGACGGGCGCGCCGAAGGCCGAGAAGCCCGACTTCCTCAAGACCGGCGACGCGGCCCGCGTCAAGATCCGACCGACGAAACCCCTCGTCATCGAGGCGTTCAAGGCGTTCCCGCAGATGGGGCGCTTCGCGGTCCGGGACATGGGTCAGACGGTCGCAGCGGGTCAGGTCATCGACGTCGAGAAGCGCTGACGCCGTGGCCTTCTGTTTCCCCTCGCCAGGTTGAACCATGCCCCAGAAGGCCCGCATCTCGCTCAGCGGCACCGACCCGAAGAAGGTCGACAACGTGTGCCAACAGATCAAGCTGATCAGCGAGCGCACCGGCGTCGCGATGGCGGGCCCGATTCCGCTCCCGACGAAACGGCTCGTCGTGCCGGTGCGGAAGTCCCCCGACGGGGAGGGGAGCGAGACGTGGGACCGCTGGGAGATGCGGATCCACAAGAGGCTCATCGACCTCGACGCAGACGAACGCGCGTTGCGGCAACTCATGCGGATCCAGGTGCCGGACGGCGTGAACATCGAGATCGTGTTGCGAAGCTGATCGGCCCGCGCCACGGGCTTCGAGAACGTTCAATACCTGCGCCGCGTATTTTCGTTGACTCATGGTTCGTGCCAGGACGATCCTCTCGGTCGCGGCAATCGCCCTCCTCCTCGGAGACGGCGCGTTCGCGCTCTTGCTGACGGCAACCACCGCGCCACGCCCCGCCTCGCTGACCATCGAGGGAACGTTCCCCGACTACGATGGTGGCCGCCTCGGGTCGAACAGTTCGAACCGGGTCGCCTTCACGTTCGAGATCGCGACGATGCTGCCTTGGTATCGAGGCCAGGTCCAGGCCCTGTCGATCGCCTTGACGGCACAGCCGGGACCAGGGGTGGGCCTCGTCCAGCCAACCACTCTGTCCGTTCACCTGCAACGGTGGGACGCCGGGATTCGGACGACGCTCACCGGGGATCTCGAACCCCTGACCGCCGCGGGACCGAGCCGATGGACGACCGCGAACACGCCGATGTACATCTCGCCGAACGCGGATGTGGCCGGCTCGAGCTTCTTCCTCGCGGTCGCGCTGAACTTGACCGTCGAGTACCAGGATGGCTCGAGCTACCGGGTCGGCGGGTGGGAGCCTGATGCGCGCACGACGTTCTACGACATCCGAACGGACGTTGCTCCCTTCGGAGTCGTGGCCCTAGTGGCCGGCGGGATTGGAACGGCCCTCATGGTGGTCCCCTGGCGACGCGGCCGACGTCCCGCCATCCGGCAGGTCTAGTTCCCGTACGTGCCTCCACGAGATCACCGCAGAGAGAAAACGAGTCAGCGCGGCCCGAAGTACGAACGGTGAATTGCCAGGAGCGCGACCGCGTCGATGAGGAACAGGACGAATCCCGCGACCACGGCCGCCGCCGGCAGTTGCGTTGCGAGCACCAGCACGATCGGTCCGAACCCGACGACCGAGGCGAGCGCGACGGGCCAGGCCCACAACTGACGCCGCAAGATTCCGATGCCCGTCCCGAACGCCACGATCGCCGCGTAACCGCTCAGGAACGCGTGACCCGAGGAATCGAGACGCGCCCACAGGATCCCGAGCAGCACGGACACGATCCAAGCGGACGCGGGTAG
>VBMA01000043.1 GCA_005878985.1 Methanobacteriota archaeon
TTATCGGCCTTCGTCAGGAGATCCCGGACGCGGCCCGTGTAGATCTTGCTCAATTTGTCGACGTACTGTGGCTTGATGGCGGTGGTCAATTTCTTATTGGCAATCTTCGCCAGATAATCGTGGAGTTCGGTTCCCGCGAAGTAGTCGAGCACTTCTTCCCAGTACGCTTTCTTTCGGCGATAGTGGCCGAGATTCGGCGCCACCTCCCCACTGAGGAGGCTGACACACGTGGTCTTGCCGATCCCATTCGGCCCGAGAAGACCGATAACCTCTCCCTGCTTCGGAACCGGGAGTCGGAAGAGACGGAACGCGTTCTTTCCATACTGGTGGACGAGATCTTCCTTCAAGGCTTCAGGAAGACCGATGATTCGAATCGCATCGAATGGACATTTGCGGATACAGATTCCGCAGGAGATGCACGTCTCCTCGCTAATCACGGCCTTCGTCGTCTCCGGATCAATCCAAATGACCTCGGTGCCGGTCCTCTGAGGCGGGCAGAAGGCGATGCATTCGAGATGACAGCGCTTCGGCTGACATCGGTCCTTGAACACGACTGCGATCCGCACGGGCATTCCATTAAACGGGAGCTATTTAAACGTATGACGGCGCGCGTCAATCCGCAGAAACTTTATCCGAGTCCCGACCATCCATTCCGATGTGATGCGATGATCCCGGGCGGACGTGTGAACCCGCGGCAGATGCGCCAGGCTATGAAGCGCATGGGCATCGAGCAGGAAGAACTCGAGGGCGTCGAGGAGGTCGTCATCCGCACCGCGAACAAGGAGTACGTCATTCGGGATCCGAACGTCACCGCGATGACCGCGCAGGGTCAGAAGATCTGGACGGTCGTCGGGGAGCCGATCGTCCGGGATCGAGCCGACGCAAAGAAACCGGATGCGGGTCAGGGACCGGCCATTCCGGAAGAGGACGTCCAGCTCGTCGCCGAGAAGGCCGGCGTCTCCGAAGCGGAGGCGCGCAAGGCCCTTGAAGAGTGCGGCGGGGAACCTGCGGAAGCGATCATCCGCCTGATGAGCCGATGAACATCGAGCGGGTCCGATCGATTCTCGGCGTGTGGGCGCCGATGGCGATCGGAGTCTTCATCATCGTGACATCGGTCAACTTCTACTTCAACGCGAATCTCACGAACGGATTGTTCGTGGGCGACCTGGGGTCGTGGCGGCTCGTGTGTTCCGCCGGCGCGTTCTTCGTCGGCGGAGTCTTGCTCCTATCCACTTTCGGCCGTTATCGGAAGACGAAGGCCGCGAGGCTCGAACAGCGAATGGGTCCGGTCAAGTGATAGTCCGTCCGCGACACGATCCTTTCCGTTCAACACGCCGTTAACATCGAGACCGAGAAAGCTAAATACGATGCCTCGGTTGAGAACGCGCTAGGCTTGACCGGGGGGTTGGGCGTCCCCTTGTAGACCCAAATCGTCCTCATGGGGCGGTGACAATCGGGGGCGGTGCTCCCAGTCTGGCGCTGGTCCGGATGCCGACGTTGAGGTTCTGTCCCGCGGGGCTGGAGGCGACAGGGAACGCAGCTGGAGAGCGGCGATCCCCGTCCCGATCGTGGGGAATGGGTCAGGCACGGAAGTGAGCAGCCTCACCGCGGACTACCAACGCTCGCGGGGGTGCGGGACCGAGGACGCATCCGGGTCACCCGGCGTCGGAGCTGAGCATCCACCTCGATGGCCTAGCTTCGCGGTCAGCGTTCGGTCAGTTTCATCTGCTTTGTCCCGAGCACGAGCGCGCCCATCCCGAAACGCTTGACGACCAGGTCGTAGAGAATCTCATCGCGAACCTCGTTGCGGCGCTCCGGCATTCCGTATGCGGGTTCGTTCGTCGGGACGGGGAGGCCGAGTTTCACGAGGCCGCGACGGGCCTCCTCGCGCTCCTCCCGCGGAGCCTGCGGCGCGTCGACCGCGCCGCCGAAGCCGCACTCGCGGAGCTCTCGAAGAAAGATCGGACGGCGAAAAAGTTTCTGGAGGACCGAGACGGCGAGCCGGATTTGGTCCGCCTCCTCGCGGGTCGCCTCCCGACACCGGGCGCCTACGAGCTCGTACAGATTCGGCTCCCGATGCGCGGACGTGCTGTACACCTTCGCCGGCGGAATTTCCTTCTCCCGGAGGATGCCCGCGTCGGCGAGGGCTTTCAGGTATCCGGTCACGAACAGTCGATGGAACGGATAGCCGTCCGCGCGGAGTTGCTTCGTCAGAGCGCTGATCGACCGTTCCTGTTCCCGGAGGTACGAGACCACGAGGTCCTTGAGGTTGCGGTCAGGGACAAACAACGGCTCCCGCCCGGACCTGGTAACAAACCGGATAACAAATAAACGTTTCCAGCCGAACCTTTGCTCACAGACCGAGTGCAAAAATCATCTTATCCTCGGCCCCCTGTCATGTTCCAATTCGCGCTTACTCCCCCTTTCTTTTTTGTTTTCCCTCCATACGCGCGCGACTAGCACCCGGTGATAACGGCCTCGGAACGGTTATTACGCGCTCCTTCCAATGGAATGCCTTGCTATGGGCCAGGGAGACCGTATCCGAACGTTCATCCACGGTTTTGACGACAAGCTCGGGGGCGGAATCCCCGAGGGTCACGTCGTCCTTCTCGCCGGAGAGCCCGGGACGATGAAGTCCACGATCGCGTTCAACATGATCTACCAAAACGCGCTCCGCGATGGGAGGCCCGGCACCTACATCTCGTTGGAACAGGGTCGAGACAACCTCACCCGCCATCTGGACCAGATGAGTCTGAGCCCGCGGGATGTGGAGAACAAAGTCAGCATTGTCGACCTCGGCATGATCCGTCGCAACCTGGACGGGATGGCGGACCGCACGTGGCTCGAGATTTTCAAGATGTACGCGATGAACTTGAAGCGGTCCCTGAACTACGACATCCTCGTCGTCGATTCGCTGCCGGTCCTCGAGGTCATGTCGCGATTCGAAAACCCGCGCGAGGATCTCTTCCAGTTATTCGAGTGGATCCGCGATCTGAAGGCGACGACGATCCTCATAAGCGAGATGAAACCGGGCAGCGAGGACTTCGGGAAGAACGGCGAGGAGTATCTGAGCGATGGAATCATCCATACGAAGATGGAGCGCGTCGACGACGCGAACATCCAGCGGCGGATCCGATGCGTGAAATTGCGAGGAACGAATCACTCGCCGAACTACTACACGCTCATCTTCCAAAGCGGGATCCTTCAAGCGACGCGCATCATCGCCGAGTAACGAGGGAACGGATCTCGACTCGATTTCGAATTTGGGCCAAAAGCCTAATGTGCGCGCCGTCGCATCTCGCGAATCCGAGGCACAGGTAGCTGCCTGCGCTTCCCACAGGAGGCACGGCCACACGGCCCTTCTCGTCGTGCGTATTTTCGTGACCCTCGCGCTCGCCCTCGTCCTCCTCATCCAAGTGCCTTCGACCGGCCCGCGAACCGCACCGCTGGCGGCGGCACCGATCGGAGGCCCCGTGACGTTCCGCACAGATGCGACCGCGACAGAAATCACAGCGGCCGGCGCCCGGCTCCTCGCATCGTACGGTTCGTTCGCCGTCGCGCGTGGCTCCCAAGGAACCCTCGCGGTCCTCCGGGCCCAGGGCCGATACGCGGAACCGTTCGCGCAGGCATCGGAACTTCAGTTCGCGGCCGGCACGATCGACGTCGCGGCGCTGTCCGGTCAATCGCCCCCATGGTCCGTCGACTCGGACGGGATGGCCGTCGGCGTGATCCATCTCGTCGCTCCGATCAAGTCCGAGTGGCAGAGCGAGCTCGCGTCTCGTGGGATTTCGCTTCTTCGATACGTCCCGCAAGACGGGTTCGTTGTGCGCGGCCGGCTTTCGGATCTGCTCGGTGCGTCGGCGGTCCCGTACGTGGACTGGGTCGGGCCGTACGACCCGGTGTGGAAAATCCGACCGGGAACGCCGTCCAGCGGCGTGGTGGATGTGCGCGTCGTTGTCCTGCCGGGAGAAAGTCCTTCGATGATCGAGGCGTGGCTCGGGCATGCGGGGATTCCGGCGGACACCCGCGGGCGAACCGGCCCCGCCCTGCTGGGTGCGTTCGGAAGCGGGGATTTCCAGTGGGTCCGCGCCCGAGTCCCCGCGGGCCTCGTGCCCTCCCTGGCGGCTCTCCCCGCGGTCGAGTTCATCGACCCGGTCGTGCCCGTCCATCCGTTGAACGAGGAAACCGACTGGGTGATCCAGACCAACATCAGCGGGAACGACCGGTATTGGACCTTCGGCCTCAACGGCACTGGACAAGTGATCGGCATGGCCGACACCGGTCTCGACTATGACGGCGAACAGTTCCGGCAAGCACCGACGACGGTCACGCTCGGAGACATTTACAACACGACGGACCTGGCTCGCCGCAAGGTCGTCCGGTATGTGAACATGGGCGTGCTCACAGGACAACTCACGTGGCCGGGAGGGGGCGGCCCATGGGATCCATCCTCGATCAAGGACTGCGCGAACGGCCATGGGACCGGCGTCGCGTCGACCCTGGCCGGGAACGACAACGGAATCGGATCCTCGCCGAACGACGGGAACGCGTTGGGCGCGAAGATCTACCTCGAGGACGTCGGCGGCTTCCAAGGCCTCGCGATCTGTCCGAACGAGGGATTGATCTACCTCCCCGAGAACTACGACGATCTGTTCGGCCCCTCGGGGCTTGTGTACAACGATCCGACGGCTCCGGTTCGGATCCAGAGCGACAGCTGGGGGGCGGACACGAACGTGTACGATGTCCAAGCACGGATGGTCGATGCGTTCGTCTGGGCCCATCCCGACATGACGATCCTCTTCGCCGCCGGGAACGCGGGAAGCAACGCGGGGACGATCGGGACGCCCGCGACCGCCAAGGACGTTGTCTCGGTGGGCGGCGCGTACAATCCGGACACCGGGGGGGGAGGGCTCGATCAGAACGATTTGGCTCCGCAGTCGAGCCGCGGCCCGACCACGGACGGCCGGATCAAGCCGACGATCGTCACGATCTTCGACGGCGACTCCGCGATGTCGGACGGCGACCCGTCGAGCCTGGCCCACGTCTCGGACGCGCACTGGGCCGGGACGAGTTACTCGACTCCCGCGGCGGCCGCGGCGGCGGCCATCATCCGCCAGTACTTCGTGGACGGCTGGTACCCGTCAGGCGCCCCGATCGCGAACAACTCGATGCACCCGAGCGCCGCGCTCATCCGGGCGATCCTCATCGCATCCGGACAGCAGGTCACGGGCAGCGGGACCGCCGCCCGCTCAGCGACGGATACCTGGCCGAACAACGAGCAGGGATTCGGGCGCGTCCTCCTGTCGAAGGCCCTTCCGATTGCCGCGGCAGGCGACCTCTTCCGGACGCAAGTCGTCGATGGCACCGCGGGCCTACTCACCGGGGACGCGGTCACGTACACATTCCGGGTGAGCGCCTCGGGCCCCGCGAAGTTCGTCCTGACGTGGAACGATTACCCCGGGACGATCGGCGCGACGAAGGCGCTCGTGAACGATTTGGATCTCGAGGTGACGGCACCCAACGGAACGGTGTATCGGGGGAACCACTTCGCGCCGTTCGCACAGGGTCAGTCGTTGCCCGGCGGGACCTTCGACACGACGAACGTCGAGGAGGCCGTGATTTTGAGGAACGCGGCGGTGGGCGATTGGACGGTTCGCGTGATCGGATCGAACGTCCCCATCGGCCCGCAGCCGTTCGCGCTCGTCGCGACGGGGAACCTCGACGCCTCGTACGGCCGGTTGTCGTTGGATCGGGTCGCATACTCGGAAGCGGACACGATCCGCATCTCGGTGGAGGACTCCGACGCGACCTCGGTGATCGCGCACGTCGCGTCCGAGATCGAGGCGGCCGGCGAGAACGTCACGTTGACCCGGGGCGGCCCGGATGAAATCTGGCACGGCTCGATCGCCACCGCGTTCGGGACGCCGGCGCCGGACAACGTGCTGCAGGTGCGCGAAGGCGACGTCATCACCGTGACCTATCAAGACCTCTCGCCCTCGCACACGGCGGTCGCCCAAGCGAAGATCCTCGCGAGCGGCCCGACGATTCACGACGTGACGGTGACGGCCATCGGCTCGACGACGGCGACGGTTCAGTGGACGACCGTCGAGCCCGCCACGACGGAGGTGAGGTACGGGACAACCGCGGGCTCGTTGACCTCGGCAGCGAACCGGTCCGACCTCCGGACAAACCACACGATCACGCTGACGAATCTGCGCCCGGAGACACGGTACTACCTGGCGGTCACGTCCCGCGGACGGCTCGCGAACGCGACGACGGACACGGATGGCGGAGCCGACTACCAATTCGATACGTCGGCGATTGGCGACGTCCTCGTCGTCGTCGGCGGGAGCTCGTTCCCTCCCGAGCGGGAGGCGTCGTACGCCGCAGCCCTCGCCAGCAACGGGTGGAGCGGCTCCTTCTGGCGCGTCGCGGAGCTCGGCCTCCCGCCCCTCGCCGTCCTCCAGGCCCGTCGCGCGGTCATCTGGCAGGTCGGACTCGAGCAGTACCCGCCGTTCAACGCGTCCGCGCGGTCCTTGGTGCAGAACTATCTCGACGGAGGCGGTCGCTTGATCGTCTCGTCGCACGACACCGCGTGGGCCCTGGGCAGCACCTCGTCTTCCTTCTCGACCGCCGGGACCGCTGCGTGGGTCCAGGGAGTCCTCAAGGCGACCTTCTCCTGCGATCCGACGACGATCGTCCAAGTCCGCGGCCTGACGTCCGACCCGATCAGCGGAGCGTACACGGGCGGCGTCGCCTACGGGCCCCACCGCGATGGCGGGGCCGACGACGAACTGACAACCAATCCCGCGGGAGGCTCCTCGAGCGTGATGTGGACCGACGGCAGTCCGGTCACCGGATGCACTCCCTCGAATCAGCCGATCGGCCTGCGCTGGGTGTCCTCGTCCCCGAACGGGACCGCCGGGCAAGGGACCTGGGGCGGGACGCCGTCGCGTCTCGCATACTTCGCGTTCGAAATCACGGGAATCGATTCGACCACGGCGAACCTGAACCCGACAAGCCCGACGCGGGCGGCGATCCTCGACGCCGCCCTCCGATGGCTCCTGAGCACGTCGCCGACCACGCTGGACCGCGACCATCCGGACGTGAACATCACCTCGCCGAAAGGCGGTACCTTCGGTGGTCCGTCGATCGCCGTGACGTGGTCCGCGACGGCCTACGGGACTGGAATCGGTCTTTCGAACTTTACCCTAGACTCGAGCGCGGACGGAGGGCTGACCTGGACCCCGATCGCGACCTTGCCCGGATCGGCGCGGAACTACACGTGGGACCTCGGGACCGCGCCGAACGGGAATCGATATTTCCTGCGAATCCTGGCCCGGGACGATGGGACGCCGTCCCTCTCCAGCTCCGACATCACGGACGCGCGTTTCACGATCGCCCGGCCCGGAGGCGACACGGCGGGCCCGCTCCTGTGGGCCGGAAGCGTGCGGATCGCGCCGCGGCCTCCGGGGGCCGCCCTCCTCTCCACCGTCAACGCGACCGCAGACGATCGGTATCACGGCGGATCCACCATCGCCGCGGCGGAGCTCTTCCTTCGGACGACCGCACCGACGGCGGGCGAGGCCGGGAGCGGAGTCCCGATGTCCGCGGCCGACGGGACGTTCGACGGATCCGTGGAAGCCGTCACCTGGGAAGGGGCGCTCGCCGCGCCGCCGGGAGTGATGTGCGCATGGGTCCATGCCGAAGACCTGGCCGGCAACTGGGGTCCGTACGCGTCCGTCTGTTTCGTCGTCATCTCGATCGGGCCCGACACGGTCGCTCCCGCCTCCGCGATCCCGCTCCTCGCGCGCATCACGAACGCGAATCAGGACCTCGACTTGGTCTGGCAACGGGTGTGGGACGAAGGCCTCTACGGCGGGACGACGGAATACCGCGTGCTTCGGGCGACGTCGCCACGCGGTCCGTACGCGGACGTGAGCGGTGCGATCCTGGGGAACGGCAGCGCGACCTACGAGTTCGTGGACCCGGCCCGAGGCGCGGATGCCTCGGATTACTTCTACCGGATCGAGACGGTCGACGCGGCAACAAACGCCGCCAACTCGACCTCCCTCCTGGTCAAGGTGCACCTCGCGTTCGCCGCCGGACTCAACCTGCTCGGGATGCCCGTCGATCTCACGGATCCGACGTTCGGGGACCTCGTCGCGGGTCGGGCGTGGGCGGATGCGTGGACGTATGATGCATGCTCGGGAGGATTCGGATGGTCGTCCGCGATTCCGTCGGATCCCTCGACGTTCGCGCTCCCGAAAGGTCGCGGCTTCTGGCTCAACGGATCGGCCGCGGACTCCATGACGCTCGTGGGTTTGTTACCGGGAGTCTCCCAAGTCCGCGTGTGCGCGGGCTGGAACCTGATCGCCCTTCCCGGTTTCGCATCGGGCGTGACGGTTCAGAGCGTGAAGGCGTCCACCGGCGCGAGCCTCGTGATGGGCTTCGACCCGGCGGGGCCATACCACGTCCGCAGCCTCTCCGACGCCGAAGTGCTGGCCCCCGGCGCCGGCTACTGGATCGAGGTCCCGGTCGGCGTCACCTGGACCCTCGCGGGCTGGTGAGGTCCCCATCGCGAACGTCGAAGACCTCTTCTTCCGGAATCTCGTAGTAATATAGAGACTGCTCGAGTTCCTGGTCCTTCGACATCTCGCGGTCGATCTTCTCTCGCCATCCGGACCGGAGCGAGACGCGGAGACGATGGCCCTCCTTCTCGAAGAGGACCGCGGGCTCCGAGCCCGCCTCGAGGGCGATGTTCCCTTTGCCCATCGTACATCCGCTCGAGAACTGGACCCCGTCGAGGACGCATCGCATCGGTGGCTCGGGTTGGCTTTCGACCACGGCGCGCAAGCCCTTGTAATGGCCGAACCGGCGCTTCCCGATCGCGCCCATCCGGAGGCCCAACGTCACGTAGACACCGAGGTGTCCGTGGAACCGTTGGAGAGACTGGAGTTCTTCGGGAAGTTGCATGGGCGATGGATGGCGACACCTCCGCAATAACTTTCGCGCGGCACGTGCACTTTCGGCCACCTCTCCCCGTTCCCCCTTTCAAGTGCTCGTCCTATCCGAGCACCCGTGAGAAGCCATGGGCGCCATCCCCGTCAATTCAGAGGAGTCGGTCGCGCCTCCGAGGGGCGACCCGCACGGATGTCCGGAATGCGGCGCGCTCCTCCAACATGTCGGCGGTTGCGTTCGATGTGCCGAGTGCGGGTATTCGAAATGCGGATGAGCGCCGACGGAACGCGTCCCTTCCAGTGGAAACGGTCTGAGCTAAACTCGCGCGTGAGGAGCGGACCAGTGGAAGGAGGACTCAAAGAGATATGACCATTCCCGATACTGCGCCGCCTCCGAGTCGGGGGAAGGATGTGCTCGTCGAGTTTCCGCAAGATGAGCTGATCGCGAAGTGGGAGGAGTTCTTCGAGGAGATGGGCTACCTCTCGAAGATCATCGCGGTCGCCGACCGCTACCCGGAGTCGCGGAGCCTCGAGGCGTCGTTCCTCGACCTGAATCGCTTCGACACGGACATGGCGATCTACCTCCTGCGGCACCCGCTGAACGTCCTGATGGCGGGCGAAGAGGCGATCCGTCGGCTCGTGCCGCCCGGCGAAGAGGCTCCCCAGATTCATTTGCGGATCAACGGCCTTCCGCGGGACCGCCGGATCCAGATTCGGGACCTGCGGGCGAAGCATCTCGGGCAATACATCTCGGTCGAAGGGCTCGTCCGCAAGAGCACGGAGGTCCGCCCCAAGGTCGTAGGGGCGTTGTTCCAGTGCCTCCGGTGCGGGACCATCATCAAGGAAGAACAAGACGGGCAGACGTTCCGAGAGCCGCTGGAGTGTTACGAAGAACAAGGCGGATGCAAGCGGTCCGCGAGCGCGACGAAGTTCAAACTCCTGACGGAGACATCGTTGTACTCGGACACGCAGAAGATCGAAGTCCAAGAGGCGCCGGAGGGATTGCGCGGCGGGGAGGAGCCGCAGCGCCTGAGCGCCTATGTGGAAGACGATCTGACCGGCCGGATCACGCCGGGGCAGCGCGTGATCCTGAATGGAGTCCTCCGAAGCGTGCAACGTGGACGGCCCGGCCAGCGCTCCACCCTGTTCGATATCTTCGTCGACGTCAACTCGGTCGAGATGGAACGGGTCGAGTTCGAAGAAATCGAGGTCACGGAGGAAGATGCGCACCGGATCCGGGAGATCGGATCGAGCCCGGACATTTTCCGCCTGATCACGGCGTCGATCGCGCCCTCGATCTATGGGATGCACGTCGAGAAGGAGGCCCTCGCCCTCCAGTTGTTCGGCGGGGTGGCGAAGGTCATGCCCGACGGCCGCCGGATCCGCGGGGATATCCATCTGATCCTCGTGGGCGATCCGGGAACCGGCAAGAGCGAGCTCCTGTCCTACATGATTCGGCTCTCGCCCCGCGGGATCTATGCGACCGGCAAAGCCGCCTCGGCGGCGGGCCTGACGGCGGCCGCGGTCCGAGACGAATTCGGAGAGGGACGTTGGACCCTCGAGGCCGGAGCCCTTGTCCTCGCGGATCTCGGGCTCGCCGCTATCGACGAAATCGAGAAGATGAATCCGCAAGACCGATCGGCGATCCACGAGGCGATGGAGCAACAGCGGATCAGCGTCGCGAAGGCGGGCATCACCGCGGTCCTCCAATCCCGATGCGCGATCCTCGCCGCGGCGAACCCCAAGTTCGGCCGATTCGACGAGCACAAGTACATCTCCGAGCAA
>VBMA01000004.1 GCA_005878985.1 Methanobacteriota archaeon
TCATCGCGCCCGAAGCGGTTGCCTCGCCGGCCTCTTCACCGCCCGGCTAGGCCCCGCGGCGTGGGAACACCGCAGAGCAACCCGACTACGACCGAGGCGCCGCATACAGCGTGTTCTGCACGATCACGAACGGGAGCGCGGCCCCCATTGGATTCGTGACCGGCCCTTGCACTTGGACGTGCAGGATTTGGAACTGCTGTGGGACGACGAGCCAGGCGTTCGTGTAGTTGTCGTACATGAGTCGCGTGATTTGACTGTACTTGCTCGCGAGAGTTGTCGGGTTCGTGTCCCCGGCGGCATCGATGACGAGCTGGTCCATCGTGGCGTTCACGTACGCGGACATGCAGTCGTTCGCGCTCCCATAGCTAAGGGCGTTATTCTGGGTCCAGTCGTCCGGCGAAATGTAGTCGGACGTGTAGAATTCTTGTCCCATCGGGAACGGACCGCCCTTGAATGAGGTCTGGGAAATGCATTCGCCGGTGGTCGGATCCCTTCCCTGTTCCGTGTAGAGCTCGTCGATGTTGTTGATCCCGACGATGTCGATGTGCAGCCCGATCTTCAGGAGGTCCGCCTGCAGGAGGAGCGCGACCTGCTCCCAATCGCCGAGTTTGAGGTACATGTAGTTGATATGAGGCGTGTAGCCCGTCGGGAGGGGCCAGGCCGACTGGTTCATTTCTTGCATGGCTAAGGCGAGGTTGAACTCGTACGGCTGCAGACCCTGCGGATTGTAGTACGAATACCCTGGCGGCACGGGGCCGACCCATCGGTCCGCGTACCCATTGAAGGCCGTGCGAATGATTTCGGCATAGTCGATCGCGTGCACCACGGCCGCGCGGACGTGGATGTCCGTGAAGGGCGGCGTGTTCTGGTTCATGTAGACCCACCAAGCGCCCGCAGTCGAACCGTAGACGACGTTCAGCAGATTGGCCGAGACGCATGGGGCGTTCTTCAGGTCATTAATCTGAGACGGCCCAACATACGCGAACGATACGCCGGCGACGGATCCGGATTTCATGTCGGCGACCGCCGTGATTGCGGAAGTCTGGAAGTTGACCTGGATCGATGCCTTGGCGGGCTGGATGATGTTGTTCAACGGTTCCGCCGCGGCGTCGGCGGCCTTTGCCCAGTAGTTCGGGTCCGGTTTCAGGAGGTAGCCTGTGGCCGCGTTAAAACTCTGCACGATGTAGGGTCCGGTACCCAGCATGTGCGTCGCCATGTACGCGTTCGTGTCATTGATCACACCACCGTTCGCTTGGACGACAGCCGGATCCACCGCGCTCGCGATTGGGCCGGCGATCGCCGCGAGGAGGTTCCCGTACGCGACGGTGCCGAGGTACCCGAAGCCCATGTTCAGTTTGATCGTGTATTGGTCAATGACCTGGAACGAGTTGTTTGCGTCCTTCATCACAGCAAGCTGCGGGGCCGTGGGGTTCGTGAAGGAGAAGGAGTTCAGGTTGCTAATCATCCAGGCCGTGGCGTTCGCGCTGTCGTTGGCATCCGAATAGTAGTTCAGCCCGGGCAACCAGAAGTTCTCTTGGAGGATGAAGCTCCCGGCTTGGTTCATCACGATTGCACGATACAGGCTGAACCACATCACGTATGCGTTGAACACGTGGCCGTTCGAGAAGTGGACGTCTTGCCGCAGGACGAAGGTGTAGTTGAATCCGTCCGAGGAAATGGTCCAGCTCTTCGCCAGGACGGGCACGAAAGTAGTGTATCCGGTTCCATTGTAGTTTACGAGGCTCTGATACACCTGCTGGACGATTCCCCATCCAGGGGTCGAGAACGTCACGTGTGGATCGAGTGTATCCGGCGTCTCCGGTTGATCGAAGATCAGTGGGTCCGTGGATGAAAGGTTGCAGACAGTTGCAGCCGGCCGGGTAAGAATGACGTAGGTCGCGATGCCCGCGAGGATAACCACGATCGCGACGACTGCAACGATAAGCCGAACCGTCCGCGGATTCCGTTCCCCGATCGGCCGCATCGAAGGAGAGGGCTCACTGGGCGGTTGGTCCTGAGAAGGCTGCAAGTTGCTCCTCCGGGCCGCGGAAAGGTGCTATCGGATATAACGCTATGGCCCGACTCCGGAGGATTGCTCAGAGTAGCAGCGGTGCGATGACGAGGGTGATTGTCGAGAGCAGTTTCACGAGAATGTGCAAGGAGGGACCCGCGGTATCTTTGAACGGGTCGCCGACCGTGTCGCCGACAACGGCGGCCTTGTGCGTCGGGCTTCCCTTCCCTCCCAGATTTCCAGCCTCGATGAACTTCTTTGCATTGTCCCACGCACCGCCACCGGTATTCAGGACAAGCGCCATGAGGACACCCGCGATGGTCCCGACCATCAGCGTGGCACCAAGCGGCTCACCCCCGAGCAGGCCGGGCGTGACCCGCACGAATCGGAAGAACAGGCCGACGGCGACCGGCGTCGCAACCGCCAGGAGGCCGGGGACGATCATCTCCTTGAGCGCGCTGCGAGTTACGATGTCGACCGAACGTGCGTAGTCGGGCTTCGAGGTGCCGGCCATGATGCCTGGGTCCTCGTGGAACTGGTCGCGGACGTCTTTGATGATCGCCCAAGCCGCGCGACCGACCGCCCGAATCGCATACGCGGTGAAGAGGAATACGAGTGCCGCCCCGATGAAGCCGCCCACGAAGGTCTCCGGGTGGGCCAGGTCCACGCTCTTGAGATTGGCCTCGGTGAGAAATGCGTTGAAAAGTAGGAACGCCGCGAGGGCCGCGCTGCCGACCGCATACCCTTTCGTCAGGGCTTTCGTTGTGTTCCCCGCGGCGTCGAGCTTGTCCATGTTCCGGCGGGCGTCCTCGGACATGCCAGACATCTCGATGATCCCCGCGCCGTTGTCGACGATCGGTCCGAACGTGTCCATCGCGAGGATGTACGCCGCCGTGGAAAGCATTCCCATCGTGGCGATCGCCGTCCCGTAGATTCCGCCGTTCGGAATCCCGGTCGACTGCCCGAGCCAATACGAAATCAGGAGCGCCGAGACGACGACGATGACCGGGAGCCAGGTGGCCTCCAGGCCGACCGAGAATCCGGAGATGATGTTCGTCGCGGGACCCGTCTCGGATGCGCGGGCGATTTCTTTCACCGGTCGGTACCGGGCTTCCGTGTAGTACTGCGTGATCCAGACATACAGGAACGCCGTCACCATTCCTGCAATGCCGCACAGCCAGTAGAAGATCCAGGTCTCCGAGGAAGCCAGTTGGACCCCGGGCACGAGTGGATTGACGTCGGCGCCGGCGGGCTCGAGCATCGCCCAGGTCGCGAAACCAAACAGGACCGCGGCGAGGAGGGTAGTCACCAGGTACCCCCGGTTCAAGGCGCCCATGGGAGCCTCGTCTTCCCTGGCCCGCACGACGTACACCCCAACGATCGAGGCCAACACGCCGAACCCGCGCGCGACGAGCGGGAACACGACTCCGAGGACGCCGAACCACGGGAACAGCAAGACGCCGAGGACCATCGCGCCGATGTTCTCCGCGGCCGTCGACTCGAAGAGGTCCGCACCGCGGCCTGCGCAGTCCCCGACGTTGTCCCCGACGAGATCGGCGATGACCGCGGGGTTCCGTGGATCGTCCTCCGGGATTCCCGCTTCGACCTTCCCGACGAGGTCCGCCCCGACGTCCGCGGCTTTCGTGTAAATGCCGCCGCCGAGCTGCGCGAACAGGGCCACCAGACTCGCTCCGAATCCGAAGCCGACGATCGACAGGATGAGGTTGTATTGGCTGGGTTGATTCGCACCGACTCCGTATCCGTATCCGTAATAGAGGATCGAGACGCCTGCGAGCGAAAGCCCGACGATCGAGAGGCCCGAAGCGGCTCCTCCTCGGAGCGCGATGACGAGGGCTTCGTTGAACGACCGGAGGGAACCCGCTGCGGAGCGAATGTTCGTCCGAATCGCGACCTGCATGCCGATGAATCCGGACAGCGCCGAGAAGGTCGCGCCGAGCGCGAAGGCACCCGCGGTCTTCAGGCCGAGTTCAATCGCGTCGGAATGTCCGCCGACGGCTCGCTGTCCAAAAATTGCCGCCGCGAAGACCACCGCAAGGATCGCGGCGATAATCGCGATCGCCTTGTACTGGCGCCGCAGGAACGCTCGGGCCCCTTGCTGGATTGCGGCCGCGATCTCACGCATCCGCTCCGTGCCCGTTTCTCGCCGGAGGATGTCCCGCGTCAGGATGCCCGCGAAACCGAGCCCCGCGAGGATCGCGATCGGGATGATGAAGGTGAGATCGACCTGCGCGATGGCGTCCACTCCTCCGCCGTAAGCGCGGCCGCAAGTTCCTCCTCGTATTTAGGCTTTGATGGGTCGCTCAGGCGCCGTACTTCTCGACGCGGTTCGAGACGTTCAGCAGGACCTTCATCACGTCCGTCCCGCGGAGTCGACCCAGGGCGCCGTGGGCCATGCTCCGCTCGTCGAAATTGAGCACCTCGTCCACGCGGACCCCTTCGCCGAAAATTGTCAGCGGCACCGGGTCCCCGGAGTGGTCCTTCAGGGCCACCGGGGTCGAATGATCGGCGGTCAAAGCCACGACGGCGTCGGTCGGCAGCATCGCCTTGAGGTGGCCCATCATCGCGTCCATTCGCTCGATCACCCGAATCTTCTCAGACGCATTGCCGTCGTGGCCGCAGAGGTCCGGGGCTTTGACGTGGAGCACGACGAGATCGTGACTCCTCAATGCCTCAAGGGCCGCGTCCGCCTTCGCGATCATGTCCGTGTCCAAACCGCCAGTCGCCCCGGGCACGTCGATCACGTCCATGCCGATTGTCCGGAACATCCCGCGGATCAGCGCGACACCCGCGATCCCGGCGGCGGTCAGGTGGAACCGCTCGGTGATCGGCACGATCTCTGGAAACACGCCGGCACCGCGCAACACGACGGCGTTCGCTGGCGGCTCGCCTTTCGCGACGCGGGCGCGGTTGACCGGATGGGACTTGAGGATCTTGTACGATTGTTTCGTGAAGGCGTTGACGGCCTTGGCGGTCACCTTCGCCGCGGACTCGAGCGGTTCCGATTCCTCGATCGACTCGCCGATCTCATGGGGATCGGTGTCGGTGACCCGCGGCGAAAGGCCACGGCCCCGCAGGACGACCGCGACGCGGTGTTCGGTTCCCGCTCGGACCGTCGCTTTAATCCGACCGAGTTTGAGTCCGTCAAGTGCCTTCGCCAGTTCGTCGGTCCCCTCGCGGATCCGACCGGCGCGGCGGTCGATGAGTTTCATCTCGTCGTCGACCGAGGCGAAGTTCCCGCGGAACGCGATGTCTCCGGGTTTCAGGTCGATGCCCACGCCCGCGGCCTCGAACGGACCGCGACCTGTGTAGACCTCGTGCGGATCGTATCCGAAGAGCGCTAGGTGACTCGTGTCGCTCCCCGCCGCGACACCCGGTGCGATCGGGTCGACGAGGCCATTCACGCCGTTCGAAGCGAACCAATCCAGGTTGGGCTTCGGGGTCGCCTCGAGAGGTGTCTTGTGCCCGAGTTCGGTGAGCGGTCGATCCCCGAGGCCGTCGAAAATGACGAGCAGGATCTTCCGCGCATCCATTTCGGCCGCCGAAGGTCCGGTCCCTAGATATGTCTTTGCTGGGCCGAAGGTGATGGGTCTGCGCATGAGCATTTGCGCGAAGATATTTGCCACCGGCGGACCTATTCCATCGATTGGAGGGCTTGCACGTCCGCGACCGCCATCTGTCCGCGCTGCGGCATGCCGAATTCGTTGGCGAACCGGTTCTGCTCCCGGTGCGGGACTGCGTTGTCGGGCTCCGTTCCGCCCCGAACGACTCCGCCGCCTTCGGCGATGACGTCGCCATCTCCGCCCCCCGCATCGGAGAACCTAACCGTGGTCCTCGTGGTCCTTGTGGTCGGATTCGTGGTGGTTCTGGCGGGCGTCGCCGCCGCCATTGTCTTCGCGAGGTCGTCGCTCAACCCTTCGCAGCCCGGCTCCGCGCCCCGACTCATTGGAGTCAACCTGGCCACGTCAGGCGACGGGACGAACTGGATCCTCACTTTTGTCTCGGTCCCGACGGGACTGTCCCCGTTCAGCACGATGCTGACGATTCTGAACATCAGCGGCGCGACGTCCCTTCCCGCGACCCCCCTCGCGTACCTCAACGCGTCGGGCGGGGCCGCCTATGTTCAGGGCCAACCGGGCGGCTCGGTCGCTGTAGGCGATCGGCTTCTCCTGAGCACGACCAGGTATCCGACCGGCGACAGGTACCGGATTTCGGATGCCACCACGGTTTTCGCTTTGGGCACCTTGCATTGAACCGCGCGATCTAGGTGCGGGACTCCGCTTTCGCCACGGACACGGGCATACCCGGCGTCGCCTCGAGTTGGGCCGCGGCGTTCGCCTCGCGCCGCGAAATCTCGAGGAATCCGCTCGAGGAGAGCGTGGCGAGAAGGTCTCCGGGTGCCACGAGTCCGTAGGTCCTCACGAACGGCACCGTCATTTCATAGCCACCGACCGTCACCGCGAGGCGGTCGCCGAACGCCCACGCTTTCTCGGCGAGAGGCCGCGGGATGTTCGTGACGACGTTGCCGAAGCGGTCGTACGTGATGACGACGGCGTCGAATCCGCCTTTCCGCTTCTTCGGTTCGCCGAAGTCAAGATCGACAAAATCCTTGATCGGGGACCCGACATCCTTCACCTTCGTCCCGGACATCAGATGCGCGGCGACCGGGGCGAACAGGTCCCGGCCGTGGAATGTGTCGGAGAGTTCGGGTCGGCCCAGTTTCCGGTTCGTGATCTCGCGGACCTCCTTCAGGCCGAGCCGCCGGGCGGCCGGAATCAGGAGCCCGTTGTCGGGCCCGACCAGGAAGGCGCCTTCGCAGACGCAGACGATCGCGCGGCGTTTCGTACCGACGCCCGGATCGACGACGCCGACGTGAGCGGCGAACGGATAGTACGGGACCGCGGCGTAGAGGACATAGGCCCCGTGGCGGATGTCATGGGGCCGGATCGAATGGTCGATGTCCACGATCGTGGCCTCCGGGTCGACGGTGAGGATCGCGCCCTTCATCGCCCCGATGTACTCGCCCGCACCGAAGTCGGTGGTCAACGTGACGATCGCGCTCATTCATTCGACTCCGTCAGCTCAGGCGTCGCAGGCCCTCTTTGATTCGGGCGAGTTCCTTCTTTCTTCGGGCGAGCTCGGCATCCGCCTTCGTCGCGCGGGCCTCGCGGTCCTTTAGCTTCGTTTCCCGTGTCTTGAGGGCGGCCTGGGCCGTCTGCAACGCAATCCGCTCGGCTCCGATTCGATCGCGCTCCGCGGCCAGTTTCGAGAGGCGTTCCTCGAGGCTCAGGCGCTGCGCGCCGATGGACTCCTGCCTTCGCTTCCCGTCCGCCTCGGCACGCGTCACGCGCTTTTCCGCCGCGGCTTCACGGTCTTCGACCTCGTCGATACGATGCGCCAGGCCCTCCTCCCGTTCCCGGAGCGCCGCCTCCTGCGCCTCGAGCTCGCTTTCGCGCGCTTCGATTGCGGCTTCCCGGCGTTGGATCTCTTGTTTGGACTTGGACTCGCGACTCACGACGGCGTCGGACCGCTTTTCGAGCTTCTTGGTCTCCTGTGTGTGCGAAGCCTCGGACTTCGCCAGCGCCGCCTTCCGCGTCTCGATGTCCTGCAGATCCGCGAGGAACGCGGTCTCCTGCTCCTCCAACGTGGCCTTCAACGACTCGACCGACTCCGATTCCTTCGTGACGGCTCGCTCCGTCGCGGCGACCTCGCTCTCGCGCTTTTCGATTTCGGCTTGCTTGGTCGCGTATTCCTCTTCGAGCGAGGCCCGTCGGGATCGCAAGTCCCCTTCGATGACCTCGGCCGCGTCGGACCGTTCCTCGGTTCGCTCTTCGACGGCCGCGGCGGACTTCTCGCGTTTCTCGATCGCGGCCTCCCGGCGTTTCGCCGCCGACTCCCGCTTGTCCAAGTCACGTTCGGACGTCTCGATTGTCCGGAGCCGCAGCTGCGCGGCCCGCTCGGACCGAAGCAACTTGACGGCTTGCGCCTTCAACCTCGAGCGATTCGTGGAGAGCTCCTCGTCCATCCGTTCGAGCCGACGCTTCAATTGGTCGAGCGACTTCCCGCGGGTCGCGAGATCTCGCTGTCTCCGCCGGACGTCGATCTGTCGCTCCCTCGCTTCGCGTTCCTCTTCCGAGACCTTCCGATCCTTGGCCGCCAGGTCCTTCGCGAGCTTCTCCATGCGTTTCGTCGCCCGCTCGAGTTCCTCCCGCCGGTCATCGAGGCTCTCATCTTGCGTTTCGAAGGCTTCGGCCTGCTTGCCGACCTTCGCGGTCTTCTCGGCGAGCTCTGTCTCCCGCGATTCGAGCTCGGCCACCCGTCGGGGGAGCGATTTTTCGCGTTCCTCGATGGCCTGCTCTCGCTTCGAGACGGAGGCCACATGCTCGCGGAGCTTCGTCTCGCGGTCCCGGATGGCCGCCTCTTGGGCGGTGAGGAGCCGCTCGCGTCGTTCGGCCTCTTGGAGCCGGTCCTCGAACACCTTCCGGGCCTCGGAGATCTTCTCGGCCTCGGCCTGCAAATTCGCGTACAGGTCGTTCATCTGCTTCCGCTCCCGTTCGAGGGATGCGGCTCGTGAATCAAGCGACGTTTCGCGGTCCCGATACGTGGCTTCCTTCGACGTGAGTTCCCGCTCGAGACCGCCGAGTTTCGCCTGTCGTTCGGACAGGCTCCGTCGCTGAGTCTCAAGCTCCGATCGGGCCTTCTCGGCCTCCATCGCGAGGACCTTCTTCCGGGACTCGACCTCGACGTCCTGGGAGGTCCGGCGTTCCTCGAGTCGATTGAGGATCAGGCCGCTCGCCTCCTTGACCGTCTGGAGTTCGGCCCGAAGGGAGTCGAGTTCGCGCTGTCGCATCGCGCTCCGCTGGTACTCCTGCTCGAGTTCCCACTTCCGGCGGTAGAGTTCCTCTTCCCGCTCGACGAGCGTCCGCTCCTGGTCCCGACGGGCACCGAGTTCCGTCTCGTACGCCTCGCGCTCGCGAGCCTCTTGCGCGATCGCTTGGTCGAGCACGGCGTCCGGGTCCCCGATGCCCTCCACCGCGGCCTCGGGGTAGCTCCGCTGGAGATGGTCGATGCTGATCGAGGAATGGCCGTAATCGTACGTGCGGACCTCGAGCTGGGCCCGGGCGCTCGCCGCGTCCTTCAGGATCTCGGGGAGGGCGTCGTGGCCGGCCACGTCGACCTCGGATCGATGCTCGGCGAGGACCCCATCGCCCCGTCGCAGGACGAGGACCCCTTGCGACGGCGTGTCGCCTCGAAAGACCGAGGTCTTCAGGACCCCGTTGAACTTCATCGCTCGAAGCTCGGCGAGGATGGACCGTATCGCTTCGGGCCCCCCGTCGGCGATCCGTTCCACTCGACCGGGAGGGACTTCCATCGCGTGTTAAAGATTATTGTCACGTTAAGAAGGTTCCCACGAAATTCCGACCCTTGACACTTCCGAAGGCCCGAAAATGGTTTTCTATGGCCGCAGCCATCGCATCCCCGCGTTCGTGATGAGAAGCGGGTCCGCCGACAATGCGTGACGACCCCCATGAGTGCTGAAACGCCAACGTCTCGAACTCGCCCAGACCCGATCTGCGGCATCTCGAATCGTCGTACGTCGGAGAAAAGGGAAAGGGGCGGTCCGGTGAGGGACCGCCGTAGCAACCTCTAGAGGTACGGGTTCGTCCCCGTCATCTCGGCGACGAGTCCTGCCGGAAACGCATCCACATCGGAGAGACCGCCATGGAGGTTCCCGTTCAGACCGCCGTTGCTCCGCTGCACGCCGACGAACCAGGGAGCCCGGAGGGTCGTGCCACCACAGCTTGCGACGACGTCCCCGAAGAAGAACCCGGTGCCGATGCTCATTCCTCCGTTCAGCGTCACCGTGGCCCACGCCGTGCCGCCCGCGGAGACCGAGAGCGTTGCGGGAGACACGGAGACCCAGGTTCCCGAGGTCGCGCTCACGACGCTCAGCGAGCAGCTGAGCCCGCTCCCGGTCTCGTCGTGGAAGGCGACAGACATCCCGCCGTTCACGGCCTTGCCACCGGTGAAGACGCCGAAGCTCACGGACGCGGGAGACAACGTCGCGGGCGTGTTTGTCGCCGACCAAACGTTGATGCGTCCGCCGCCGCGAGACAGGGGGCTCGCTAAGGCTGCTCCGTTGCTCGGGCTCTTCACGGGCCGGTCCGCGCTGTTCACGAGCGCGGATTTTACCTGCGCCGGCGACCAATCCGGGTGCGCCGCGAGGAGCAGCGCCGCAGATCCTGCCGTGTGCGGGGTCGCCATCGAGGTGCCCTGGAAGAACGCGTACGACGGCGCGTACGTGCCGTCCCCATTGATGGTGAACACGCTTGAGAGGACGTTCACTCCGGGGGCCGTCACGTCCGGCTTGATCAGGAACGTGTACGGAGTTGGCCCGCGGCTCGAAAATCCGGCGAGGTAGTCCGCGTTCGAGGTCACGACTTCCACGATTGTCGTGCCGTCCGCCGTGATCTGAGCTCCGTCATGCGCGATCAGGGTCGTGCCGTCGGTGTTCGAGACCATCGCCGCGGGGATCGTCGGGTTGTTCACGCCGTCGGCTCCCATCGAGATCGGGTCGCCGAACACGTTGTTCACGATGATCGCGCCGACCGCGCCCGCGTTCTGCGCGTTCTGGATCTTCGTGCCGAACGTGCACACGCCGCGGTTGATGACGGCGATCTTGCCCGAGACGCTGTTCGTGATCGCCGCACATCCGGCCGCTGGGATCGTGTTCGCCGTGTTTCCCGTCATCGGGGGAACGAAGTTTGCGAAGGCCCCGATCGCCGCGCCGAGCGTCGTCCCCTGGAGGCCGCCGAACGCCGCATCGTCGAGCTTCACGGAGATTCCCATGTAGTGCGGGTCCGTGCTCGCGCCCGCCGTGATGACGTTCGCCGCGGTGCCCGGCGATTCGATTGTGAGAGTCCCCGGTCCGGAGTTGCCTGCGGCGACCGCCGCGACGACGCCCGCATCCACGGCCGCGTTCAGCGCGTCCGCGAGCAAGTCGTGCGGGCCTTGGACGCCGCCCCCGATGCTCAGGTTGATCACGTCCATCCCGTCGATGACGGCTTGCTCAACGCCGGCCATGATGTCGTGGCTGAAGGCGCTCCCCTGGAGGAAGTAGAAGCCGACCCCCATGCCCGGGAACACGTTGTAATCGTACAGCGTCACCCCGGGCGCAACGCCGCTCAGGAATCCGAGCGTGGTCGCGCTGGCCGGCGCGAGGGCGAGGTTCGTGTCGCCGACGTTCACGGGTCCCTCCTGCTTGCAACCGCCGATCGTCCCCGCCACGTGGGTTCCGTGGTCAGCAACGATCGTGGTCCCGAACGGCACCCCACTGAAGTAGGGCCCGCGGTGGACCACCGGGTTGCCAGCGCGGCAGCTCGCGATGAACGGGTGGGTGTCGAGGATGCCCGTGTCCACCACGCCGACCTTGATGTGCGCGAGGTCGCCATAGTCCGGCGTCCCGGAGAGATCGACGCCGAGGGCCGACCACACGGCGGGAGCGTTGATCAGTGGGACGGAAACGTCCATCGAGGGACGATAGAGCCAGTCCGCGGTTACATCGACAACGCCCGGTGCACCGCGCACAGTGTCGGGCGCGACGCCGTTCAGCTGCACGGCCATCCCATTGAAGACGATGGAGTACTCCCGCACGACTCCGACCTGAGCGAGGTTCGTGTGCAACCAGGCTCGGAAGTTCGCGTGCGCGTTTGCGAGGTAATTCTCGTAAGCCTGGGCCGCCGGCGTCGTAAGGTCGAGGTGATGGGCCGGATCCGCCTTCGTTTTCAGGTAGCCGCGAATGCCGCCCCCGTACTCCGAGACCGCGGGGTCCGCGAGCTGAACGATCGCGAAATCTGGCACCTTGTCCGGAGCCCCTTTGAGCCCGCCGCGATCCGCGCTCGCAGCGAAGCTGAGCGGCGCCACGAGCACGACGAGCAATCCAAACGCGAGCACAAAGGGCACGATCCGTCGATTCGACATTCGTTGCACTCCTCCAAAGTTGCCGACGGAACCCCGCCGACGCTGACCTGATGAGTGTGACCGTAGAAAAGACTTGGCCTCCGGGAGAAAACTGCTATCGGATTTGATAGGAACAACCGACGTCGCGCAGCGTCGATGCACGGCGCAGTTGATTGGTGCGTTGCGTCAGCGATCCGCGAGATCCGGCTCCGCGATTCGACGGATCTCCACCACGACGCCAGGTGCCCCGCAGTCTTTCGACGCGGCGATATCTGCGACCCGGCTGTCGTCAGCAAAGACCACGTACGTGAGCGCGTCTAGGAACGCCACGGTTGGTCTCGGCTACGCCTTTGCTGTGCGCCTCTTCGAAGGGCTAACCGCAACCGAGACGAGCTCGTCGGTTGGAAGACTCTCTGGCCAGTTCTCTTCACCGAGTTCCTCGCCCACCGCAACACGTTCACGCCGATCCGGTTCCCAGTTGCGATCCTTGAGATAGATTTGGAAGTAGTTTCGGGGCAGCCAGACGCGACGGCTCTTGTATCGGCGGTCGAGACGCTTTCTCCCCCCGACGTAGGCCCAAATCTCCACGCTCGCCAGGCCGGGATTGATGGGAACCGGGTCGACCTTCCGAATCCTTTCGCTCACGTGGGATGCCGTCGTGACTTGAACGAACCGCAGCGGCTGCGGAGGGTCGATTCGAGTCGCGATTAGGTCGAAAGCGTTGAAGATGTCCGTCGACTGGCTGATCCAAATTGGACCGCGCCTTTGCACGCTTCGCACGGCCGTGTGGACGACGTAGCCTTGCTTTTCCAGTTCCTTTCTTGCCAGCACTTGAAGCCGGTTTCCCTTCGTTACCGTGCCGCCCATAGAGTGCACTCCCACGACGGGATGTATTTGGATGCTACTATAATATCCCCCTCTTAAGCCTATCCGGGGGCAGCGTGAACCGGACCTCCAGATCCTCGTGATCCATGGGACCTCTCGGTTCCCTTGCGACGAGTCATGCTGACGGCGGCCCTCTCGATGGGACCCTTGCGAAACTCGGCGGTTCCGGCTTCGAGGTAATCAGCCGGGGGTATGCGAAACTAACGCCGGTCTACTTGATTGCGACCTTGGCGCGCTCGATGTCGTCCACGACGAGCGCAATCTCCGTCCGCCCGTTCTTCGATCCGAGGATGTAGATGGAGTGCACATTGATCCCCGCGCGGGCGAGACGCTTCGCGACCTTCGCGAGTTCTCCGGGACGATCCAAGAGCTCGAGGTTCAAGATGTCGTTGAGCTCGTACTTCAGGCCCGCATTCGTCAGGGCCTTCTGCGTCGTCTGCACGTCCGAGGTCACGACGCGGAGGAAGGAGATATCGTGTTTCGATTCGCTCGCGATCGCCCGGATGTTCACGGCCCCGTTCGAAAGGGCCTCCGTCACGCGCGCCAGCTCCCCGGTTTTGTCGGCTACGAACACCTTGAACTCCTTCGTTCCCCTCCCCCCTCGTCCTCGGCTGAGGAATCGGCGGGGCCGCTACAAAAGGCTTCGCCACCCGTGCGCGAACGTCAGGGCACGAGCCGGACGCGGTCCCGCGGGAACAGGATCGCCTCCCGGATGTTCGGCAGGTCCAGGAGCTTCTGGACAAACCGGTCGAGCCCGAACCCCCAGCCACCGTGCGGTGGCATGCCATAGCGGAACGCCTTCAGGTAGAACTCGAAATTCTCCGGGTTGAGTCCCTTGTCTTTCATCCGCGCGAGGAGGACGTCGTACCGATGTTCCCGCTGTCCGCCGGAGGCCATCTCGTCCCCCTTGTATTCGAGGTCGAAGGACAGCGAGTACTCGGGTTCGTCCTCCTTGGTCATCACATAGAACGGCTTGATGGCCGTCGGGTACTCCGTGATGAAGTAGAGCTCGTGGCCCTCCCGGCCCAGTTCTTGCCCGAGGGCTTTCTCCCCCTCCGTGTCGATGTCGTCCCCATCCCGTAGTCGCTTCCCTCGGCCCCGGAGGATCTCGAGCGCTTCCGTGTACGGGATCCGTTTCAACGGCAGCGACGGCGGTTTCGGCTCGACCCGGAGGAGCGCGAGCTCCGCCTTGCATTCGGACCGCACGTGCTCGATTGCGGAATCGACGGCGCCCTCGAGGAACGGAAAGAAATCTTCCTGGCGTTCGATCCAGGACACCTCGCCGTCGAAGGAGGTGAATTCGGTCACGTGTCGCACGGTGTCAGATGGCTCGGCGCGGAACGCCGGGGCGATCTCGTACACCCGGTCGAGGCCCGTCGACATGAGCATCTGTTTGTAAAGCTGCGGGCTCTGGCTGAGAAACGCGCGCCGTCCAAAGTACGTCGTCTCGAACAACGTCGCGCCTCCCTCGGCGCCGGCGCCCGCAAGTTTCGGCGTCTGGACCTCGACAAATCCTTGGCCGTCGAGTGAGGATCGGAACGCTGCCGCGACGGCGGATCGGATGCGGAAGATCGCACGGCGCTCCGGCTTCCGCAGGTCGAGCGCGCGGTTGTCGAACCGCGTATCCATGTCGGCCCCGACCTTGTCCGCGATCGGCAACGGCAACGGGGCAGCGGCTGGACTCAGGACGTCAAGGGATGAGGCGACGAGCTCCCATCCGTTCCGCACCTGGGGATTCGGTTCGATCCGACCCCGGACCGCGACGACGCTCTCCCGGACCACTTTCGATGCGCGAGCGAACAAATCCGGATCGGACTTCTTCTTGATCGTGGCCTGGAACGTCCCGTCCCGCTGGCGCACGATGAGGAAGGCGATGCCTCCGAGATTCCGGACGTCCTCGACCCACCCCGCAAGCACCGCTTCCTTGCCATGCTCCGCCGGCGTCAGGGTGGAGAACGAGCGGAAGGAGGCCATCCGCGCGGACAATGAACCGCGGGAATAAAGATTGCACGGATGGCTCGCCTATCGGAGGACGCTGACCTTCTTCTCCTCGGACGGCACCATCTGCATGTGGGGATACGCGAATTCAACGCGCGACTCGTTCGCGAACTTCTCGAGGACGCGCTTCACGAGCCGGGTCCGGTATCCGCCCTTCGCGAAGACGGGGCAGAAGTAGACGAGCGTGAGGTCCACGGACGAGTCTTTCATCCCCCACCCCACGCGAGGTTCTTCGGCCATGTAGTCCGCCAGGTCGGCGAACTCGTACTTGGACCGAAGGTGGTTGCGGTTCTCTCGCATCATCGGGCCGACGACGTCTTCCGCGGCCTCCAGGATCAGCTTCTCCGCGAGCTTGTGGTCGCTCTCGTACGTCACGCTGACCGTGAGCTGATCCCAGACAAACGGGGTGTCTTTCGTGTAGTTGAACACGTTCCCTTTCAGGATCTGGCTGTTCGGGATCGTGACGTAGCGCCCGGTGAAGGCGTCGCCGTACAGCAGGCCGCCGAACTCTCGGAGCGTGGTGTTCATCGGCGTGATTTCGACGACATACCCTTTCGTCTGGTTCATCTCGATCCGGTCGCCGAGTTTGTACAGGCCCATCGTCACGAGGACGACCCAGCCGACGATGTTGAGGAGCGGTTCTTGCATGACGTAGATCAGCGCGGCGGTGACCAGCCCGGTCCCGAGCAGGCTGTACCCTTGCGTGCCGCCGCCGAGGAGGACGAAGAGGACCAGTGCAATCGCGGTGCCCCAGACGACATACGACACGAGTTGGAAATGGGCGAAGATGTCCGCCTCGTATTTCACATGGCTGCGGAGGGCCGCCCGGAACACCGGACGGAGGACCTCGAGGAGGGTCTTCGTCGCGACGAGGATCGGGATGATGTAAATCCAAGGCGCCAGGGACCTAAGGTCCAGGGTCGGGGACGGAAGCCACGGAATCGCGACGACTCCGCCGAGGATGAAAATGAGGAGGAGGATGACGAGCGTGATCCCGACCCAGAGGAGGGCTCGCGCTTTCCGCCAGGCCGCGACCTTCACAGATGCAGCGAGCGCGGGCCGCGTTATTTAATGACGGTGCCGAGGTTATCACGGCTGAAAGGGGCCACGCGTCTCGGACCCACGAAGGCCGACCGCGTTCTATTCCACGTGGGACGCGACCGAAAACTCCATGCGACCGTGCGATGTCGCTCCGCCGCGGGTGGTGGCCGTGGACGAGCACGTGATCGAGGTCCGCGGGCTCGTCAAGCGATATCCCGACATCACGGCCGTCGACGGGATCGACTTTGACGTGAGCCGCGGCCAGGTGTTCTCCCTCCTCGGCCCTAACGGCGCGGGCAAGACGACCACCGTCGAGATCCTCGAGGGTCTGCGCGACCCGACGGCCGGGGAGGCTCGGGTTCTTGGTCAAGACGTCCGGTCGGGATATCGCCGCATCCGGGAACGCGTGGGCGTCCTGCCCCAGGACTTCGAGCCGTTCGATCGCTTGCGACCCCGGGAAGCCGTCACCTACTGGGCGCGCCTCTTCGACCACGACGTGTCCGAGGAGGCGGTCGCGAGCATCATCGAGACCGTCGGGCTCTCGAACCGCGCGGACACGTTTGCCCTGAATCTTTCCGGCGGGGAGAAGCGTCGCCTCGGGATCGCGATGGCCTTGGTCGGCCAGCCGGACTTGTTGTTTCTCGATGAGCCGACGACGGGGCTCGACCCCGGCGCTCGGCGCGAACTGTGGACACTGATCGGCGACCTCAAGCGCAAGGGACGGACGATCCTGCTTACCACGCACTACCTCGATGAAGCGGAGCAGCTCGCCGACGACGTGGCGATCATGAACCACGGCAAGATCGTGGCGCACGGCAGTCCGTCCGCGCTCATCTCGCAGTTCGGGGGTGGCACGACGATCGTGCTCGCTGGCGCCGGCCGCGGTGGATCCGAGGCCCTGATGGCCCGCGGAATTGCCGCGGAGCTCCACGGCGCCGACCTGTTCGTGCACGTTCCGATGGCGGGCCAAGTCCGACCGATGCTCGCGAAACTCGCCTCGATCGAGATCCCCCTGTCGGAGATTTACACGAAGCGCTCGACCCTGGAGGACGTCTTTCTCAAACTCGTCGGCGCTCGGATGGAGGAGGGGGTGCTCGCCGCATGAAGCGGATCCTCGCGGACGTCACGGCGTTCGGTCGACAGTACCTTCGCTCCCGGGTCGGGACGTTCTTTGCCCTCGCCTTCCCCGTCATCCTCATCCTGCTGTTCGGGGCGATCTTCAGCTCATCGGGAACCCCTCGGGTCTCGCTCGCCGTCCAGGACATGGATCGCACCGACGCCTCGCGGGGGTTCGTTCAGGCGTTGAACAATACGACTTTGATCAGTTATCAGGCGATTCCGCCGACCGCGAGCTTCCAGGAGTACATGCGGGCCAATGCGATCAACGTCGCCCTGCAGATCCCGACCGGCTTCCAGGCGACAATCGTCCGGGCCGAGATGGGTAATGCAAGCGCCCGAGTCAACGTCACGCTCGCGGGGGACCCGACCCAATCCTCGTTCGGCATCGCATACTCCGCGGTGGCCGCGGTCGCGAACGCCTTCAATCTGAAGATCGCGAACGCCACGGGGGTCGTCTCGGTCGGTGAAACGCCCTTCACAGTCCAACAATTTGGCTACATCGACTTCTTCCTTCCCGGGATCATCGGATTCACGATCCTGACGACGCCGATGTTCGGGATGACGTCGATCTGTGCGGAGTACCGGACGCGGCGATTCTTCAAACTCCTCGCGACGACGAAACTGAGCAAGGCGGAATGGCTCGCTGCCAAGGTCGTCTTCTACGTGCTGCTGCTCTTCCTCTCCGTGGCAATCATGATGCTCGTCGGAATCGGCGTGTTCGGAATGAAGGCCCGCCTGACTCCGGTGGCGGTCCTCCTGATCATCGCGGGTGCTTTCGAGTTCACGTCGCTCGGGATGGTCCTTGGCATCTTCGTCCGCGACCCCGGGACCGGCGAGGCGCTCGCGAACGCGATCGGGTTCCCGATGATGTTCCTCGCGGGCTCGTTCTTCCCGATCGATTCGATGCCGTCCTTCCTGCAGACGATCGCGCGGGCCCTGCCGTTGACGTACATCAACGAAGGATTGCGCGCCACGATGGTCCTGGCGAACGACGGGACGGCGGTCACGTACCTGCTCGTCACGCTCGGATTCGCGGTCGTTTTCTTCGTGGTCGGAGCGCGCGGCCTCTCGTGGAAATCCAAATGATTTCTGCCCCGAGTTGGACGCCTTAAATGAACTCCGCGAACTTCGCGACGAGTTCGGGACGCGTCTCTTTGAGGACCTTCAGGATTGCACGGACGCTCAGCTTCGTGACACCTACCGAGGCGAGTACCTGGATGATGTCATCGAACTCTCCGTCCGAAAGGGTGACCAGCTTGTTCTTCGCGAGCCAGTTCCGGTAGAGGTTCTCCTCCAGCTTCGCCCGCCACCCCTTTTCGTACTCCATCAGGGCGGCTTCGCCGAAGTCCCCAGTCGCATTGCACTTGGAGAGAACCTTCCCGAGCATCATGCCGGCTAGCATGCCGTTTCCGATCCCTCCGCCGGTAATGGGGTCGATCATCCTCGCGGCGTCGCCGACCAGCGCCATTCCATTGCCGACGGACTTCTTGATCGGGGGCGCGGTCGAAACGCCTCCCGTGACCATGTCGAGCGGCTGGGCGTGGGCCATCCGCGGATCCTGTTCGATCCAGCGGTCCAGGTAGCCCTTGATGTCCACGCGGTTCTTGAGGCGATCCAAAGAAACACCGATCCCGACGTTCGCGGTGGATTCGTCTTTGGGGAACACCCAGATGTAGCCCGCGGGTGCGCAGGTGCCGAGCCAGAATTCGCAATAGTCCGGGAAATCGTGGCCCTCGGAGATGTTCGTGAGCCGATATTGTAACGTGCCGGTGATATCCCCCGCCTTCAGCAGGGTCTTGAATCCCGCCCAGCGGCCCACCTGGCTCTCGTAGCCGTCGGCGGCGACGACGCACTTCGCCTCGATGTTCATCTCCTCCTCGAGGCGCTTGGCTCGGATCCCGCGGACCCAGCCGTCGTCCTTGATGACCGCCGTCGCGGTGGTCTTGAGCCAGATGTCCGCGCCCTCCTTCGCGGCTTCCTTCGCAACGGCCTTGTCGAAGGCGTCCCGCTCGAGGACGATCCCCACTTCGTTGCCCGCATGGGCCTCCTCGATTGTGAGTTCGGTCCCGTTGGGCGAGAAGATCTTGGCGCCCTTGACCTCACGTCCGACCCATTTTCGGTCGAACGGCAACTTCGTATCTTCGACAAAGTGCCGGGCGAGGCCCTCGCCACAACGCACCGGCGAGCCGATCTCTTGCCGTTTCTCGATCAGGAGGGTGCGACAGCCGCCCATCGCCGCGTAACGGGCGGTCATCGAGCCGGATGGACCGGCACCGACCACCACGACATCGTACTGGTAGGAGGGCATCGTCTCGCTCGACCATTCATCGGCACGGGATATATCAGAGTGTCGGTGAAGTCCGTCGCCAGTAACGGTTCTGGCCAATTTCCCTCCAGGTACGCCCAAGAGACGTCTTGGACCGCAACAGGAACAAGGCATGTGGAGCGATACAGGAGTCAGCATGGCTGTTAACGCGTATGCTCTCCCACGCCGTCTTCAATTCGTCGTGGTGATCCTGGGCTTGGTAGCAACCGTTCTCGTGCTCTTGCTGGCCTTTCGAATCCTAACGGGGCCGGCGTACTGGGCGGGATCGTCCGTTGCCATCGCGCTCATCGTGTTGGTCGCGGCTTTGCAGCTTCGATGGAATGCCAAAGTGAAGCGACTCCGACAGGGCTGAGTTCGGGTCGCTGCCCCGAAAGCCGCCTTGCATCTTCGTAGAGCCGTTCCTTTCCGGCTCAAAGACTAGCCGGCTTCAGAGTGGTTGAGGGCGGCCTCCCAGGCGACCGCACGGCCTGGAACTGTCGTGTTCGCCCTACTTCATCGTGTGGAGCTTGTGTCCGCGCGGGTAGTCGATCGCGCCGACCGGGCAGACCTTCACGCACATGCCGCACTGCGTGCAGTCCTCATTGAACGTCAGGTAGACCTCGTTCAGGAATATCGCGTTCGTCGGGCAGGTGCCGACGCACGCTCCGCAGTGCATGCACAGCATGTCGTCGATCGCCATGATGCCGTTGTCGCGGACCGAGGGACGGATCGAAACGACCTGCTCAGGCATGGCGGCCACGCCACTCCTCGATCGGCACCGCGAACTTCTTCTCGATTTCTTCGCGGAAGTTCGGCCCCGTGTTGTACGCGCAGAACGGGATGACCTTGCCGTCCGGGGTGGCGTAGTGGATCACGCACCGCTTGACGCGCTCGATGTCGTAGTTGTAGTTGTCCTGGAAGTGCATGCCGCCGACGTACATCGTCGACCAGGAGAACTCCGCGGCACCGGCCTTGTCGCCCTTCGTGAACATCCGGTTCAGGATCTTCAGCATCTTGGCGAGGCCCATGCCCTCGGGCGCCTCCTCGGGC
>VBMA01000064.1 GCA_005878985.1 Methanobacteriota archaeon
CGGGCACCGCCGCGGCTTGCTCAAACGACAGGCCCACCGGCTTCGCCACGAAGTTCCGCTCTTTGCCGGCGACGTATTCGGCGAAGGCTCCGGTGCGCATGCCGAATACCTCGTCGCCGGGTCGAAAGCGGGTCACGTTCCGGCCGACCGATTCGACGGTACCCGCCGCATCGACGCCCGGGACGGGGCTCTTCGGTCGGCGCAGCCCGGTCGTCAGACGGATGATGGACGGGATGCCGCGCATGAGGTGCCAGTCCAGGGCATTCACGGAAGCCGCGTGAACCCGTAATAGCACGCCGTCGTCATCGATCACCGGTTTCTCGATCTCTCGGAGTTGGAACACGTCCGGCGAGCCGTAGCCAGTCTGGACGATCGCTTTGATGGGCCCCGCCCCCCGGTCGCTCGCACGCCCGCGGGGTACTTAGTCTTACCCTGGGACCACCCCGGCTTTCATGGGAGCGATGTCGGATGGGTCGTCGAAAAGCAAACTACATAGGCTCGCGGGAGGGTGGGGGACGGGAGGGAAGGAAGTGAAGCGGCAGGAACTTCTCGAGTTGATGACGACGCTGGACGATGCATGGAATGCCGGACCCGCAAGTCCCCTGTGGGAGACCTTCCGAAAGCGTCACACCGAGGACGTCGCCGTGTATTGGCCGGGCGGGGCTCCGCCCACGAGGGGACGCCACAACCACGACCTCGAGGCCGTTGAATTTTTCAAGACCTTCCCCGACAACCACCTGATCAACCGACCGTACAAGATCCTGTTTGCGGACGGCAACCATACGTGCTCCGTCGCAGACTTTCGGGGCACCATGAAGGGTTCGATGAAGATGGGAGACCAGGTGATCCGTCCGACGGGTAAGAGCTTCCAGGTCGAGTTCTGCACCGTTGCGACCTGGAACGACCAGGGAGCAATTACCGAGGAGCGGCTGTTCTACGACCAAGTCGGGCTCATGAAGCAAATCGGGCTCGGCTGAGGATGAACAACGCGGGCAGCCGGGGAGTCGCGGCCATCGCAGGCGGTAGCGAGCGAAGTCATCAATCCGGATTTCCGCGTGAGCCGACTCACGGTTTGTCTTCCCAGAGAGCCGCGGTCCTGCCCTCCTTGTCGACCTCGAAGGTGCCGTGCTCGAGCTTGCCGGCCCTCTCGTAACGGTGGAGGACGACGCCCGTGGTCGACACCTTGGTATCCGCGAGTCGGAAGGCTCCGGGAACGGTTCCGTCGCCGAAGAGGCGCTTGCCGGGGCCAACGGAGACCGGAAAGACCCATAGGTCAAACTCGTCGATGAGGTCGTGCTTCAACAACGTCTGGATCAGGTTCGAGCTCCCGGTCACATGAATCTCTCCACCGGTTTGCTCCTTGAGCCGAGCGACGGCTGTTGCGACCTCCCCGCGCAGCAGCGAGGAGTTGTGCCATTCCGCTTTGCGAAGCGTTCGAGAGGCGACGTATTTCTGCACGCTGTTCAGCTTGGTTGCGACCGGATCGTTCGGATCGGTGACGCGCGGCCAGTGGGCGGCAAAGATCTCGTATGTCCGGCGGCCAAGCAGGAGCGCGTCGGGTCGCATCGTCTGCTCGACGATGAGCTTGCCCATCATCTCGTCCCTGTATTTCACCGACCAACCGCCTTGCTCGAAGCCGCCATCACGGTCTTCGTCGGGGCCGCCCGGCCCCTGCATCACTCCATCAAGAGTCAGAAAGGTGCCGGCCACAAGTTTCCTCATGTGTTTCTCCTCCGAGTATTCGCCGCGCAAGCCCTCTTCACGGATCCAAATCGGCCTTGTGGCGCTTTAACCTGCGCGACCAAGGAAGGTCCCCGCCTCCTTGGAGTGCATGCAGACACGAGGGCTGAGCCGTTTCGCGGCGGGCCGGAGGGTTTATGTACCCGTAACGCCACACACTTCCATCGGAAAAGGGGGAGGAGGAAATGAAACTCCGAAGCAGCTGGAGTCTAGTGAGCCTGTTTGCGATTTTGGTCGCGGTTGGGATCGTATCTGCGGTTATCCTGATTCAACAAACGCAGCCGGCGGTACCGATTCAAGGTGGGATGACGGCGCTCTGCGCGAACACGTCGGCGACTCCTAATAACGTAACGCTCGGCAGTAATGGACAGGAGACGTTCTCGTGCGATTCAGCCGCACCCACGACACATCCGGCCTTCACGACCAACGGGGCGGTTGTCGTCACACCCACGGTGACGGGATATGCGGCGCCGTACAACGCGACCGGTCTGTTCGTCTTCATCGCGAACGGGGCCGTCAACACCGGCACATGCTCGAGTCGCACCGGCGCCACGAGGATCAACGACGGCCAGTCGATGGCGTTGACCCAGAATTCGTGGAACTACTGCGCCAAGTATGAGATAGTGGGCCTCACGGGCCTGCCCCAGTTCACGGTCACATGGAACTTGTAATCGTGGGCCGAGAGCCCTGTCTCGCACCATCGTAGGCGTCGCACACCGCTCATGTAGACTCCGCGGGAGCGCCTCCTACCCTCGCCGCACGGGCTCCGAATGCTCGCCTACTGGCCCGGGAGATCGACGAATGGATTGCGCGTGTAGTCCACCGGAATGTCCACCAAGCAAGAATCCTTCGACTCCATCGCCTCCTCGAGCACGGACCGGAGTTCTCTCGGATGCTCAACCCGGAAGCCCCGGAGCCCGAAGGCCTTCGCAAGATTGGTGAGGTCCGGATTGCCGAAGTCCGTGCCGACCGTTCGCTTGAATTTCGCCATCTGTTTCCATCGGATGCTCCCGAGACCGCCATCCCGGAAGACGAGGTTCACCGTCGCCGCGCGCTCCCGCTTCGCCGTCTCCAGTTCATGCACGCTCATCAGAAAACCGCCGTCTCCGCTCAGGGTCACGACCCGGCGATCCGGATCCAATAGCTTGGCGGCGATTCCGCCCGGGAGGGCGATCCCCATCGGAGACAGGCCGTTCGAGATGACGATCGTCTTGGGCTTGGCCACGCGAAAGAAACGGCTGAGCCATAACTTGTGAGCCCCGACATCCGAGATGAGCAGGTCGTCCGGTTCCAGGATCTCACGAAGGTCCCACAAGACCCGCCGCGGATTCAGCAGATTCTCGGAGTGTGCCCCGAGTTCCGACTCCAAAGCCTTCAGGATCGCGTCATGGGTCGGCCCCAATCGCGCCGGTGGCCGCGTCTTGCGGATCCGCTGGGCCAGGGCCTGCAACGATTCGCGGATCTCTCCGAGGACTTCGACCGCCGGGAGGTAGTTCGCGGAAATCTCCGCCGGGAGGGCGTCGACATGGATGATTCGTCGGTCGCCCCGGGGATTCCACGAGCGAGGATCGTATTCGACGAAATCGTATCCGACGCAGATGATCAGGTCGCAGTCATTCAATCCCGCGAGCTCGTGATCTCGAGGTAGGATGCCGATCGTCAGGAGGCTCATCGGCGACGTCCACGGGATCGCGCCCTTCCCCATCACCGTGGTTACGACTGGGATCCGGAGGTGCTCCGCGAGTTGCGTCAGTTCAGAGGATGCGCCGTTCCGGATCACGCCGTTCCCGGCGAGGATGATCGGTCGGACAGCCTCCTCGATCAGGCGGGCCGCCTGTTCGACGCCCGCCCGGGCCGGTGTGGGGGCGCTGACCGGCTCGCGGGGGAGCGGCTTCTGGTTCGCGCCGGCTTCGTCCTCCGCGACGTTCTCCGGCAGTTCGACGTGAGTCGCCCCAGGTTTCTCCGCCTCGGAGAGTTTGAACGCTTTCCGGAGGATCTCGGGGACGACGTCCGGGCTCTCGACCCGCGCATTCCATTTCGTGATTCGACTGAACAGCTGGAGGATGTCGACGTACTGGTGCGACTCGCGGTGGATCTTCGAGAGGTTCGCCTGGGCGGTGATTGCGACGAGCGGCGCCCGGTCGAGGAACGCGTCCGCCACGCCCGTCACGAGGTTCGTCGCGCCGGGCCCGAGGGTCGCGAGGCACACGCCGGCGCGGCCGGACAGACGGCCGTAGACGTCCGCCATGAACGCGGCGGCACCTTCGTGCCGCGCGAGGATGAACTGGACCGAGCTGCCTCGGAGTGCGTCCATCAACTCGAGGTTCTCCTCTCCCGGGATTCCGAAGGCGAAACGCACGCCCTCGCTCTCGAGACAAGAGACCAAGAGTTGAGCGGCGTTCATTCCCCTGCACCGACGGCCCGCGGCTCATTTCACCCGACGCGGAGCGGCGTCCGGAGGGTCCTCATGTTGGGCGGGGATCGGGACGGAGGCAAGGACGATCCGGTATCCCGGCGCTCCGCCGATCGCGACGGCCGACATGTTTTCTAGGAGGGCGCCGGAACCCGCTTTGATCGGCACGTCGTCGATCATCCCGGAGCCGTTCAGCACGTACGCAACCGCGCGGCGATCCCGCCCGATCCGGAAGAAACCGGTGGCTTGTCGCGCGAACTCGATGTCCGTGAATTCGAGGCCCGACGAGCCGTCGGCGCGCGCGAGCGGTCCGACGACTGGCTTCTGGACCGTCCCGTCGGACTCCTCGGTTGCGTCCCCCGCTGTCTTGATCTGGATCGTGGTCGGCGGGGGTTCGGTGTGCCAGGGCAGGCGGACGACGACCGACAACCAGCGGGCTCGTTTCCCCTTCAGCATCTCGAGATCGTGAGAGACCTCCTCGTGGGCCGTGAGGACCGCGACGGATCCCGGCGTGAGCCCCTCGCGCCGACCGGAGTCGTCCATGTGGTCGACTTCGCCTTCGACCAGATAGATCACGACCTCTTCGGCCTGATGGCTGTGACGGCCGAGTTTGGTGCGCGAGGTCGTCATCGTCTCGGCGAACCGTTCGAACGGCAGCCAAGGACCATGCTCCCGGCTTGGGAACAGCAGGCTGGTGGTCTTGTCCGATGCGTCGATTTCCCCATGAGCGACAGTGAGGCTGCGGGTTTTCCGCGGGCTCGGCATGGCAGTGTCTCCCCCTCGCCGGAAGCGACGCCGCCGAATATAGTTCGTGGCTCAGAACGGATCTATCGGGCTGACTCCAATTGGCCGTTTTCGGGATGCTAGGGCCAGCCCCGCATCTTCTCTGACTGCGTGGGGACGCCCACCGGACGCGGCCCGGTCCTGTGACGGTGAACCTCGCGCACTTGGCGGGATCATGGCTTCCCGCCCGGCGACCCGAACCCCGAATTGGATTCCGGGAGCCGAAACTCGAACGCGTTCCGAAAATCGATCCCGCGAACTCGGCATTCTGCTCCGACTCGGGAGACGAACGGCGCGATCGTCTCGAGATCGCCGATTCGTCCCAGATCATCGGCAAGCTCGGATCCGTTGAGGTGCTTCGCAATCGCTTCGGGTACGCCCCACCGCGCATCCAGGGCGCGCGTGAACATCTTCTTCACTCCGACCTCAGCGAATGCCTCCGCGACGGCTTCCGGCGTCCATCCACCGGTCGGCGGATACGCGGGGGCGAAGCCGACGAACGTCGTCAAGCCGGCGTCGGCAAGGGCCCGAAGGCAGCGGAGCCGCGCGTCGATGGGCGGTGCCCACGGTTCCAGAAGGGCCCGTGCGCGATCGTCCAGGGTCGGGACGGACATGCCGACTTCGATGTTCGCGAATTGGGTGAACAAGTCAAGGTCGCGGATCATCAGTGGCGCTCGCGAGAGAACGGACACCGGCCACCCCGCCCTCAGGAGCACTTCGAGGGCGTGGCGCGTGACGCGGTACTTGCCTTCGACGAACTGGTACGGATCCGTGGCCGTCGAGATCGCGACGAGGCCTCGGGGAAGCTTCCGTACCTCCTTCGCGACAACCGTCGCCGCGTTTCGCTTCACGACGACGGACGTACCCCACTCGTTCCGATCCATCCGCATCAGGCGCGGCGTATAACAAAAGACACAGGCATGGTAACAGCCTATGTACGGATTGAAAGAATAATCGATTCCAGGGAGCGGATCCTTGCGCAACGCCGTGTCGACCGTCACTTCACGAACCTTGAAGCCCGCGCGAGGCGCGGGGACGGAAACGCCTAAGAGCTCGTCCGGCAACGCTTCAAGGACGAATCACAAGGCCAAGTCGCTTGGGGAGGGAGGTCCGCGAAACTACGCCCGTCGCTTTCAAGAGGCGGGGCGATCCGCAGCCCCGTTTGATTTTGATCTCTTATTGTGAAGGGGACCCCTGTGCGGCGCGCCATTCCGTGGGCCGTTTCATCAAGTCACCCTGCGGACAGGCATGTTCCGGAGCCTCGGGACCGTGATCACTTACCTGGCTTCTAGTGCCTAGTCAGGTCCAACCGCGTATCAGACAAACGGCCGGTTGTGTGAGAGAAAGCCCCCCTCGACGACTGTGCCATTGCTTGTCTGGACGCCAACGACGGTCTGGACCCCTGCGTCGCGCCTTGAGAGAACGGGGGCAGCGAGTGCCGCGCTCTTTAGCCGTCCCCGGCGAAGGTGAGCCCACTTCCGCTCTAGAACGGGCTGGGTCAGTGCTACGAACTTAAGTTGATTCGCGACTCTTCTGATGCGTAGGGAACCCATTCTCTCCCTCCGGCGGTTCGGGCAAGGCCTCTGCGCTTCAACGGCGTAAGGCACGTCAAGGGTCTCCAAGAAATGCTGGGCCGTCTTCCAGAAGGGGCGATTCGAGATCCGTTGGTGAATTCGGAGCATCTGGCTGCCGCTGCTCGAGCCCTCCGCGTCGAAGGCGCCTGCCAACCACCCCCTCATGTACTCCGCTGTGGGACTATGCTCCGAGTAAGGGCTGAGACTAGAAGCCTCCCTGACGCGACTCGTGCGGACGCCATACAGGGGCCGCTTCGTGTACCCCGCGACGTAGGTGAATTGTGCGGAAGCCTTCAAACCCGAGGTCTTGCCCGTAGTGAGCGAATCGCGCGGCGAACTTCTCGTCGCAGACTCTCAGAGTAGCCCGAGTCTGTGCCGGACCGTGGCTGAAGTTTCCGTCCCCTGCCAGCGCGCCATGCAGGTAGCCCATTTTGTAGCCAGCTCCGAAGGCTGGCGGCAGGACCGGCATGGTTGCCAGTCGCAGCTCGCGGATTGTCGCCGTACTTCGGAATCGGTTCCTCTCCAGCCATCGATGATCTGTTGTACAAGTTACCTCGCCAAACTCTGTGCCGAGGGTGAGAGTGCGAGCCGTGCCGATTGTAAGCGCCACGACCGTCGCCACCCGATATCCGCGATATCTGCTCGGACCAGGTTTTTCGTCGAATCCCATAACCCGATTTCCAAGACGGAGTCTGGACGCTGCCTCCAAGTCAAGTCGGCCATGAGGACCAGGGTCTGGGGTTTGACGCCGAATGCGCATGCATTTGGCTTCGGGGCGTTGATGGATTGCTTGAACGAGTAGTCCGTGTCCGACAACGAATGCTTCCCGAGCGCGGAGGAGACGTGAACTTCTCGAG
>VBMA01000005.1 GCA_005878985.1 Methanobacteriota archaeon
CGCGAAGTTCGGGGCCGCAGTGGCGGACTTCTACAAGACGCTCAAGGAGAGCGGCATGACGGACGAGCAGGCCTTCCGACTGACGGAGCAGTACATGTCCTCCCTCAACATCGGCGGGATGATCGCGAACGCCGTCGGAAAGGGCCACAAAGGCGAGGACTGATGTCGGACCGCGGAGACCGCCTCCCAGTGGTCTTCCTCGAGGTATTGCCGGTCCTAGCGGCCCGCTTCGGCTGGGATTTCCTGCGGTACCAGGCGCGCCGCAAGCGTGGGGTCCGCGCGTTCCGGAGAGCGCTCCTCCGGAGCGGCATGTCGCGGGATCGCGTGGAGATCCTGACGCGGGCATACCACGACGTCGGGTCAGTCCGTCGGTTGCTCCGGACCGGCCGAGCCGCGCTCCGCTGAAAGCCACGCCCTCTTCCTCCTACGTGCGAGGAGCACACCGCGGACGGGAGAAACAGTCATCGCGGCGGATCGCACCGCAATCCTGGGGGATACGTCTCGAGTCGCGCCGCATTGGTTGTTCGCACTCTGTGTTACTCCCTAGACCTCATCACCTAGAGCGCTCGCGAGGTGTCACTTCAAGTTCAGTTCCATGAAGACCCCGAGGGGCTTCATTTCGTCAGGGATCTCCCGATAAGGCTCGATGAGATCGAAGCCCAGCGATCGGTACAGGGCTTGCGCGCCTTCCATGAAGGTGGCCGTCTCCAGGCGTAGCTTCCGGTAACCGATGAGGCGGGCCGCTACGATGACCGCGTCAACCAGCGCCCTTCCCCAACCCTTTCCACGAAACGCCGGGCGCACGTAGACCCTTTTCATCTCGGCGATCTCGGGGGAGAACCGGCGCAGCCCCGCGCAGCCGACTACCTGCCCATCGAAACTCCCGAGGAATAGGCGCCCATTTGGCGGGGCGAACTCGGCCACCAGGTCACCCGCACCGCCCTGGTAGCCAAACTCCAGAAGGACGTCCTCGCTCAGTCCCATCTTGCCGGACATCTCGATGTCCCAGGACTTGTATTCGGTGACGAGGTCCTGAAACTGCTGGATGTGTTCTGGGGTCTGTGCCTGAATTATCGTGAGCATTTTCTATCCGTCGAGAGGCAAGCTGGCTTCCCAAGAATGCGTGCTCGGTATTAGAGAGGGCACGTCGGCGCCGTCCGCCCCCTCGTTTCGGATTACGTTGTCGTAGCCTTCGTTCCGCACCTACGCCCGCCCCGCTGAGTGGTGGGCACCTTACTCCGTTTCGCCCTCACCCGAACTGGGCGAGCTCGATCCAGATCCCGTTCGGGTCCTGGATATACGCGTAGCGGCTCCCGGGCTCTTGCATCTTCAGGACCACGGGATGGCCCGCCTTCGCCGCCTCCGCGAGCGCGGCGTCGAGGTCCTTGACCGCGAAAGCGAGGTGGTCTAGCCCGTCTCCGACCGCGTAGGTTGTGTCGAACGAGCTGCCCTTTTCGTAGTAGTTCAGCTCGAGGGTATTGCCGCCCTCTCCTTCGCAAATGAGTTCCACGACGGTCCCCTTCGCCGCGTCGACCGTGTTTTGGCCGCGCACCTTCATCCCGAGGAGGGTCGTATAGAACTTCACGGACGCCTCGAGGTCCTTTACGCGAATGCCGGTGTAGAAGAACTTGGCCTTCATGGTCTCGGCACGCCGGAGGTCTGCCGTCGGATAAAAGGCCTTGGCGGATCCGGTCTTTGGCGCCCAATACGGGCCGTGCCTTCGGGTTTCGACTGTTTCGGCGGCGGAGGACGACCCCAGCACTGAGGCCTGGCTCAAGGGTAAGGGCGTTCCCAAGGCGCCAGTTAATTAAGGGCCAGGTGGCCGCCGTACGCCCCCGTGTGGCGGTATTCATGGGGAATGAGTCGAGATCCACTGACTCAGTCTTTCGACCTCGACTTTGTTTCCGGGCACAATGGCTTCGATCGTATGTCGGGCTTCGGCGGTCAGCCCATACGAGTCTCCTTCGACGACGAGCCATCCCCTCTCCTTGAGACGCAAGAAGGCCCAGGCGATTTCGTTCGGATTCGGAATAGCGTGGCTGATGGTATCAGCCGCTTCAATAACCTCCTCGACCGAAAGCAGTCTCGAGTAGTAGAAGAGGGTGTAGCCCAGCCAAGCCTCGGAGAACGGATCTTGCGGGGGAACCTCGCGTTCTCCGGCGATCGCGGCTCTCAGCCCCGGTGTTATCGCTTCTGCCCACTGGCGATAGGATTGGAAACGCAACCTCTCCGGCATCGGTCGAGCTGCCTCATGCGCGTGGGAAGCTTAGCGGTTTCGCGGCGGAGGACGGCCTCAAAACCAAGGCTCGTAACCAAGGGCGAAGGCCGTCGCACCGCTCTCGCGCACCAAGAGCTCGACGATTCGCTGCTTGTGGCCGAGCTGGACAGACATCCCGTCTTCTTCACGACGAGCTTTTCAGTCTAGTCGCGCATCCGGCCAAGACAGAATGACGGAAATCGGCCACGAGGTCCTAGCCGCGATTACGGAAGACATCGTCCTACGGATTCACAAGGAGGCGGGCACTCCAGTAGCCGGACGCCATCGCGGTGGCGGGGTCAAGAACAGACAGGGTTTCAAACGGCTCGTCGCGGATATCCGGAAGTGCGGCAGAAGAGAAGGCGACTTTCGAGACCTGATCGCGATGATCTTTGAAGACATAGATCGTGACCCTCAGCCTTTTTCTGAGTGCAACCATCGGACGGCCCTCTTACTGGGGAGGTTTATCTCAAAGCAATTCCGCTACAATCTCAAATTCAGCGGGCCAGAAGGCCGGAGAGTCCGGGCTGTGTGGGATAACCTGACGAGGGCGCAATTTAGAGAGTGGATTGATGGCCACCTAGTCCCCTTCGAGTGAGACCAGCATCTCGCGGACTTCGGGGTCCTCAATCTCTGACTTGAGGAATTCCTCGACCATCCGTTCCAGATCTTCTTTCGTCATTCCAGGCACCCTTATGGGCCGTTTGGTACCGTATGGTACCGTACGGTATACCAAATCCCAACCGTACTTAATGATTCTTGCCCTCAAATCAAGCGGATTAGTGCACAAATACGCACAGAATCGGCATGATATCGGAGTGGCAGTCTTGATTGGAGGTCAACGGGACCTCAACGGCATCTCTACACCATTCAACGGCAAACGGACGGCGCCCCGACGACCTCGCGACGGCAGTTCGACCTCTTTTGACGATACATCGAGGTCGTTTCACGTTTCTCGACGCTGTTCACCATGGCGACCGCCAGAAGAGGGCCAGGTGGCCGCCGTACGCCCCCTTCTGTTCTGACGGCATTGGACTGAGCGTCCTACCTGGCGCATTGCGCCTGCTTGGACTTGCTCCGGTGGGGTGTCGCCGTCTCACCAGATCCCGCGTCAACGTCCTCGCCGGGCGATTCATCCTCGACGCGGGCTGTGTCGTTTCTGCGCCCTTGCCGGCCCTCTCGGGCCCCTCCGCTTGCGCGGGGCCACCGTACCTAGGGAGGGGGGACGTTCCTCAGCAACCCCGAAAGGTCACCGTCGGCCGTCCGCGGTCTCCTGGCCGGCCGGCCCATCCTTGAGGCCCTATTTGGACCTAGCGACCCCGGAAGGAGTCGCCCCGGGTCGCGCGGGACCAACGCTATAAGTCGATGTCGCATCGCCGGCCGCGTGGTGGGCGAACGCCGAATCCTCATGGCCAACTCGATCTACCACCTCACGAACGACGGCGCGGTCGCGGCCCTCGCAGGCCAGGTCATCGTCTTGCAGGCGGTGTTCGGCGGCTTCGGACCCGCGGAAGTCGGCCTCCTCGGCGGGACCACGCTCGTCGTCACCGCGATCTTCCAGATCCTGTTCGGCATCATGTCCGACCGACGCGATCCGTCCCGATTCCTTCCGATCGGGATCGTCATCTTGGGCTTCGGTTCCTTCGCCGCGTCACTCTCGTGGAACTTCTGGTCGCTCCTGTTCCTCGTCGCGCTATCGCGAATCGGCGCGAGTTTCTATCATCCCGTAGGAATCTCGTGGATCGGACGCGAATTCGAGGGACCAGCGCTCGACCGCTCGATGGGGTTCCAGAGCGCCTTCGGGGATGCCGGGGTGATCCTCGGAATCGCGAGCAGTGCGATCCTCGCGGTTGCGTTCGGGTGGCAGTGGCCGTTCCTCCTGTGGGGAGGCATCAACTTGGCCGCCGTCGCCGTTGGGTTGTCGCTGAGCCGCGGCCGACCTTCGCCACCCCACCTCGCCTCGCGATCGGTCTCGGACTACGTGGGCGTCCTACGAGACGTGCGCCACTGGTTGCTCCCACTCGCCCTCGTCGGGGCCGTTTTCAACATCGTCGCCTTCTTTGGACCGCTCCTTCTGAACTCAAAGTTCGGCCTTCCCGCGAACGTCGCCGGCGTCGCCGTCGCCCTTTGGATCCTCGCCGGGACCGTGGCCACGTTCTTCTTCGGCCGTCTGAGCGCCCGGTTCGGCCGACATCGGACCCTCGTGGCTTCCTTCGCGGCGCTCGGCGTCGCGACTCTCGTCGGCGGGACCATTGGGAACGTCTGGATTGTCCTGGTCGTCATGTGGACGCTCGGCTCCGCGCTTTTCCTCACCTATCCCGCGCTTTTCTCATTCGTCTCCGAATCGAGTCATCGTCGCTTGCAAGGTGCGGCGTTCGGTCTGGTGTTTGGCTTCCAGCTCGTGGGCGGTGCGATCGGGGTCTATCTCGCGGGCGTCCTCGCGAACGCGTTTGGTTCGGATGCCGCTACTCAGGCATCGATCCCGTTCCTGTTCGCGGGGTCGCTCGGCCTGGCCGGGTTCATCGCCCTACTCGCGGCGCGCCCCCGCGTCGCGAACGCGCGGAAAGCGGGTCCGTCGCCGATTCCACCCTTGTGACCGTCGAGAATCGCCCGCCGTCTCATGGAGATTGCGACCCCGTGTCGCGGAATGACCTGGATCTGCTGTACGCGTCGGAAGCGTCACCCGTTTCGTAGAATCGCCTTCACCGCTTCGAGATTCTGCGGGTGTGCCTCGAAGAACTTTCGAACCGGGGCGAGCTGCTCGTTCAACCCTGCCGCGACTCCAGCCTTCAGGTCTTTCGGGTGCAGCTCCCCGTCCGCATACGACTTCGCGACGTCGTTGAACGACGCATACGTGACGTCACCTCCGAACTTCGGGTCTCGGGGGATCATGAGCCTCCCATGGCGAGGGAACAGGATGAGTCGGGCGATCTCGAGGACCGGATTGCCGACCGGCTCCTTCGCCGGACAAAACGCCTTCCCGATCTTTCGCTCGACATCGTGCGGGCTGTCGTTCAGCAGGATGCTCGCGTCCGGTCGGGACTTCGACATCTTCCCTGCGACGAGGTCCATCCGGCCGCCGCCATCGAGCGCGGGCAGCAAGGGAGTGTGCAACGCAACGACTTGCTTCCATCCGAGCTTCGGCGCGACGTCGCGGTACAGCATGTGCGCGTGTCGTTGATCCATGCCGCCGAGGGCCAGGTCCAGGTTCATCCAATGGATGTCCGCGACCTGCATCGCCGGGTAGATGAGCTTCGACGCATCGAGGTCCGCCTCCTCCTCCTTGCGTCCCATGATCGTGAGGGCCCGCCGGATCCGCGCGACCGTCGACGCTTTTGAGGCCTGGATCACGGTCTGCCAGTATTCCGGGTGGCGCACGAACTCGTTCGCGTACAGGTACTCGACGGAGTCCGGGACGCCGACCGCCCGAAATCCGTCCTTGAAGTAGTCCGCGCAGATTCGAAGGTTCTCGAGGTCCCGTCCGAGTTTGTCGTTGATGTAGGCATGCCAGTCCGCGAGGAAGATGATCGCATGGAATCCCGCCCGGATGAGGTCCTCGACCTTCGAACCGATGACGAAGGCCGTGCCGACGTGCATGAGCCCGGACGGCTCGAGTCCGACGTAGGCGCGAGGGGTGCCGGTTCGGTCGAGGAGCGTCCGCAACTCGTCGCGGGTGACGACTTCCTCGGAGCCGTGCAGGACGGTCTGGAGCCGTTCCTCCGGGGACACCCACCACCGAACCGGACGAAACAGGATAAAGGTTTCAATCCGCCGGCGCGCGGGGTCGCGGCAATCCGGCAATGGCCTTAAGTCAGGGAGCGGGCATCCCGCCCCGGGGGACGTGGTATGTGGGGACTCCTAGGCCTGCTTGATCTGGGTTCGGTGACGGCGCTCCAGGGCGCCGATCTCGTCGGCGCGGCGGTCGGCGCGTTCGTCTTCGTGATCATCGTCCTGATCCTGCTGTTCGCCAGCCTCAAGGTCGTGAAGGAGTACGAACGGATCGTGAACTTCCGCCTGGGGAAGGCCCAGGCCGAGAAGGGCCCCGGGATCGTCGTCGTCATCCCGGGGATCGACAAGCCAGTGCGCGTGGACCTGCGGGAACGATACCTGACGATTCCGCACCAGACGTGCATCACGAAAGACAATGCCCCCGTGGACGTCGACTTCATTGTGTACTTCAAGGTCGCGAGCGCCGCCGACTCCGTGATCCGGGTGAACAATTTCGAAGGAGCCGCGATGGGGATCGCGACGACGACCCTCCGGGCCGTCATCGGCGACATCATCCTCGACGAGGTGCTGTCGAAGCGAGAGGAGATCAACGCGATCCTCCGCACGAAGCTCGACGAGGTCACGACACGCTGGGGCGTCAAGGTGACGAACGTCGAGATCCGGGAAATCCTCCCTCCCAAGAACGTCACGGACGCAATGATCCTTCAGATGTCGGCCGAACGGAGCCGGCGAGCGGTCGTCATCGAAGCCGACGGGAGGAAGACCGCGACGGTCACCATCGCTGAAGGGGACAAGCAATCCGCGATCCTGCGGTCGGAAGGCGCGAGACAAGCTGCGATCCTGAACGCGGAAGGGTACGCGCAAGCGCTCTCGACGATCTTCGGAGCCGCGAAAGGAATCGACGAGAAGACCCTGATGCTCCAGTACCTCGACGCCCTCCGGGCGCTCGGCGCGAGCCCGGCCACGAAGTTCATCTTGCCCCTCGAGTTCACGGAGCTCATCCGGCCGTTCCGGGGTGTGCTCGCGTCGGCGGAGGGAGCCGCGAAAGGGGATGACAGGTAAGCCTCCGGACGTACCCGTCTCGAACTTGATCGATCGGCTCTTCCTCTACGGCATTCGATCGGTCCTCGTCGTGCTGGCGGTCGTCGCGTTCGGCATCTTCCTGATCGTCCACGGATGGATCGTGAGCCGGTTCGACTACCTCGCCTCCGGGGTGCTGATCGTCATGATCGGGGTCGGACTGGCGTTCGCGTTTCAGCAAACGACGACGAAGGTCATCACCCAGCGCTACTTCTCCGGCGACACGCTGGTCGGCAAGACCGGCCGCGCGCTCGTTGCGATGAAATCCACCGGCAAAGGGGTCGTGCACGTCGAGCACGAATCGTGGAGCGCGGTCGCAGAGGAAGACATCGCCCGCGGGGAGCCGATCATCGTGACGGCCGTGGAATCCGACAATGTGACCCTGAAGGTCCGAAAGCACCAGACCTAGGCGGCGGATCGACTACGGCGAGGTGGGCGGTGTCGCGGACGGCTCGCTGGATTTCGACGGTTCCGGTCCGGGCGTCACGGTCGTGACTTGGATCTTCCCGTCGGCGACGGCGGTCACCCGGACGACCGTCCCCTTCGGGATGAATTCATCCGAAACGGCGGTCCAGTCCTCGGCCCCGACGTTCGCGACGCCGTCCTTGCCGGGGACCAGGTCCGTCGACGCTCGGCCCGTCATGTTGACAATCCGCTCGGGATCGATGAGTTTCGGCTGGGCCATGAGGGCATGCCGGATCCGCGTGAGGTACAAGAACGCCACGACGAGGACGGCGCCGGTGGCGCCCAGGATGACGTATTGCACGACGCCATAGGGAGACGGCGAGTACTGGACGTTGTACGCGAGGAGGAGGGTGCCCGCGATCCCGAGGGCGATACCGGTGATCGCGAAGAACCCGTGGCCCGCTTTCACCTCCAGAATCACGAGGGCGGCCGCGATGATTAGAATCAGGATGCCGACAACGGAGGCGCCGATGATCTGCGCGCCTAGGAATCCGAGCGCGATGAAGATGACGGCCACGACGCTTAAGAAGAGAGTCCGGTGGAAAAGATCGAGGACGAGCGCAATGATCCCAACGAGGATGAAAAGGCCATCGACGGTCGGATCGCTGAGGAAGCTGAGGAACCGGTCGTACAAGGGCTCCGAAAAGTCCGTAACTGGCAAGCCGGCCAACCCGACCTTCGAGAGGAAGCCCGCGTAGGTATCGACAAGGCCGGTGATGAGCCCGACGGATGCAGCTTCCACCGCCGTGTACGCCGTGTTGTTCTCCGCCATGTCGACGGCCGCCCTCACATTGTACCCGTTCTTCTGGGCGAGGGATCGAATGAGCCCGGTCGCGAAATTCTGGACGTGCTGGATTTGGCTCGGATCACCGCCGATGATATACGGGGTCGACGGCCCAATCACGGATCCGTTCCCCATGTAGATCGCGTTCGTGGCGAGGGCGATGTAGCTCCCGGCGGAGGCCGCAAAGCCAACCGGCGGGACGTACGTGTAGACCGAAAGGCCATGGGATTGCACCTCTGCGATCGGCCCTCCATCCCCTACGATCTGGGCCATGCTATCGAGCAGGCCGCCCGGTGTATTCATCACGATGACGAGATCCTGATTCGATGCGATTGCGGCTTGAGCCGCACGATGGACGTAGTCGGCGGATCCCGGGTCGACCGGGATGTCGAAGGTTACCACGAGTGCGCCGGCGGGGCTCGCGAGCGGCCGTGGTGCGGTCGCGGAAGCCGTCCCTGCGAAGATGGCCATCGTGGCAAGTAGGACCGGGAGAATTCGCCCGACTGAGACCCGAGCTGTTCGACCCACGAATCCACTAGGTCCGGTTGCGTAGAAAACGGTTTGGATGGGACTCCCCGGGCTCACCCGGGTTCCCTACCGGCTTCGGACCTTCTCACGGATCTTGTGGACGGCGTTCCCAGTCTTCTCCGTGGCCTTCGTGACCGTCGGCCTGACGACCGCGACGGTCTTGTCCGCGACTTCCTTGGCCGTTCGCAGGGTGGCCTCGGCCGCGGGTGTGACCGCCACGACCACGTCGTTCGTCGCCTTCCCGACCGCCTCGACGGCCGGGCGCAGGGTCTCCATCGCCTTGTTGAATGTCGGCTGGAGTTCTTTCGCCGCGCGGTCGAGCATCGTCGTTCCGACGACGAGCGCCTTGTTCACGGCCCGTTCCGCCTGGCGCACGAGGTGGTCAATCTCGCTCCGCGGCGTTCCGCACACTGGGCAGTACGCGGCTTCCGCGGGCAACACCGCTCCGCATTTCGGGCAGTTCATTCCGCTCACCGGCGTTCCACAGGAACCCATCCCTCATCAGTGTTTCGGTCGCCTAGGGTCGATTCTGGCGCGTAACCTCCACTTGTGCCGCGGAATGCACGATGCCGGGCGCGTACGATTTCACGATTCGAGTGTGGATTGCCTGGACGTTCATCCAATGAGCTCGTGCGGCAGCCGCGAGCCGCCGGATCATCGCATCCGGATATTGCTCCTTCGGGCACAGCTCGTGGTAGACAATCGTCCCCTGCCCGCGGAGGGCATCGAACGCCACGTCGAGGTAATCCCGCGCATCGAAGTGGCCCATGATCACCCAATCGGCGACCCCGCGCGGAGCGACTTTCCGGGAGTCGCCGAGGATTGGCAACAAGTTCGTGGTGCGGTTGAGCCGTGTGTTCTCCACGAGGTACCGGAAACTCACCGGGTTGAGCTCGCATCCATACACGGTCTCGGCCCGGCCTCGCACCGCGATGGGCAGAGAGAAGTAGCCGATTCCCGCGAAGAGGTCCACGACGACCGCGCCGGGACGGACTCGCTCCGCGATGCCGATCCGCTCGCCGACGTTGCCAGAGGAGAACATCACGCGGGCCACGTCCAATGCATATCGGATGCCGCCCTCGACGTGAACCGTTTCCGTTCCGTGCCCCCACAAGACTCGAACATCCGGAACGCGCATCGGCCCGTGGATTCCGGAGAGGTCCTGGACGACGGTTCGAGCGCCCAAGACCGTGCCGAAGATCTGTGCGATCTGTCGAGCCCTTGGTTGCCCTTCGGAAGGGACTCGGATGACGAGGACGTCCCCAATCCGCTCCCATCGTCGGGGCGCATGCTCCGACGGGATGCCCGCAGCGCTCAGTCGTTCGCGGAGCTCGCGCCGTGGATCCCGAGGCCCGAAGCGATGGGGAAGATCGACGTGTTCCTCGAGGCGCGCGCGAAATGGGGTGAGATCGAAGCGCGGCTGGGCGGTGACCGGGATGAGAACCGCATCGCCCCGCTTCACGGTCTTCAACGTCCGGTCGACGAGGTGCTCCATCAGCAACTTTCGGAGGAGCGACTCCGCATTTTCTTTCGGGACGACAAGTGTGCGAGTCGCTCCAACAGATGGCGGATACGGATACACTCTGTTCCGCGATACACTCCGCGATACCTATATGAAGACCGAGCCGCTTCGGCGCGCATCATGCGGGCCCCGGCGTTGGCCCTCGCCTTGCTGGTCCTCGCCGTGGTCTTGTCTCCGCCGGCGACCGCGGAGGATTGGGGTGCGGTCGGCAAGGTGAACAAACTTATTGCGGTCAAGTCGTCGCCCGAGTTGGTCCCCGGGGACACCGGACGATTCGAGTTCTACTTCAATTCGACGTACTCCGGACCGATGATCAACGTCACGCTGACCGCGGGCATCTACCGTTACGCGACGATCGAAGAAAGCGTTCCAGTCGATTCGTCCTGGCCGTATGCCTACCCGAAGATCGCCGAGACGGGCACACGGACTTGGAGTTGGACCGCCGCCCGGGTGGACAACGGGACGTCCAGGGTGCTGAACTTCACGATCGTCACGGCCGTCGACAGTCGGGACATGCCGCACGGATCGATTTTCTCCCAGTCGAGCTACTTCGTTCGGTTTTCCGTTATCTTCGAGGGCAACGTGAGCGGGACCTTGACGGCGTTCCACCTCGCTTCGCGGGGCTACTTTACGGACGCGCAGTGGAATCTTGCGACCAGCGCGAACGCCACGAACCCCTGTGCGCCACCGGGTTGTCGGGGGGACGTCAACCTGACGGTCCTCGGCGTTGATGGAATCGTCCCCGACTCGGCATTCGGCGTGAAGGAGCCGATCCCGCGGTGGCCGTTCTACCTGCTCATTGCGCTCGCGGCGTTCTTCCTCGTCCTCGCGTTCCTGTTCTGGGTCGAGGAGAACCCGGGGTCGTATCCGCGGATCGAAGCCTGGTGGGCCCGGACACGCGGACGACTGGCGCGCACGACCGCGCCGCTCCGCCGCCGCAGACCTCCGAAATCCTGACGAGAAAGGTTTTTACTCGCAGGCCCTTTGTTCGCGCGTGGCCGAAGTCGCCTTCCCCCGGTCGGCGGCGTTCTGGTTCTACGCGCTCGCCTTCCTCGCAGGGATCCTATTCTATCTGACATGGGGCTTCTCGTACGGCTCCTGGAATATCCTCAAGCCGGAGTGGGTCGGCGCCTACGCGGTGACGATCGTCCTGGTCGGGTTCGGGATCGTCGGCATGCTCCTTTATCGAAAATAGTTCGGGCCTGGGAGCGTCAGAGTTCCCCTTTTGATACGGGCGAAGGAGGGCTTAAAGCTCGTTCGTCGAATCGGCCGGCTTCCTAGAGGTTCGACATGCGACCACTCCTCCGACGGGACCGCGACGCGGTCTCTGCCGTCATCGCGACAATCTTGCTCGTAGCCATCACGGTGGTCCTCGCGGCAGTCCTGTACATTATGGTCTCCGGTCTCATCTCGCCGTCGGGCAGCGGGCCGCAGATCATGGGTGTCGCGGTGAGCAAGACGACCGATGGCACGAACTGGACGCTTCAGATCGTCTCGACCCCGCTCGGTCTCACGCCGGCCATGGTCCATCTGCAACTCGTCGCTCCGAACGGGACGTCGATCGTCTACAAGACGTTCAGCGCACTCAACTGGGTTGCCGATGGCGCGTCCTACACGGGAACCGGAACCTCGATTCGCGCGGGCGACCGGCTCTTCGTGGACGTGGTCCGCTTTCCGCTCGACTACCAAGTCGTGATTTCGTCGAGCACGGTCCTGTATACCGGGGTCCTCCGGTAGATCGGCCATTCAATACGCTTTCGCGGCGTAGACGAGCTGCTTCGTCTTCTCGCCGCAGACGATGCACTTGCCCTCGAACGGCTCCGGGTAGAACGGCGTCCCGAGGACGCTCATCCCGGTGCGATCCGTGATCGCCTTGCCGCACGATTCCTTCCCGCACCAGCCCATCCGGTTGAATCCGTCGCGGGCGTCCTCCAGCTTCGTGATCGTGAACGTGTTGTCCTGGAGGACCTTCTCGGCCCGGTTCCACATCGCGACCTGCATGAGCTCGAGGACGGTCCGCAGGCGGTCCGGGAGCAGCTCGCGGGGCAACTCCTTCTTCTCGCCGGTGTCGCGTCGCACGACCGTGACCGCCTGGTTCGCGAGGTCCCGCGGACCCAACTCGACCCGGAGCGGCACCCCGCGGGCCTCCCAGTAGTAGTACTTCTCCCCTGGCCGGATGTCCCGGTCGTCGAGTTTCACCCGCATCCGTTCGCGCAGCTCGAGGAACAGCCGCTGGGCCTCGAGGAGCATCTCCTCCTGGCGGCCCTTCTCGAGGATCGGCACGACGACGGCTTGGACGGGAGCCGCCGCCGGCGGCAACACGAGGCCCTTCTCGTCCCCGTGGATCGAGATGAGGGCGCCGAGGAGGCGCTCGCTCATGCCGTCGGTCGTCTGGTGCACGTACTTGTGTTCGCCCGTCTCCGTCTCATAGGTGACATCGTAGACCTTCGCGAAATTGTCGCGGTACTGGTGGAACGTCGCGACCTGGGCGGCCCGACCCGACGGCAACAGGGTGTCGGTGCCGAGGCTGTACTGGGCCCCGGGGAACTTGTCCCAGTCCGGCCGGCGCGAGACGATGTACGGCAGGGCGAGCACCCGCATGACCCGCTCGTTCATCTGCAGGTTTTCGTGGATCTGCTGCTCCGCATCCTCGAACGTCGCGTGGGCCGTGTGGGCCTCGAAGAAGTGGATCTCGCGGACCCGCATGAAGCTCCGCGTCATCTTCGTCTCGTAGCGGAACACCGGGACGATCTGGTACACCTTGAGGGGGAGATCGGCATGGCTGCGGATCCACAACTTGAACATCGGATACATCCCCGTCTCCGACGTCGGCCGGAGGACGAGCTTCACATCGAGTTCGTTGAAGCCGCCGCGAGTGACCCAGAAGACGTCGCCTTCGAAGCCCTTGACGTGCTCCGCCTCCTTCTTGAACTCGGACTCCGGGATGAGGACGGGGAAGTTGACCTCGCCGTGCCCGGTCGAGTCGAACTCGTCTCGGATCGCTTGGTCGATCAGCTTCATGATCGCCCATCCGTACGGCCGCCAGACGTTCATTCCCTTGATCGGATATCGCTTGTCGCTGAGCTCCGAGCGCTCGATGACCTCGTTGTACCACTCGCTGAACTCTTCGTCCTTCCGCATGGGAATGCGACCTTCAAAGAGGCATTGTGATAATATCCTTACGGTGGCGGCTTCACTTCTTCGGTGAACTTGTATCCGCAGAAGAAGCACGTCACGTCGCTCACGTTCACGTGGGTCTGGCAACGAGGACAGACTTTCTTGTCGGGGGCGAGTCCTGGCGTGACCGTCGCGGCGCCCACCGGCGGCAGGGTCGCCGGAGGCAGCGGCGGAAGCGGAGGCGGTCCGACCGGCTGCGGTGGTTTCCGGCGGGCTCGGAGGAATCCGAAGAGCAGGAAGATACCGAGGACGACGGCGATCAAGACCGCGATGATGAGGGCGAGGGATGACTGGCGCGTGAGGCTCACAGTCCGCGTGTCGCTTGACTGAGCACCGAGCGGGTCTTGCACGTCCACCCGGATCACGACGCCCGTCGCGGCGACGTCCGGGGTCATCCATGGAACGGAGGTCGCTCCGACCGCGTCCGCCAAGAGCGGAATCATCTGGTTGCCAATCGTCACGTTGACCCACACGTGGAGGTACGACGCAAGGAAGACGTCATCCGACATGGTCCAGGTGAGGGTGACCGCTCCCGCGGCCGGGAGCGCCTGCCCGTTTGTCGGCGACGTGATCGTGACCGTCGGCGGTGCGTTCGCGGGAAGCCCAGGTTCGACGCCCAGGCTGAAGTCTGAGGGCTGGTTCGTGTCCGTGCAGTTCGCGTCCCGCTGCAGGATGTGGCCGGGACCGGGGGCGGGCGCGTCGCCCATGATCGTGTTCCCGGGCTCCCAGTCCAACGTGCCTCCGGCGGTCGCGTTGAACTCGACGCGGTCCACGACGATGTCGCGGCCTCCGGCGGACGCATTAGGCCCGCCCGGGTTCCGGTACACGAGCTTGAGGGCGTCCCCCGTCGGAATGAGCCACGTCGCCAGCGGCAAGTCCTGGCGAATCGATGAGTTGGCACTCAGGACGCCGGTCAGCGCGAGGCTCGATGCGTGGTACGTGCCCGGCGCGTCCGTCTCGAGGTAGTAGGACGACAGGGGGACCGGCGCTCCGGTCGGGTTACAGACGAAGACGAACTGATTTCCACCGCGCGCCGGCTGGGTCACGATGCCTTCGATCTTCAACGGCTGCGGGGTCGTGGCGGTCGAGCCGACGTGCAGGTCAGTCATGCGGATGGTTCCCGGACTCCATGGCACCGTTTCTTGGAAGACACCCGTGCTCGTCACGAAGTCCCCTGCCACGTAAATCACCGGATCGCCGAGGTTCGCCCCTTCCTGAACCGTCGGGGTGTCGGAGACGTTTGCATTGTCTTTGGAGTTCCCCAAGATCAGGATCGCGTACGAACCCGCGCCGTTCAGAACCCGGGGATCGTTCGAATAGTCGACGCCGTCGACGAACGCGCGGATTGGCGTGGCGAACGGCAAGGGTGTGCCCCCCTCGCTGAAAGCCTGTCCCTGGGTCCGCATCGGGATCGGCGGAGGCGCCGCGACCGGGACCGCGTACAGGATCCCGGCAGCGAAAATTCCGGCCGTGAGTAGCCACGCGAACGCGCGAACGCGGCCCGTCATTCACGCACCACCGAAGCGAGACCGGCCCGCGCCACGAGATTCGCGTTACTTAATGTTTCCGCGCGAGGCCCGGTCGAAGACGTCCGAGAAAAGGGTTTAATGAACCCGGACGTTCGTCGCCTCGGCAGGCCCGCCATGGCGGAGATCGTCGAGTGCGTCCCCAATTTCTCGGAGGGCCGCCGCAAGGATGTCGTCGATGCGGTCGCGAAGGCCATCGGCTCCGTGCCCGAGGTCCGAGTCCTCGATCAGGAGATGGATGCGAACCACAACCGGTCCGTCATCACCTTCGTCGGCGATCGCACCGGTGTCGCCGAGGCAGCGTTCCGAGGTGCGCAGAAGGCCGTGGAGCTGATCGACATGAATCGTCATCGAGGCGAACATCCTCGGGTCGGAGCGCTCGACGTGCTCCCCTTCGTCCCCATCGCGGGGGTTACCATGGACGATTGTGTCGCGATCGCTCGTTCCGTCGGAGAGCGGATCGCCGATGAACTGCAGGTCCCCGTGTATCTGTACGAAGCCGCCGCGACCCGTCCCGACCGTCGAGCGCTCCCGGACGTCCGCCGTGGCGAGTACGAGGGGCTCAGGGCCGAGATCGCGACGAAACCGGATCGTGCACCGGACTTTGGGCCACCCGCGCTCCATCCGACCGCGGGGGCGTGCATCGTCGGCGCACGACCCGTGCTCATTGCCTGGAACGTGAACCTCCGGACGACGGATGTCGGCGTGGCGAAACGCATCGCGAAGTCGATCCGAGAGAGCGACGGAGGGCTACCCGCCGTGCGGGCGAAAGGATTCGAACTGGCCGATCGCGGACTCGTTCAGGTCTCGATGAACATGGTGGACTACCGCAAGACGTCGCTCGTCCAAGCGTTCGAAGCGATCCGCTCCCTCGCGGCGAAAGAAGGCGTCGAGATCGCGGAGGGCGAGATCATCGGGCTGGTGCCGCTCGACGCCCTCGTCGATGGAGCGACCCAATACTTCAAGCTCGTTCGGTTCCATCGAGAGCAGATTCTGGAGACACGCCTGTGGGAGTGAAGGACCGCCCCCTCGAGGAGTTCCTCGCTGCCCTCGCGGCTCCGACGCCGACGCCGGGCGGGGGAAGCGTCTCCGCGCTCGCGGGCGCGCTGTCCGTGGCCCTGAGTCGGATGGTCGCGGGCCTCGCGCGGGGCAAGCCGGGCTACGAGGGGGTCGAGTCGGAGCTTGCGGGGCTCGAGGCAAAGGCGAGGAACGTGCAGGCACGCCTCGAGGCGCTCATCGACGAGGATGCGCGCGCCTACGAAGCCGTGATGGCGGCTCGGCGTCTCCCGAAATCGACGGAGGCAGAGAAGGCGTCCCGGGTCGAGGCGATGCAAGCCGCGTACCGGACCGCCACGGAAGTGCCGCTCGAGACGATGGAGCGATCCCTGGAGGCGCTCGAGCTGGCCGAGACCGCGGCCAAGATGGGAAATCGGGGTGCTGTCACGGATGCCGCGGTCGCGATCCTCCTCGCGGAAGCGGCCATCCGCGGCGCGAGCCTCAACGCCCGCGTCAACCTCGAGTCGATCCGGGATGAGTCGTTTCGCACCGACGCGGAGGCACGTCTCGTAGGCCTCCTCCAAAGAGCCGAGGCCCTGGGGCACGCCGCCATGGCATATGTCGAAGGTCGTATCTAGAGCTCAAGCGCCCACGCCGACGGCCTGCTGGATCACGCTCTCTGGCTCGACCAAGTGGCATGCGACGGAGACGTTTCCGGTGATCTGGAGGAGCGGAGGCTCGACGGCTTCGTGCAGGATGAGCTCCAATCTTCCGGCCTGGATATTCGCCCGGCGGATCGCGCCGAGGGCGGGCCGACCGAGTCCGACCGCTTGGAGCCGTTTCCACAGATACTTCTCGACCTGTGCCGGATCGGACGTCGTGAGGGTCAGCCCGAGCGGCCCATTCGTCTCAACGTTGGTGATACGAGCGGACTCGGGGAACTGCTCCCGGTCTTCGTTGAGCAGTTTCTTCAACTCTTCTTGCACTTCCTCGGAATTCCAACCACAGACGCCGACGGCCATGGGACACCGCGGATGGAACCGGCAGCCACCCGGGATGTCCACGGGATTCGGGCGCTCGCCGTGAAGGATGATCTTCTCTCGCTGCACGGAGGGGTTCGGGGATGGAACGACGGAGATGAGGGCCTTCGTGTACGGGTGGCGCGGATTCCGGATGATCTCCGGGCCGTCCCCCGTCTCAACGATTTTCCCCAGGTACATGACGGCGACCCGGTCGGCGAGGATCCACGCTAATCCGAGGTCGTGAGTGATGAACAGGTACGTCAGGTCGCGTTGTTTCTTCAACTCCAGAAGGAGCGCGAGGATTTCCGTCCGCACGCTCGCGTCGAGCATGCTCACCGGTTCGTCGGCTACGATAAAGTCCGGGTCCACGACGAGCGCCGTCGCAATACCCACGCGCTGTCGCTGGCCGCCGCTCAGCTCATGTGGGTAGCGGAGCATGTATTCGCTCGCGGGCCGGAGTCCAACGTCCTCGAGGGCTTTTGCGACGACGGCTTCGGCCTCGGATTGGGTAGAAACGATACGGTTGGCAAGGAGCGGCTCGGCGACGATGTCGTAGATGGAGAGTTTCGGGTTCAGCGATTCGTATGGGTCTTGGTAGATGATCTGCATCCGCCTCCGCAGCCCACGCATCCGGCGTCGCAACCGCTTTCGGCGACCGGGACGGATGCCGACGAGCGCGGTCCCTTTCGCGCCCCAGGTCGCGAGATCGTATCGATCCCGGATTTCGTCGATGGCCGCGCGGGTTTCCCATGCTTCGAGTCCTGGGCCACCCTGGGACCGAACGCTCGCAATGGCGGTGTTGAGGGACCCGATTTCTTGTTCGGACACTGAGGACCGTTGATTGGTAAGTTGATCGAGCAGGTCCCGGACCTGCTTCTGCTCCTCACGGACCCGACCGAGCTCCTGCTCCGTAAGATGCTTCTCTTTCTCCGCGAGTTCCCGACGAAGCTCTTCCGTTCGATTCGGCACCGTCGGATCGGTGGTCCCCGCATGTTTTCGCATCGCCTCAAGCCTTCTCTCAAGGCGTCGGACTTTGCGCTTGTTTGTCCCCGTCCGGGTGTGCAAGGACTCTGAACGGGTCAACTGATATCGTGCCTCTTCCAGTTCCTCCTCGAGGCGATGGAGTTTTCGCACCCGTGTCGGCTTGAACCAGGGGCCAAGGGTTTGCGCCACCTCGAGCTTATTCCGCTCCTTGGACGTCAACCGTTTGATCATCGCGTCGGCCCCGTCTCGGAGCCCCTGCTCGCGCTCGTTGAGGAACGCGATCGTCTTCTCGTATCGTTCGCGCCGGACGACGCGCCCCGCACTGCCGCGAGGATGCCTCGTCGACTCGACCTGATTGGTGAGCCCCTGCACCCGCGCCCAGTCGGCGTACGCCTTGCGGATCTCCCCGGGGCTCAGCGCAGAGGCGTGAGGATACAACGCTGCGAGTCGCGCTTCGAACGCCCCGAGCCGATTCCATCCATCGTCCGGCAGGTCAAAGAAAATGTTGCCCCCGGTGGGAGCGTTGAGCCGGAGGAGCGCCTTCCCCGTGGTTGTCTTCCCACATCCCGACTCCCCGACCAAGCAAAAGATCTCCCCCCTCTTGACATCGAACGAAACCCCGTCCACGGCCCGAACGTGTTTCGTCTTTTTCCCCAAGGTGCCCGCGATCAGGCCCATGCGGACGTCAAACCAGACCCGTAGGTTCCGAACCCGGAGAAGCGGCTCCAATCGATCCCCTCAAGTCGATGGGGCCCGCAGGTGGCACGACGCAAGGTGACCCGGTCGGGTCTCGTAGAGAGGCGGTTCTCGGACGAGGCATTCCGCGAAGGCAAGGGGACAACGCTCGTGGAATCGACACCCGTCGGGAGGTGCGAGGAGGTTCGGGGGCTGCCCCGGGATCCACGGAGGCAGGTCCCTCGGACCGTAGATGTCCGGGAAGGATCGGAGCAGCCCCTGCGTGTATGGATGCTGCGGATCGAGGAATACCTCCTCCGCCGGCCCATACTCGGCGATCTTTCCGCCGTACATGATCGCGACGTTATTGCACGTCTGCGCGATGACCGAGAGGTCATGGGAAATCAGGATCATCGACAGGTCGAGTTCCTTCTGCAGCTTCGTGAGGAGTTCGAGGATCTGGGCCTGGATCATGACGTCGAGGGCGGTGACAGGTTCGTCCGCGATGATGATCTTCGGTCGGCAGGCGAGGGCCATCGCGATCATCACGCGCTGACGCATCCCACCGGAAAATTCGTGGGGATACTCATCCTTTCTCGAGGGGTTGATTCCCACGAGTTCGAGGAGCTCCACGACTCGACCCTGCGCCTCGTCGAACGACATGTTGTCGTGCAGTGCGATCGCCTCGGCGATCTGCCAGCTGATGCGCTTGACGGGATTGAGCGCGTTCATCGCTCCCTGGAAGACGATCGCGATGTGCTTCCAGCGAATCCTCCGGAGCTCCGATTCCTTGATCGTCGCGAGGTCCTTCCCCGAATACCGAATGTGGCCATCGATGATCCGGCCGTTCTTCGGCAGCAGGCGAATGATCGACAGCGCCGTCGTCGTCTTCCCGCAGCCGCTTTCCCCTGCCAGTCCTAGGCTCTCTCCTTTCTCGAGCTTCCACGAAACGTCATCAACGGCCCGCACGGTCCCGGAGCGCGTATCGAAATACGTTTTGAGGTGGTCGACCTCGATGAGGGCCGTCCCTTCACCTCTCGCGGAGTTTCGGGTTCAGGATCTCGTCGAGGGCGTAGCCCAGTAGCGAGAAGCCCAGGATCACGATGACGAGGGAGAGCCCGGGCATGACGATCCACGCCCACCATCCGTTGAGGGCAGCGCCGCTGGCCTCCGCTTCATGGAGGACGACGCCCCAGCTCAAGGTGCCGACGTCAACTTTCCCCAGGAAGGCGAGAGTCGCCTCAGAGAGGATCGCGACCGCGACCGTCAGGATCGTGTTTGCGAAGACTAGGGGGAAAACGTTCGGGAAGATGTGCTTCCGAAGAATCGTCGCGTTGCTCGCCCCGGACGCCTTCGCGCGTTCGACGAAGACGCGCTCCTTGACGGTCAAGACTTGGGCCCGCACGACCCGGGCCGTGAAGTTCCAACTCGTCAGGCCGATGGTGAGGATGATGACATCGAGGCTCAGGTGCCCTCCGAGGATCTGGGCCAAGACGATGAGGAGAGCGAGCCAGGGAAGGGAGAGCAGGATGTCGTTGATCCGCATGAGGACCTCGTCGTGCCATCCGCCGGAGAAGCCCGAAACCAAGCCGACCGCGGTTCCGAGGACGCCGGCGATGACGCTCGCCAGAAATCCAACGAGGAGGGACACACGCGACCCCCAGATGACGCGGGACAAGATGTCACGCCCCATCTGGTCCGTGCCGAACGGGTGCTCCCATGAAGGCTGAAGGTACTGCAATTGGTTCCCCTGGCTGTCGAGGAACGAGTGTTCCGGCGGCGGGATCGGGAGGAACGGTGCGATGAACGCCATCGTCACGAAGAAGCCAAGGATCGCGAACCCGATTCCGCCCATCCGGTGATGGACGACCGAATTCGTGATCTCCTTGAGGCGGTTCATCGTCAGGACGAACTTCTCTCGTCGCACCTCGGAAATTCCAAACCTTCGCCGCAACCAATACGAAACGGAACCGGACGGGAACGCCATGGGGACCCCTCACGCCACTTTGATCCTCGGATCGATCTTGATCAAAATCAGGTCGGCCAAAAAGTTCGCGATGACCACCGCAATCCCTCCAATTACAACGACGAATTGGAGGACCGGGAAATCGTAGTTGTTAATCGCTTCGATCGTGACCCATCCGATTCCCCGGTACGAGAAGACGTATTCAACCTGGTAGGCGCCGCCGAAAATGAAGGCCATGTCCAACGCGATGAGCGTCACCATGGGCGGAAGCCCGTTGGGCAGCACGTGCCGCCGCAGGATGATCCTCTCCGCAAGGCCTTTGGCCCGCGCCGTGACCACGTAGTCTTCGGTCATCACATCGATGAGCGAGTTGCGCATCACGAGCGATACCCCCGCGACGGTCCCGAGGGCCAGCGTCGCCGCCGGAAGGATGAGATGATAGAGCGCGCTCGCGATATTGGAAGGGTTCGTCCAATCGAAAATCGCGATCGAGAAATCGTATTCTTGGCTCGATGGGAACACGGGCCACCAGTGGAGGTTGAACTCTGGTTTCGTGAACGAGAGCTGCATCATGAGCGCGAGCCAGAAGAATGGCATGCCGTAGAAGAATAGGCTGAAGCCCGTTGTCGCCAGATCGAGCGGCTTGCCTCGGTGCTGGGCCGAGAGGGCGCCGAGCACCATCCCGATAAGGATCGTGATGACCGTCGATGTGCCGATCAGGAGGAAGGTCCACGAAAGCGCCGGACCGATGACGTCTAACACGGCCGTGTTTTGCCAATGGAAACTTGTTCCCATGTTCCCCGTGAAGAAGTCTTTCATGTACGCGAGGAACCGCTGGAACAGGTCCAGTTCGTAGACCTTGCCATTTATGTCCCGAGCGCACAGGCCAAGCCGAAGACACGTGTTGTCCGTGACGTCGGGCGAGGTCCGAGGAGAGTGGCCGATCAGGGTCAACGGGTCTCCCATCACGTTAATCAAGAAGAAATTCAGGACGATGATACCGAAGATCGTGATCAGGGCGTTCCGCAGGCGTCGAAGGACCATCCGCTGAATCTCGGTCATCCACCTCGCCCTCTCTTCCCCATCAGAGGCCCGCCACCCGCGTCCCGCTCAACCACAATCGGCCTCAAAAGCCTTCGGGAGCCTTCCGCCTCCGTCCCGGTGGCGCGCATCATTCCTCCATCCGCTCGCGCCGGACCTTCCACGCAAAGCGGGCAATCAGGAAACCGGGGATGCCGAGCACGAGGGAGAGGGTGCTATAATCCCACCACGTCCAGGGGGTCGGTCCCACCGTGTGGAGGTCCGTGATGAACACGACAAGCGGCAACTGCGCCGTGTGGTTCTGTGTTTCCCACTTTCCGGTCGTGAAATTGTAATTCATGAAAACCTGATTGTCCGTGGTCGTCACGAGGACCGTGTAATTCTTGCTTCCCGCTGAGCCAATGCTCGCGTAGATGTGGGAAAACGAGACAGGACAGACCTTGCGGATCTTGCCGCCGAGATTGTCGAGCGTGCAGTTCAACGCGGTCTTCAGGTCGATGGTCTGGTTCGCCCTCACACCATCGCCCCAGTCAATCGATGTATTGAGGGTGTCGTTTTCAGGGTCGTAGACCATCGCGGTGACGACGACGGTCTCGTTAATTCGAAAAGTATTGTTGCCCGCCGCGGTCCCGTTCAGGCGGGTGACGTGCCCCGAGAGGAGGACCGGCGGTAGGTTGAACGATTGGATGATGACCGTTCGGCTCTGATTGACCGTCAGATTTCCGTCGGAGACATCCAGCGAGAAGTTGTAGGAGCCCGCCTGGGGATAGATATGCGCTTGCGCGACCGCGAACACCAGGGGGGAAACCCGGGGGGAGCTGCCGGTGAAGTTGGTGGCGTTCGGGCTGCCGTCCCCGAACACCCAGGTGACGGTCATATTGTCCCCATCAGGATCGTAGACATGCGCCAGAAGCAACGTCGGCGTTCCGAGCTGGGTTGACACGTTCGATACGGTTACAAACGGAGGCAGGTTAAATCTCACGCTGATCGGGATTTGTTGGCTCTGCCAGTGTGTCTTGAACGTCGTGCAGTTCGCGTCGAGGCATAGCTCCTTGTCTCCGTCGGTGGCCCAGAATGTGATGTTGTAATAGCCCGGCACGGTGTAAATGTGGCTCGCTGTCGTTCCGTTCGCGTCGCGATTCTGTGTGGCGTTACCGGTTCCCGTGCTATCGGTGAGTTTGTCGAAGTCCCAGTACGCGGTCGTCGGGTCGCCTTCGAGGTCCGTGACGTTGCCCACCATGGGCACCGGCTCGCCGACCTTCCAGATGCTTCCCGCGATCGGGCTTTCGACTCGGAGGCTCGGTGCGGCGTCGAAGTTGATGTAGAATTCCGCCGTCGAGTTGTACGACACGTTGTGTCCGAGTCCGTCGTCAATCCATACCCAGACCAAGATGTCCACGTTCCGCGGGCTCTCGTTG
>VBMA01000065.1 GCA_005878985.1 Methanobacteriota archaeon
CATCACTGCCGGCGTATGGGTCGCCGAATGGGAGGGCGTGCGCAACCTTTCGTTCCACCGCATCCTGATCCTGGGCGCCGATCGAGGGGCGTGCCGCATCGTCCCCCGTCATCTGCGTCACATGTACAACGAGGCGATGAAGGCCGGCGGCGAGCTCAAGGTCGCCGTCTGCATCGGACTCGATCCGTGGAACCTCCTCGCCGGCGGGACGTCCGTCGAGTACGGCGTTGATGAAAGTCGGATCGCGTCCGCCCTCACGCAATCGTGCCTGGGCAAGCCGATCGACTCGGTTCGGATCAAGAGCGGCCTCACGGTGCCCGCGGAAGCCGAGTACGTCCTCGAGGGCCGCCTCATCAACGAGGTTCACGACGAGGGCCCGTTCGTCGATGCGGTCCGCACGTACGATCGCGTCCGCAAAGAACCGGTGCTCGTCGTCGACCGGATCTACCACCGCGACCGTCCAATCTTCCACATCATCGTCGGCGGCCTCGACGAGCACTTCATGTTCATGGGCATGCCCCGCGAACCCGTGATCTACCAGGCCGTCTCGCGCGCCGTGCCGCACGTGAAGGCCGTCCGCCTCACGGAAGGCGGCTGCGCGTGGCTCCACGGGGTCGTCTCGATCCGGAAGCAGCACCAGGGCGACGGCAAGAACGCGATCATGGCGGCCTTCGGAGCGCACACCTCGATGAAACAGGTCGTCATCGTCGACGAGGACATCGATGTCTTCGACGACCGCGACGTAGAGTGGGCGATCGCGACGCGCTTCCAGGCGGACCGTGGCCTCGTCGTCCTGCACGATGTCCGTGGGTCGTCGATCGATCCGTCCGCGCGCGATGGCTTCACGTCGAAGATGGGGATCGATGCGACGAAACCGTTCGCGGCGGACCCGGCGATGTTCGACAAGGCGATCCTGTGAACGCGTTCGAGATCATCGCGACCGCCACGCTGCCTTTCCTCGGAAGACGCGGGCGCCATCCGCCTCCCTGACGCAAAGGTTATTTCGACACCTGCGTGGTTCGCCCGCCGTGTTCGTGACGCACGAGCTCCTCCGGCGTGAGACCGTGGAGGAGCGCGCGTACCAGGTGAACATCGCGCGGGCGTGCCTCGAGCGATCGACCCTCGTCGTCCTGCCGACGGGGATGGGCAAGACGGTCATCGCGGCCATGGTCATCGCGGAGGTCCTGCGGCGCCGCGGCGGTCGGATCCTCTTCCTCGCGCCGACGAAGCCGCTCGTCGAGCAACACGCGGCCTCGATGCGGAAGGTCCTCGCCGTCGACCGGATCACGCTCTTCACGGGCGAGGCGACGGCCCCGGAGGATCGGGAACTGCTCTGGAGGGAGAACAAGATCATCGTGTCGACGCCCCAGGTGATTCGGAACGACCTGCGGGCGGAACGCATCTCGCTCGACGACGTGAGCCTGATCGTCTTCGACGAGGCGCATCGCGCGGTCGGCGACTATGCGTACGTCGACGTCGCGGCCGCGTACAAGGAAGTCCCGGATCGGTTGGTCCTCGGCATGACGGCGTCTCCGGGGTCCTCCGCGGAGAAGATCCTCGAGGTGTGCGGCAACCTCGGCATCACCGCGGTCGAGATCCGCACCGAATACGACCCCGACGTGGTGCCGTATCAGCACGATCTGCAGATCGAGCGAATCCCGGTGGAGGCGCCTGACGTCTCCAAGGAAATCCGGAAGCTCCTTCAGACCGTCGTCGATGAACAGGTCGCGCGACTGAAGAAACTCGGGTTCCTTGCGGGCCGGGCGAGGGTGACTCGCAAGGACCTGCTGGCGGTCGGAAACGAGGCCCGCGCCCGCCTGGATTCCGGCGTCAAGGACGGATGACCGCGCAGGCGATCGCAATGAAGGCGGACCACGCCATCGAGCTCGCGGAGACGCAAGGCCTCGGCTCCCTCCGACTGTACTTCGAGAACATGCAGAAGGACACGAAGACGAAGGCGGACGTCCAGTTCCTGAAGCACGCGAAGGTCCAAGAGGCCATCCAGCTCGCGGAGGCGACGGAGGTCGAGCATCCGAAGCTCGCGAAGACCGGGTGGATCGTCCGAAAACAACTCATGGAAAAGGCGGACTCCAAAGTCATCGTCTTCGCGCATTACCGGCAGACCGCGGACCGGATCACCCAGGAGCTCGCCCGAATTCCGAGCGTCAAGCCGATGCGGTTCGTGGGCCAAGCGTCCCGCGGCGAGGACATCGGGCTCTCGCAGAAGGAGCAAGTCGACATCCTCGACAAGTTCCGCGCGGGCGAGGTCAACGTCCTCGTCGCCACCTCGATCGGGGAAGAGGGCCTCGACATCCCGCAGGTCGACCTCGTCGTGTTCTACGAGCCGGTGCCGTCCGAGATCCGGACGATCCAGCGGCGCGGCCGGACCGGCCGGAGTGCCGCGGGCCGGGTCGTGACGTTGGTGACGAAGGACACGCGGGACGAGGCGTATCTGTACAGCGCCCGACGGAAGGAACGTAAGATGCATGTGGAGCTCGACCACCTTCGGAAGGATTTGAAGCAGAAGATTTTCGTCGGCGAACCGGGGGGCGAGACGTCCGTGGCCGCGGCGCCGGAAAAGCGGATCGAGACGTTGCGGGCGCAATCCCACGATCGAGCTCCGGTCCCGGAATCCCGCCGACGTCCCTCGAAGAAAGGCCAGACGACCTTCGAAGATTACTGAGTACGAATCCGGTTTGATTTTATACTCCGGATGTCCGTATCGACCCCGGGCCACGGGATGATTCATTGCCCCGAGTGCGGGTGGGAAATCGACCCGGACGACGAGATGTGCCCGAACTGCGGGGCGTACCTCGCGGACTACGAGAACCTCGAGCCGTCTGAGGACGGAACGTAATCAGCCTCGGAACATGTCGCGGCCTGCGCCTTTCAGGAACTCCCCGAAGCCGCCGCTCGGCGGTGGGATGTCGCCGCGGACGACCTCCCCGGAGGCCGCGTCGAGCAGGATCGTGTACGATCGGCCTCGGTATTCGAAAGTCGAGAACCAGATCGGAGCGTGGAGGAACTCGGAATCCTTGACGTCGACTTGGGTGCGGGCGTCCTCGATGACGTCCACGAGATCCTTCAACAACTCCCGCTGATGGCCATCGACGTCCTCCCGGGTGAGTCGCTCCGCTTCGTCCTCGTCGACCTCCGCGTTCAGGAACCGGGATTCGCGCACCATGCCGCCGGTGTCGAAGGGCACCTTGAGCCCGAGGGGCAATTTGTATTCCCGCGTCGGGAAGTCCCCGGATCGACGGCCCAGGACCTTCCAGAAGTAATCGCGCCGAAGATTCCCGGTACGCTTCTCATTCGTCCCGGTCCGCGTGAGGACCCCGGCGTAGGCGGTTGTCGCATCGACCTCGAACACGTAGAACGGAAGATAGACACATTCGAGCGAGGTGACGCGGGAGGCCTTCCGGAGGTCGTCCGGCTTCATCACGCCGCCCTCCATCCAACCCTGGATCGCACGCAGAGCTCCGTCGCGGTCCATCCGGGCCGCGAGCATCGAGTGCGTCAGGACGAAGGGCTTGTCCCCGCGGATCCGCGAGGCGGTGCCGCAGTACGGGCACGTCACGATGACCTCGCCCGTGGTCAGGTTCAGCGGTCCGCCACACTTCGGGCAACTGATCGACTGTACGAGCTCGGGCATGCCGACGCAACACTCATGGGGAGGTCGAATATAGAGGCTTCGTGGGAAGTCTCAGCGCCCTCCGGCGCGGCAGCCTGTTGACCGTCTTCCTCCTGTTCGCCCTGCTGTCCCTCCTGCTGCTCGCCATCCTCGCGATCGCGGACTACGCGCTGCAGGCGAACGCGTTCCCCGGGGCGCTGGCGATCGTCGTCGGCTTGGCGGTCCTGTTCATTTTCTTCCAGTGGTTGATCTCTCCCTTCATCGTCCGATGGGCGATTCGTGGCCGCCGGCCAATCACGGCCGAGTCGAATCCGTGGGTGTATCGGACCGTCGAGGAAACCGCCCGCCAGGCCGGCGTGCCGACGCCCAAGATCTGGGAGAGCGGGGACGATTCGCCGAATGCGTTCGTCTTTGGCCGCACGATCGCCTCGGCGGAGCTCGTCATCACGCATGGCCTCTTGGAGCGCCTGAACCAGGACGAGATCCGCGCGGTGCTCGCGCACGAGATCGGGCATCTTCGGCACCGCGACGTGATCATCATGACGTTGATGTCCGCGGTTCCTCTGATCGCCTACGTCATCGCGCGCTTGGGCTTCGAGGCGCTCCGGGGCAACGCGCGCGTGCGCGGGAAGGGGGCGGGCCAGGCGTTCATCATCATCATCGCATCCGCCATCGTTTCCTACGCCGTCTATCTCGTCGCGCAACTGCTGGTCCTCTATCTCTCCCGGACCCGCGAGTACTACGCCGACGCCTACAGTGGCGCGGCGACCCGCGACCCGCATCTGCTCGCGTCCGCGCTGACGAAGATCTCGTACGGATTGTCGCTGGCACGGCCCGACGAGGAGCCGTCGGGCCTCCGGGCGTTCATGATCGGCGACCCGGTCAAGGCGGAGGAAGACTATCAAGAACTCCAGGAGCGGATGAACAAATACGACCTGGACCACGATGGTCAAATCGACGCGTACGAATTGCAGAAGGCCGTCGAACAGGAGAGAAAGAGCCACTGGCGCCGCGCCAACGAGCTCTTCGGGACCCATCCGCCGACCTACAAGCGGATCCTCGTGCTCGAGGAGATGGAAGAAGAAATCAAGAAGGGCGGGCTCCCGCAAAACATCTACAAGTTCGTGTGAGCTCGGAGGCCGGATCGGCCCGTGGCCCGCGCGGATTGTCGCTTGCCTACGGGATGTACTTGCGCCGGGCGCGCCGCACCGCGTCTGTCTCCGCGTCCCGCGCCATGACGAAGATCGCCCCGAGGACGATCATCACGAGGATCGAGAGGAGGATCAGGTACAGCAGCTTCGCGAAGTCGGACGAGCCGCCCGTGAAAATCGAGCCGTAGAAGCTGCCCGCGCCGACCACGAAGAAGCCGCCGGCCAGGGGCCGCGCGATCATCCGGTCGTGGGTGGCCGCGTACATCATGTAGAACCCGAGGGCAAAGATCATCGACGTGAGGCCGGTCCACCAGAGGCGCTCGTCGATTCGGAGGGTCGGGGCGACGAGCAGGATGTAGGCGAAGATCGCCACGAGCACGATCGTCGCGATCGCCGCCATCGCGAGGAGGACCGTCGTCGACAGCTTGGGCACTGTGGGCCCGCTCGGAGCGGGGGCCGGGGGTTGCTCCATGGAATCAACTCTGGACAACCGGCTTGCCGCACTCCGGGCAGAACTTCATGCCGCCGGGAACCTCGTGGCCGTCTGGGCACTTGAGGACCTGGGCCGCGCCGCACTCGGGACAGAATTTCTGGCCGGGCCCGACCATCTTGCCGCACTTGATGCACGGCTTGCTGCCTGCCGCGACCGTCGTGTCGGCTCCGCAGTTCCCACAGAACTTCGTCGTCACGGGGTTCATCGTGCCGCATTTCGGGCACGGCCTCCCCTGGGGCTGCTGCTGGGCGATCATGCCCGGCACCTGCGAGGCCATCCCGTATCCGAGGCCGATGCCGGCGCCGAGGCCGATGCCCGTGCCGGCGCCGCCGGACGGGTTCGCGGCGGCGGCCTTCATCGAGTCGGCCAGGGCGAACTGCTGGTACGCGGCCGCGTTCGTACGGCCGAGCACCTTCGCCGACGCCATCTTATCGAGCGCGTCCTTGATCGTGTCCGGCAGCGGGATGTTCAACCCGCTGATCTGGATGATCTCGATCCCGAGCGTCGCAAAGTGCGGCTTCGAGTTGGCGAGCGTGCCCTGTTCGATGTCATTGAGGCTCGCCGCGAAGTCGACGACCTTCAGCCCGTTGGCCTTCATCTTGCCCAAGGTGACATTGAGCTGCTTGACGATCTCGTCCTTGATGCGGTCCTCGACCTCCGCCGAACTGGCGGCGCCGAAGGTCCCGACGAACTGGTTGATGAACGTCTCCGGGTCCTTCAGGCGGTACCGGAAGTCTCCGAACGCGCGGAGCTGCACCATGTCGAAGTCCGGGTCCTGGAACAGGAACGCGTCCTGCGTCCCGAACTTCCCGTCAAAGATCCGCTTCTGGAGGTAGTACACCTCGGCCTGCTGGACGACGCCGGACAGGGCCTGGATGAGTTTTCCCAGGACGGCGACGTTCTGCGACGTGAGCGCGTACCGGTCCGGTCGGTCCAGGTATGCGAGGACCTTGCCGTCGCGGTAGAAGACCGCGATCTCGTCCTCCCGGACGACGATGTTGTCGTTCATCCGGATGTTGCGCGGGACCTTCCACATGATGTTCTGTCGCTTGAACTGGTCGTCCCAGGCGACCGTCATCGCGCCGACGAGGCCTTCTTTCCGACCCGCCGTCTGGTCCGTCCGCCGCGCGCCGCCGAAGAAGAATGAAATCGGGAGCATCGTCTTCACCTCACCTGGATGCCGGTCACGGCCATCATCCGGTTCTTCCATGCCGTCTCAAATGCCGCGACCTCCTCGCGGCACGCCTTCAGGGATGCGTCGAAGCTCTTCGGGTCCGCGGCCTCCTGGATCATCGGGACGACCGCGGCGGCTTTGTCGAGCGAGTCGAGCATCGCGTAGTCGTACTCGTACAGTTTGTCGAGTTCCGTCTCCTTGATCTGGATCGTCGCGCTGATGCCGGAATAGCCGCCTTCTGCGTGACGCACCTTCGCCTCGAGGCCTTCGACCGTGAAGATGATGTTGCCGATGCCCTGGAGGCCTTGGATCTTCCCGTCCATCGCCAGGCCGTCCCGGATGGTCTCGAGCTCCCCGCGGACGCCCTTGAGCTGGTTCGCCAGCTGGATCCGGAGCAGGTTGTCCGCCGCGCGGATGTCCTCTCGGCGGCGGTAGCCGGAGTACCCGGGGATCATCAGCTGGATCTTCTTGAGCAGTCCTCGGTCTTGTTCGACACGGTCGCGGATATCGGGCATGTTCGGTTTCTCCGAGCGTTCGCCTTATGTTTTGCCTGGATATGTATTTACGGGTATGGATGGAAGTCCGGGGGCGTTCCGCGTTCACCACAGGGAGAACGAGGGCCGCTCGCCTTCGATCACGCTACCGGACGACCCGTCGATGACGATGAACATCGGCTTTCCCTTGTGCGCGTACTCCATGAACCACACGGGGGCATGGAGCAGCTCGCCGTCGTACGTCGTCGGGTAGACCTGGATCGATTCTAGGTTGTCGACGCGCGTCTTCGCCTGCTTCTCTGCGAACTTGTGCGAGAGCGCCGCGGCCTGGGACTTCGCTTCCGCCTCGGTGACGTCGCCGCTCTGCACATCGACGCCGCCGGTCTGGCGCTTGTCGAAGTTCATCTTGCTCTGCAATTGGAACTGGAACCCATCGTCCGGCTGATACTTCGTGTATCCCCGCACCGCGACGATTGGGATGTTGTACTGCATCTGGATCCGGTCCCGTACGCGGACGACCTGTTGCTGCGCGTTGACCGGCTGATTCCGGTTCTGACTGCCTGCGGCGGCGGCCGCCATCGTCAACGCGAACAACGCGGCGCCCGCGGCCTTCTTCGCGCCCGTGTCACCGTGCATCATCATGCCGGTGCCGGCGCCCGCGCCGACGTTCTTCGTCCCCTGGAAGTCCGCGACGACGGACGTCGGGACGATCCAATACGGCACGTAGCGCAACGTGACTTGGCCGAGGTCCGAGCGCTCGGCGACCT
>VBMA01000066.1 GCA_005878985.1 Methanobacteriota archaeon
GGCGAAGCGGTCGAGTTCCTCCGGAACCGGGCGCGGATGCAGCGGAAGTACCTCGACGAGATCAAGTCGAAGTTCGCGGGCAAGGTCGTCGCGATGCTGCCGATGTATCCGAGGGAGCCGCGCGGGCTCGACATGATCGAGCGGGTGTCGCAGGACTTGCTATTCGGACCTGCGCTCTGAGGGGATCCCACGTGACGACCCTCCCGGAGCTCCTCCAAGAACGACCGAAGCTACGTTACATCTTCACCGGTGGGAAAGGCGGCGTCGGAAAGACCGTTGCTGCAGCCGGGCTCGCGTACCACTGCGCATCCCAGGGAGAGAACGTCTTGGTCGCGTCCCTGAATCCCGTCCACTCTCTGTCGAGCCTGTTCGGGCAGAGCCTTTCCGGCGGCAAAGTCATCGAGGTGAAGGGCGCGAAGAACGTGCACGCGGTCGAGGTGGAGACGACCGAGGTCGTGGAGCGCTACCGCAATTCGATCCGAGGTCGGGTGAAGGAATTCCTGAAGTGGGCGGACATCCCCCTCGACGCGAAGCCGTTCATTGAGATCGCCGCGACGAACCCCGCGTTCGAGGAGAGCGCGATGTTCGACCGGATGGTCGACTACATCCTCAAAGAAGGGGAGACGTACGATCGCGTGATCTTCGACACCGCGGCGGTCGCCAACGCGGTGCGCCTGATCGGCCTGAGCAAGATCTACGGCCTCTGGCTCTCGCGCATGATTGACTCGCGCAAGGAGGCGTTGAACATGCGCGTCCAGCTCTCCTTCCGGAAGGAGAAGGTCATGGCCGAGGTGAAGAAGGATCCGCTGATGGCGGACCTCATCTCGATGAACGAGCGGTTCGAGAAGGCGAAAGGCGTCCTCGTGGATCCCGAACGGACCGCGTTCTTCTTTGTGACTCTGCCGCTCGCCTTGCCGATTGCGGTCGTCCGCCGTTTCATCGGAATGGTCCAGAAGTTCAACATTCCGATCGGCGGAGTCATCGTGAACGAGGTGCTCCGTCCGGAGATTGCCCTCCAGGAGGGCGCGGGCGAGTATCTGGCGAACAAGTACCACGAGCAGACCGCCTACATGAAGGTCCTGTACCGTGACCTCGGTCCGCTCGTGCGGTCGTACATCCCGCTCTATCCGTCCGAAGTCACGGGGGTCGACATGGTCCGTCGGGTCTCCGAGGACATGATGTCGTACACGCCCCCGTTCGCCGCCGAGTTGACGGGCGCCGCATGAAGCCCACGACGCGGGATCATGTCGTCGCCGCGACACACTTCGTCCTCGGGCCGTCCAACTTCGTCGTGATCCGTCTGCCGGAGCAATGGGACTTGCGGCTCGGCCGGCAGCCGATGGACGTGGACTACACGGTCGCGGTCGATGGCGTGCGCTGGGCCCAAGAAGGACGGGCCTCGGGGCTCCTCGTCGACCTGCAAGCCCGACGAGCGATCGAGCTGTCCGTACGAACGTCCCGCGGGCCGATTCCACCTCCGAAGCTCGATGAGTCCCGCCCCGGAACCTCCAAGGTGGGAGGCCATGCCGCGGCGTACACGCTCGGGTCGGCCCACTTCGGTTTGTTCGGGACGAAGCTGTATCACGTCCTCCACGTCAGCTACCGCTGTGACGAGACGCAACGGATCGTCGACCTGCGATTCATGCACCAGGGAACCGAGGAAACCCTGGAGGGCCTGCTCCCGGCGCTGGCGGGGACGCGCTGTCACTGAGTCGCGAGCCTTTCCGCGAGCGCGCGGATGGCGGCGATCCCTCCCGATGCGGCCCCGGTCGCCACGGACACGGAGGCCGCGATGCCTGGCTGGTTTCCGGCGGTGACATGGAGGGCAGCGATTGGGACGAGGCTCTCGGAGTCGACGCTCTCGAGGGTCCGACGTGCTCTGTGCTCATCGTCGGATGACAGGAGCAGTTCGCGGCCGCCGAGGGACACGTTCGACCAGCCGGCCTTCGAGCGACTCCTCCGCTGGCCGATGCGGGTGTGCGGATCCACGAGCTCGAACTCGATTCTCGGGTCCTTCCGGAGGGCGGCCTCGACGAGGGCCGCGTCGCGGCGGCCCTGAGCCGTCCCGATCGCCCAATTGATCGGCATCTCGCGGGGACGCAACGTCACGGTGACCGAGAACTCCCGAAACGGCGGATTCGCGCCCTCGGTCGTCATCCGGAACGCGGTCGTCCCGAACCATTGGATCTTCGAGGTCCCGCCGAGGTCGACGACGGCGCGCTTGATCTCCGTCCCGATTCGGCGGGCGAGACGCCGGGAGTAGACGTAGGCACCGTAGTACCACAGGAGAAAGAACGCAGCGACGACGACGACCGCCGCATATTGCAGTGGGTCGAGATCGGCCACGCAGGCCGGAAACGCTCGTGCGGGCTAAAGGCCTCCGGCTCGGCAGGAAAACGTTTAGCACTGTCCGACCATGCGCTCGGATCGGGGGACGGCGTGAGCCGGTGGAGGCGCGCCTTGCAGGTCGTCAAGGAGATCCTGTGGGGTCTCTTCTTCTTCGACCTCTACACGGAGAACATGAAGATGCGCATCCGGTACGACGACGCGGTCAACTTGCTCGTCTTCTCGGAGCAGCTCGGGATCCCGCTCATGAATTCCTACGTTTCCATGCGTCTGCTTCCGTACTTTGTCGGGGAGCTTGAGGGATGGAAGCGCCGCGAGATGCGGGAGCGCGAGATCCTGGAAGAAGCGCCGGAGATTCATTAGGCCCGCGCGTGGATCCGCACCGCCAACACGCGTCCCGCGCAATCCCATTCCACGCCGCGCAGTCGGCGCATGGCCACCGTCGGGCGAGCGGGATGTGGCTCGGATCATGAACCGTCGTCCCCGCTCGGCGGTCGCAGCTCCAGCATCGGTCTAGCTCAAATTCGTTGCGTTGCCCGCAGGCGAGGCAGAGCCAATCGCCACGTCGGGCTCCCGAACGGAACGCGTGGTGTCTTCCCCATGCGAAGCCGGTCAAGCAGGATAGAAAGAGGGAGACCGCAGCGATCGCAAGAAGGTCCATGGGGGGACGTCGCGTCGTTCCTGGACCGAACCAAAAACATTCCTCGCTGCCTATCCAAAATGAAACTCTGACCGGAGCACCCGCATTCGACGCCAGGAATTCGGTCTGCCGTGCTGGGACAATCCTTGTCCACATGCGTCAGTGTCCGATGACACGGGACCCGAAGTAGAACGTGACGACGAGTGACAGCGTCTGTTCCGCGCGACCCGCGAAGACGCCTTGCTGGCTCGTGACGAGCGCGAAACAGGTGTAAGCGGTCAGCCCGAGTGCGCCGGCCGCGACGACGTCGCGGAAGATCGTGGCGAGGCGATGCCGGACATGGCTCTCGTGCGCGCGTCGATGGACGAGCCAGGACGCCGTGGCCCCGAGGACGTAACCCCCGAGGACCTCGAGGACCGCGAGGAGTGCGGTCGGGATGCCCGCGAGCGACGGATCATGAACCAGGAACCAGGCCGTGAGGCCGGCGAATCCCAGGAAGAGGAGGATGCGGACGAGCCGCGGATGGTGCGGGGCGGGCTGCCCGGGCGGGACCGTGGGCGGGGTCGAGGTCGCCCGGCTTCCGAAATAGAACGCGATGACGACCACGACCGCGTTCACGAGGACGGTCGGTACGCCGGCTTTCTGAAAGAGCAGGACGTACCCGTATGCCGCGGCGACCACGATCGCGATCGCCCCGCGAACGCTGCCGTGCGGGAGTCGAAGGGGCTCGGGCAATTGGCCAACCGGAGGGGTTGCCACGTTCGCGCAACCACGGAAGGTGCGCTTAAGGCTGACGATAAGGGGTCGATTCAGAAGAGGAAAGTCGCGATCGCCTGCGTCAATCGCCGCACACGACCGTCGTTCTCAGGCTCGCTCGACGCGCTGGCCGAATGGTTCGAGCGAAGCCCGTTCACAAGCCACGCGCTCTCCCGGTCCCCGAATTCGGCCCGAGCGTACCAGTCGAGATCGGTCGTGCGGGCTCGCGGCAACCCGGCGACAATCGAGGTGTAGGAGGGTAGGCTCATCATAGGGGCCACCTCCGGGTCCACGGATCCACCCCGCGCACGGCCCACGCGTAGCGGACCGCCGAGTCCGGCCGGAGGGCCTTGTTCGTCTCGTCACTTGGCTTCGTAAATCGTCCGTTTCTCTTGTTACAATGCATATTTGGCTAATTGCAACGCCTGTTAATAAAGCCTTTGTTTTAATTACAGAAACATTTATCTTAGAGCACAAACATACATTGTTCCGGAGGCGGCCAATGAAGGCATTCAAGGTCATCAAGAGCCCCGAAGCATTCCAGCTTCTCGCGGACGAAACACGGAGACGGATCATCTATCTCCTCCGGGCGAAGGAGATGACGGTGAGCCAGATTTCGGCGGAACTCGGGCTCACGCCGCAGGCGATCTACCATCATATCCGCAAGATGCGCGACGCGGACCTCGTCGAGGTCGCTCGCGAGGAACGCGTGGACCACTTCATCGAGACGTACTACCGCGCCACGGCGGAGATGTTCAACCTCTCCCACGGCGAGGGGATGTCCCCGGCGTATGCCGCAGAGAAGACCACGGAGGCGTTGCAGGCCCTTGCGAAGATCGGGCTGCGCGTGCGGACGGATCCCGAAGTCGTGGCTCGCATCGTCGAACTCGAGAAGCGAATGGAGGCGGTCGGCGCAAAGGAAGAGCGGGCCGAGGCGATCGCAAGCTTGGAGGACGTCGACTTCTTCGTGAAGCAGGACATCGGCCATCTCGCGAAGCTTCTGACGATGTCGGACAAAGAGTTCACCGAATATCTGAACGTCGAGCGCGAATACCGCAAGCTCCTGCGGTCGCTCCTCGAGGAACCGACGAAAGTCGAAGCGATTGCCAAGAAGGCTTAGAGCTCCCCGATCTCTTCGCGGGAGATGACGAGCCGCTGGATCTGCGAGGTCCCTTCCCAGATCTGGAAAATCTTCGCGTCGCGCATCCACTTCTCGACGGGTTCGTCCTTCATGTAGCCCGCGCCGCCGAGGATCTGCACCGCGTCCGTCGTGACGTCCATCGCCATGTCGGCCGCGAAGAGCTTCGCGATGCTCGCCTCCTTGTTCATCGGCTCGCCGCGGTCGAGCATCCACGCGGCCCGCCACGTCAGCAGGCGCGCGGCGTCGATCTTCGTCTTCATGTCGGCGAGCATGAACGCGATCGCCTGCTTCTTCGCGATCGGCGTGCCGAACGCCTTTCTCTTGCGCGAATAGTCGAGGGCGTACTCGTACGCGGCGCGGGCGATGCCGACGGCGCCCGAGGCGACGAGCGGTCGGGACGACTCCAGCGTCTTCATCGCCCCGTAGAACGCCGTGCCCTCGTCCGAACCGAGGAGGTTGCCCTCGGGGATCCGGCAGTCGTCCAGGATGACTTCGGCCGTGTGGCTCGCGCGAACCCCCATCTTGTCCTCGACCTTACCCGCCTTCAGGCCGGGCGTGCCATGTTCCACGACGAACGCCCGGATGCCGAAATGGGCCCGGCTCTTGTCGAGCGTCGCGAAGACCACGTGGATGTCCGCGATCCCGCCGTTCGTGATGAAGCGCTTGACGCCGTTCAAGACCCATTCGTCGCCGTCCTTCTTCGCGGTCGTCGAGATGTTCGCGACGTCCGAA
>VBMA01000067.1 GCA_005878985.1 Methanobacteriota archaeon
TAAAACGCTCCGTAACTCTCCTAGATGCCCTAGAATCGATTTGGACCACAAACGGATGTCTGAGACCAGGGGTTCGTACCGTTTCCAGCACGGCTCCGGGGCAAGGCAAAGGTGTCGGGGCAGTCCCACATTGTGGGTGGCAGCTACATATGTGTGGCCGCGCCGATCGGACCTGGGCTGTCTGAGAGAACGAACTGGGAAAGAAGGGGAGACAAGAAGCCTCTGCTACCGGAAAATCGACTTCGTATTAGGATGCTCCCGGCGGGATTCGAACCCGCGTCTGAGGCTCGAAAGGCCCCGATCCTTGACCGGACTAGACTACGGGAGCGGAAGGCCGGGTTAGTCCCGAATCCCATAAATGCTTTTGGAAACGAGACTCACTGAAGATGCAAAACCGGAAACCTTTTGGACGCAACGAGCTTCGGCGGCCAAGAATGCGCCGCGAGAAGCCGACGATCACGGAGTTGTCTTTTTTCCTGTGCGGGTTCCTCGTGATCATCGTCGGCTGGCTGGCGGACCTCCTCGGCGTCTTCGAGCTCAACACGGTCACGGGCGGACACAGCACGGGAACCCTTCAGCTGCGCATCTTCCTCACGATGTTCGGCGTCGCCTTCGCCACGATCGGCGTCGCATACGACAATTTCCCGGAGATCCTGAGCGATGGAGAGATGGCGAAGCGGTACCTGGTCTCGTTCCTCTTCCTCGCGGACGGATCCCTCCACCTGTACGCGCTCAACGACCACCTGGGAGAGGCGTTCCCGGCAGCATTCTTCGGCGTGTTCTCGGGCCTCCAGCTCGCGGCCGCGTTCCTCATCCCGTACGCCCGCAAGGATCTGGATTGGGCGTGGCTCGGGATCACCGCGTTCCTCATCGGGGCATATGTCGTCACACGGACAGTCTCCGTGTGGCCGGTTGGGTACGTCGAGGATCTCGACGCGCTCGGTGTCATCTCGAAAGTGGTCGAAGTCCTGACCGTGCTCTTTCTCCTGTCCCTGATGCAATCGGAGCGCGTCGCCCGACGTAAGACCGCGAAGGTCGCGGCGGTTTCAATCCGTTGATCCGTCAGACCTCGCCCGCGACTTCCTTCGCGAGGACCGTGTATTCCTGCTCCTTCATCGCGGCGGGATTCGCGGAGATTAGCAGGTAGGAGTCATTGATCACGATTTTCTCGTTCACCTTCTGGAGGAAGCGCATCACCGACGGAAAGCCGTTCTGAGAGATCAGATACTCGAGCCCCTCCAGCAGGACCGCGGCGTTCCCGCCGTCCGAGGCGAACTCGGAGATGGCCGACGCGATGTCGACGAGGGCCGTGGGCTCCGCGATCGCCATGTCCTTTCCTTTCTGACCGGGGGACTTCGACAGCCAGATGAAACCCGCGGTCTCGAGCCCGTAGCGGGTCCTCGCGTCGTCCGGATGGATTCGAGTGATGCAAAGGCCGCGCACCTCGCTTCGGAGGAGATCGACAAACAACTCGAATACGCGCTCCGCTTTTGGCTCGCGAACGAGGTACGCACCCCGGCGGCGGAGGTCTTTCCTCGCCGTCATTTCGCCGCCTCCGACGACCGGGATGCCTTCTTCGTCGATGAGCCGAGCTTCCATCGCCTCAACCTCGCGGTATAGCACCGCCATCTTGGACTTCGCGAAGACCATGAGCTCGGTCGACGAGTAGCCGCGGGTCATGAGGCCGGCAATCTCGCGCCACGCGGACTTCAGGCCATCTTCGAAGCCCTTCAGAAAGGCCTTGCGCTTCTCGTCGTCGCCCATCCCGATGGCCAGGCTAAGGCCCCGTCGGGCGTATAGAGATTTCGCGGTCTTAGCCGATATACCCGAGGTCTTCGCGCTTGTCCGGCGTCTCCGGTGCGGCCTCGATGTCCTTCAGCTTCGACGTGATCTGGTCGATCTGCTTCGCCTTCGTCTCCAGTTCGTTGAAGGAAATCTCGATCCCGAGGTACTTCGTCAGGACCTCGAGGACCGCCTGCGCGGACTTCGGGTCGACGAAATATCCGGACGTCTCGCCCATGAGGCACACCGCGTTCATCTCGTACAACCGGCCGAGGCCCAACAGCAGGCCGCTCGCCCCGACGATCCCGGCCCCCGGCTCGCCCCGCGAGAACACGACGCCGTACTTCTCCATCTCCTTCACGAGCTCAATGCCGGTGGCGGCCCCAAGGACCCGCGGCTTCGTGACCATGCGGCCCATCCCGTACCCGCCGAGGGTGAAGACGCGGCGCACGCCGAGGTTCTTCAGCTCCTTCAAGATAAAGTCGCTGAGCTCGTACTGACCCTCTGGCGTGAGGCCCTGATAGTCCCCCGTGAGGAGGATCAGGTCCGTCCCGTTGTTCCGCTTGACGTAGTGCATCTCGTTGTTCACGAGCTTCACCTGGCCGTCGTCCTGGACGAGGACCTGCGGCGGGAAGTACTTCGAGAAGATCTCCGCGAACTTGACGCCCTTCAGCTCGTCCTTCAAATGCTCCGCGGCGAGCTTGCCGACGTTCCCGATGCCGGGCAGCCCTTCGATGAAGATCGGGTCGGTCAGCTTCGGATGGTCGAGGTACCGGATCACGATGTTGTCCATGGGCTCTCATCTCTCCAATTCATGGGCCCGCTTAAGTTTGCGCCTGTACGCGCCGTACCGGTCCTCCGGGGAGTACCGCGGAGGCATCGGGTTGCCGGCGGCGTGGCCGCACGCCGGACAGACGTCCTGCAGCGTGTAACGACCGCAGGCGCCGCACTTCTTCAGGACGGATCGCATCCTCTAATCCTTCCGGTGGAACTTTGCCTCGCCGCCTTTCGCGGTCAGCGCCTTGATGACCCGATTCGCCGCCTTCTCGATCTCCTCTTCCGCGGTCTTGTAATCCGGCGCGCGCACGACAATCCGATAGCGGGGCGCTCCGATGTACTGGACCTTCACGCTCAGCCCGTCGTTCTCCTGGACCGCCTTCGCGAGCGATTCGCGAATGTGGACGGCGCCGTCGGGACAGAAGTCCATCGCCTCGACGTATCCGTCAATCGTCACGTGCGGCGGGACGATGTTCTCCCGGGCGACCTCGACGAACGTTTTGACCCAGGCGCCTTTGAAGCCCTCGTCCTCGAGGGCGCGCTCGTCCATCACGCTCTCCTCGAACGCTCGGTAGAGCGAACCGAACGAATCGAGCAGGCCGTACCCGAACTCCTCCCAGCACGCTTCGACGGTCTTGCCGAGGCGCGTTGCGACGATCCCCAGGAGGTTCTCCGCCTTCTGCTCGTTCTTCCATTCCTGGATCTTCTCGCGGCGCTGGTGCTCGTTGACCGCCTTCAGCGAGAGGTCGATGTGGCCCTTGTCCTGATCGACCTTGAGGACCTTGCAGACGACTTTCTGCCCTTCGCGCACGTAGTCGCGGATGTACTTGATCCAACCCGAGCTGACCTCGGCGATGTGGATGAAGCCCTCCTTGTTCTCGTACTCGTCCAGGGTCACGAAGGCCCCGAAGTTCTTCACGTTCGTCACGGTGCACACGACGAGTTCGCCCTCGTCCGGCCACTCGTACTCCTGGCGGGCCGTCTTCGCCTCGGCCATTACTCGAGGACCCCCAGGATCTCGCCTCGGACCACGGCCTTCCCGCCCGTCGGCTTCGCGACCGTCGCGCCGCACACCTGGCACAGCACGGTGCTCGCGGCGCGGTCAAAGACGATCTGCTCGTTGCCGCAATCCTCACACTTGACCCGGAGGAACCGGCTCGTGGGCTTCGGGATCACTTGTGCACCTCCACGAGCTCGAACTTCTTCGCGCGGATGCCGGGCCGCTGGTGGGCCTTGTGGCATTCCCGGCAGCGGAAGCGGAGATGGATCTTCTTCGTCGGCTTCTCGCGTCCCTCGGGCTTCGGGCGGGGGAAGCCGCCGTACCCGGCCGTCACGCGCCGGAACCGCCGCTGCCCGGCCCGGAGTTCGGACCGCGGGCGGTTCTTCACCCGCTCGACTTCGAGCTCTCTGTGCGCGTTGCAGAATGGACAGTAACCGCGGATACGCTGGGGCATCTTCATGGAGGGGCGACCGAGCATCGATACAGAGGAGAACTGCTATTTGAGGGTTCCTGGGTCGCCGCGGACCTCTCGACAAAAGACGTTGGCGCGGGCCGAGGATCGGTCCGTCCGCCCCCGAAACGCGAGCGATCGTGCGGTCGCCATCGAGGGGTCGGCGGGTTGCATCGCAACAAATATATATTGCTAAATTAATAAATGGCGGGGAATTACACTGAGCCGGGAGGTCCGCCTGAGTCGGAGGGATGAAACCCTGGTGGACCTGCTGATCGAGACTGGCTTGTCGCGGAACATCGCGAAGACCCTCGTATTCCTTTCGAAGCGCGACGAGACGACGTCCGTCGAGATCGAGAAGGCCACGGGCCTGCGGCAACCGGAGGTCAGCATCGCGATGCAGGAACTCCGCCGGCGGAAATGGGTCGACAAGAGGGACATCAAGAAGGAGGGCAAAGGTCGGCCCGTCCACTCGTATCGACTGAGCCTGCCGTGGGCCGACATCCTGGCGCACATCGACCGGGAAGAGCAGGCGAAGATCGACCGGATCGAGGCGAACCGCAAGAAGCTCAAGACGTTCGCGTAGGCTCGAGCGTGCGGACCCCCATCTGGGACGCCACCACGACGGCATGGGCCATTTTCAGGAACAGGCCGTGGCCGACGACGCCGGGGATGCCCGAGATCCGGGCCGCGAGCTTCCCCGGACCGCGGATCGGCCCGAAGTGCGCGTCGAGGATGTGGTTCCCGTTGTCCGTCCGGAACGGCTCGCCGCCGGCCCTGCGCAACTCGACCTTCGCGCCGAGGCCCTCGAGCGCCGCGGACGCGTTCTTCCAGCCGAACGGATGGACCTCCACGGGCAATGGCGTCCTCGTGCCGAGGCGGCGCACGAGCTTCGCGTCGTCGACGATCACGACGAACTTCTTCGACGCCGTCGCGACGATTTTCTCGCGGAACAAGGCGCCGCCCATCCCCTTGATCAGGTCGAGCTTCGGGTCGACTTCGTCGGCGCCATCGACGGTCAGGTCGAGCCAGAAGCTCTCCTCCAGCGAGGTCAACGGAATCCCCAACTGCTTCGCCTCCTCCGCCGTCTCGAGCGACGTGGGCACGCCTTTCAGCTCCATCCCGCTCGCAACGAGGCGGCCAACGCCCGCGAGGAAGTGCCGCGCCGTCGACCCGGTGCCGAGGCCCAGGACCATCCCCGGCTTCACGTACGCGAGGGCGGCCTCGGCCGCGTTCCGCTTCAGCTCGTCGCGGGAGGCCATCTCAGGCCCTCCCGCGCAGTTCCTCGACGAGCTTCACGAGCTCCCCAATCACGAGATCGTCGAGCTTCTCACCGAGTGCCTTCGACGCCTTTGACGGATCCCCGGTGACGCCGGACCAGTACTTCCGTGGGTCCGACACCACCGCGTACGGAGGGATCTCGTTCTTCCCCGGCGGGCTCTTGCCCTTCACGAGGTCGGGGCGCGCGGTCATGATCCGCGACGTCTCTCCCGCACCCGCATGGCCGTCGCCCTCCGGAAGGATGCCTTGCGATGCGTAGATGATATCGTAGTCCGACAGGACGGTCGCTCGAAGACCGGTCCCCTCGTCGACGACTTCCTGGGCGGCGGCGCGCAACGCCATCATGTGCTCCCGCCCCGCGTGGCCGCTCAGGATCATCACCCGCCGCACGCCGTTGCGCACGAAGTCCGCGAGGACGTCCCGGACGAAACCCTTCAGTGCGTCGACGGAGACGCTGACGGTCCCCGGGTACGGCCGCGTCGTGGTGCAGACGCCGTACGGGATGGCGGGCGCGACGTACGCGTTCGTGCGGCGCGCGACCTCGTCGACGACGTGGAGCGGCTGGATGACATCCGCCCCCAGGGGCAGATGCCGGCCGTGTTCCTCGAGCGCCCCGACCGGGAGGATGACCACGGGATCCTTCTTCGCGATCGCAGCAAATTCCTCGGAGGTCATCTCCGCGGGAAGGCCATAAATGGTTCGCGAACGTGTGAGGGCTCGTTAACCTTAAACAAGGTTAACATCGCCTCCCGAAGCCTTTTCCCCTCCATGGCCCTCCGACTGCCGTGCGCGTGGCCGCCCTGTTCTCGGGAGGGAAGGACTCGACGTACGCGGCCTACATCGCGATGCAGCGAGGTTGGGACGTCACGCAGCTTCTCTCGATCATCCCGGAAGATCGGGACTCGATGCTGTTCCACACGCCGAACCTGCAGCTCACGCCGTTGCAGGCGGAGGCGATGCGAATCCCGCTCATCCGTGAGGCCGCATCGATGGGAGAGGACGGCGAGCTCGACGCGTTGAGGCGGATCTTCCGGCGGGTCGACGTCGACGGGGTGATCGTCGGGGCCATCGCATCGGATTACCAGCACGCCCGGGTGAATCGGATCGCAGACGAGGTCGGGCTCCGGGTCTTCGCCCCGCTGTGGCGTCGCGATGCGACGCGCCTGGTGTACGACTATCTCGAGGCCGGCTTCGACATCGCCTTCTCCAGCGTCTCGGCGGAAGGCCTCGACGCGAGCTGGCTCGGCCGGCGATGGGATGACCACGTTATCCAAGAATTGCTCCGTCTCCAGCAGACGCACGGGGTCCATCCGTGCGGGGAAGGCGGCGAGTTCGAGACGCTGGTCCTGGACGCTCCTCCATTCGAGCAATCGATTGACGTCGTGCGCGCGACGCCGGATTGGCGCGGCACGGCGGGCGTGTGGCGCGTAGACGAGGCCCGACTCGTCCCGAAACCGAACCGCGGATCGTGAGCTCAGCGGCCCCGAGTGGGTCGGATCGACTTGAGGTCGCGGAACAGGAGTTCGCGGTCCTCTTTGTCTTTGATCTTCGAGCCAACTTCCCGGGCCAGGGCCAGGTGCGTTCGGAGGTCTCGCTTTCGGCCTGCGACCGCATCGGCGCGCGCGAGGGCCTCGTAGGCGAAGGCGAGCGGGAAGTCCTCGATTCCGTTTAGCTTGCATGTCGCGAGGGATCGGACCGCGTGGTATGTCGCGGGCTCGGGCCGACCGAGGATCGCATAGACGTGAGAGATCTGCCAATCGCCGATCGCACGATTGACGGCGGTCCCGACCTCGCCCCAGTGGAAGCGGGACGCGTGCGCGGCGTGGATCATGCGCTCGTCCTCCGCGGGCGAGCGCGACTTCTCGAGGAGCCGCCAGACCTCGTTGAACAGACCTACCGCCATTTTGCGATGCCACTTCCGCTCTGCCGTCGTGGGTTTGCGTGCCATGGATTTCCTCCGCCGCGCGATTCCTTCGCCAACGGCTTGGAGTGGGGCTGGGCAGATTTGAACTGCCGTCGCAGGCTCTTCTGCCCCATTTGAGGGGGTCCCAAAGCCCGAAGGATAGACCAAGCTACCCCACAGCCCCAGATGCGCGCAGAACCGGAACACGCGATAAATACGTTGTCGCCTACGCGTCGCGCGGCTTGCGCATCGAGGAAAATGCGTCCCTCGCGGCCAATCGCACGGCCTCCGCGCTTGTCTTGCGCGGCCGCCATCCGGTCCGCTCGAGCCGGTCGAGCGCGAGTCGCATCGCGCGGACGTCTCCCGCCCATCCGCGCCCTCCTCCGGCACCACCCGTCCACGCGTATTCGACGCCGTGGAAGCCGAGCTCTGCGCAGATCGCATCCGCGAGCGCCCTCACGGTGATCGCATCCTCGCTGCCGACGTTGTACACCGAGAATGGCCCCGACCCGCCCCGCTGGCCGGCGAGCATCCCGGCGACGACATCATCCACGTGGACGTACGACTTCGCCGTGCCCGGATCCGATCCGAGGATCTCGAGCCGCTTTGGATCCTGAGTGAGTTTGCGGACGAAGTCGACCACCACGCCATGGCCGCTCCTCCCGCCGACGACGTTGGCCAGACGGAAGACGAACGCCTGGACCCCGAATGTGTGCGCGTACGCGGAGATGAGCGCCTCGCCCGCCAGCTTCGATGCGCCGTACACGGAGATCGGCTCGAGGGGGCTGTAGTCTTCCGGGGTCGGCACGACCTTCGCCTCGCCGTAGACGGTCGAGGTGGAAGCGAACACGATCCGCGGGACCTCGGCCACCCGGCACGCCTCCAGGACCCGATGGGTCGCCACGATGTTCTCGTCGACCGTGGGTTTCGTCCCCCGGCGGTCCAGCCGGACATCCGGGTTCGCGGCGAAATGATAGACGACGTCGGCCTTCCGGAAAATCGGACGTAGGTCGCCACGGAGCAGATCCCGTTTCACGAGCGTCGCGCCGGCCTTGAGGGCCTTCGCGAGGTTCTCGCGTTTGCCGGCTTTCAGATGATCGATCGCGACGACGTCCGCCTCGCCCACCAGGGCGTCGGCGACGTGGCTGCCGATGAATCCCGCACCGCCGGTGATGACGACTTTGGGTCGAGCCACGGCTTTCCGCCTGCCGCAACTCGAGACGACGTAATCAACGTTCCTTCCGAGCGAGGAGATGCGCAACCAGTGCGTCGACCGCCCTCGCCCGATGAGAGACCGCGTTCTTCTCGGTCAGCGTCATCTCCGCGAAGGTCTTCGTGGCACCCTCCGGGACGAAGATCGGATCGAACCCGAATCCCCCGGACCCGCGCTCCCGCTCCGCGATCGAACCGCGGCATTCCCCGTGGAAGACGTCGTGCTCCTCCGACGTCCGGAGGAGGAAGACGGTCTCGAACCGCGCGGCGCGGTTCCGGGCACCGTGCAGCAGCTTCAGGACCCCGGCGCATGCGAGACGCTTGTATACGTACGACGAATATACGCCAGGGAAGCCGCCGAACTCCTCGAGGAACAGGCCGGAGTCATCGATCAGGTAATCGCCACGGATCTGGTCGTCGAGGATCGTCGCGGCGAACCGGACGACCTTCTCGAGGCGGTCCGTCTGGATTTCGGGATACGTGCGGTCCTCGTGGACGAGCTTGACGTGGGCTTCGGCCAGCTTCGTCGAGACCTCGCGGAACTTGCCTTCGTTCGTCGTCACGAATGCGATCACGTGTAGCGACCCCGCGACTCGATTTCCTTCACCTTCGAGATGACGTCCTCGGCCGCCTTCCCCATCGTCTGACGGTAGCCCTTCAGCGCCGCCCGATAGTACGTGGCCGCGCGCGCATGCGCGCTACCCAGCGCCTCTTTCAGGAGGTGGAGGTCGACGCCCCTTGCTTCCACGCCGTCGTCTTTTCCGCCCAGGCTGAAGTCGATCATCACGATTCGAGCATCTCGGACGATCATGTTCGACGTCGTCAGATCGCCGTGGATGATCCCCGCCCGATGCAGCCGTCCAACGATCTCGCCGATCGCACCAGCGACTTTCATCGCGGGGGGCCCTCCTTTGTCGAGGACCTCCTTCGCGGTCGGACCTTCGACGAACTCCATGACAATCTTGTTCTCCAGGAGATTGATGTCATACAGAATCGGCACCGCCACCCCCGCGGCTCGGGCCTCGGCCATGAGACGCGTCTCATGACGGATTCGAGACCGGCGCAGCTCGTCATCGAGGACCTCGAGACGGTACGATTTCACCTTCCGGTATTTCTCGATGGCGGGCCGTCCGAGGAACTCCGTCGTTCGGAGCTCCGCCTCCGCGCCTCGTTTGACGAGCACGCGGTGCGATGCGAGGCGGCTGAGAAAAACCTTTCACCGCGTCGTCCATCCGGGCGATCGATGACCAAGCCGCACCCGTCGGCCTTACGGATTCGTCGCGCCGGAGCGAGCGATCGACGCGAGTGGATGCGGATGCGCGCCGCCCTCTGGTCTGGGTACACGCCCGGGGATCACCGCAACGAGATGAACGAATACCTCCGGGAAAAATCGGCCGTCGCCTTTGTGGCCCAGCGTCCCAACGGTCGCCTGGCGGGCTTCGTGGAAGCGACGATTCGACCTCATGCGGACGCGTGCGACACCAGCCCGGTCGGTTATGTCGAAGGTTGGTACGTGGACCCTGACGTCCGGCTCGGCGGAACCGGACGGCGGCTCGTTCGGGCCGCCGAACGCTGGGCGCGCGAACGCGGCTGCCTCGAGATGGGTTCCGATTGTCTCGTGGAGAACGAAGGCAGCCTTCGCGCCCACCTCTCGATCGGCTACGAGGAGCGGGAACGGCTCATCCATTTTCGACGGTGGTTGGCGCGACCGCCGGCGCGGCCCCGAGCGTAGGTGGGAAAGCCCCTCGCCCGTCTCCCGTCCGCGGGGATGCCTCGAGGAAGTCTCGGATCTCGGTCGCCGGCACCTTGGACGGCCTAGGCTCGAAGTCAGGAGGCAGGCACCGCGCGTACCGGGGCTCGAGGAGGCGTCCCTCCAAGAGGATGATCGCGGCCCGATCTCGCTCGCTCCGAATCGGGCGGCCCGCGGCCTGAAGGACCTTGTTCACCGCCGGGAAGACGTACGCGTAGTCGTACCCTTTCGCGAACCCGAACTTGCGGCAGTAGTACTCTTTCAAAGCCTCGACCTCGACGTTCGG
>VBMA01000197.1 GCA_005878985.1 Methanobacteriota archaeon
GACTGCGGCGGCTCGACGACAAAGAAGTACGGCTGGAACCCCGAGTATTCGATCGTGATGCTCTTCCCTTCCCGTGTCCGTCCAAACAATTGGATCACGGGCAGTTGCGATTGCTCGGGGCCGTTCCGGGGCTCGCGCCGGTAGGACGCCGTAATGATGCGCACATCGAAGCTCGCCATCTCACACCTTCGCCACGATCTTGATGACGTCGCCATCTTGGACCGGGTGGTCCCGGCCCACCACCATTTTCGTCCGGGCGTTGATGGCGCGGATGAAGTGGTTACCCAAGTCGGTGTGGACTTTAAAGGCTACGTCCACCGCGGTGGAACCACGGGGGACGAGGAAGGCGTCTGGCAGGA
>VBMA01000198.1:0-1053 GCA_005878985.1 Methanobacteriota archaeon
TGCTGAACTCCGGTCGACCCGCGTTCTCTCAGGAAAGCTCGAATTTTCTCAAGACCTTTTTCCTGAGCCGCGGTCAGTTTTTCCGGATGCAGGAGCTCGAAGGAGGAACCACCCGGCTGGTATGTAATCAGCCCGGCAGACGCCGCGCGGCGAAGAGCGAGCTCGTACTCGGCGGATGTCGGGACCACCAGGTAGCCCGCAGCCTTAGAGAGACTCTGGAGCGGCTCGCGGGAGACCATATCGGCCTTGTTCGCCGCGAGAATCATCGGCTTGCCGCGGTGCTGCAAGGTCCGAGCGACGCGGAAAAGATCGGCCGGAGTCCACCGGGCCATCTTCGAATCCATCGCGGTGTCTCGGAGAGCGGAGTGGACCTGCATCTCCGTGAACCCGAGGCCGGTGAGCCGTGCGGCGATGATCTTCTCGGGCGGAGCCTCCTCCAGGTCGGCGCGGCGGGCTTCTTTGTCCCAATTGCGGGACAGAATTCCGGCAATCCAATGGGCCAGCTCTTCCTCGAGGAACTGAACGTCCGTCATAGGATCGTGCGTTCCGGGAGGGACCGGGTTCCCTTCGAAATCGGTTCCTCCGGTCGCGTCAATCACGTGGACCAGCGCGTTTGCTTGTCGAAGATCATCGAGGAACTTGTTCCCCAGCCCGCGCCCTTCGTGCGCCTTCGGGACGAGACCGGCGACATCGAGCAGTTCGACGGGGATGAGGCGTGTACCCGACTCGCACGGTGCGTTCTTCGGGTTGCAAGGCCGGCCCAGTTCATTGTGTGGGCAAGTCTTACGCACGAAGGCCACTCCTCGGTTCGCCTCGATTGTCGTGAAAGGGTAGTTTGCAATCTGGACCGGCGCCAGCGTGGCCGCGGCGAAGAACGTGGACTTGCCGACGTTCGGTTTCCCGACGACCCCCAACTCCACGGGGTGCGTACCGAAATCGTTCTAGAAGTACCTTAGGAGCGACGCCTTCGGAGTTGAATCCCGATAAGGACGATGACGCTCACGGAGACCAGGAAGAGATCGCCGAACTCAGGGATTTCGATTTGGCCCCAGG
>VBMA01000198.1:1191-1623 GCA_005878985.1 Methanobacteriota archaeon
AGAGGCGCCACAGAGTACCCAACCGATCCCGTTCCAGTTCATCGGAGTGAACACCCCGCCACTGGCGACTCGAAACAGTCGATCGTTGGAGTCAGGTGTGGCGGTCCCATCGTTGGTCTGGTCGAAGAGCAGCTCTCCCGTGTCTAGAGTTGAATTGTTCGTCTGGTCGGCGGTAACATCGACGCAGACGAAAAGGTAACCCGAAACAGAGCGAAGTCCTGCGAAGAATTTCATTTTCGAGTTAGCGGCGCTACCCGCGCCCGAATACTCTCCGTTCGAGGTCGAGCAGTTGCCGTCAAGGGTGGGAGCAGCAGCAACCTCTGTCACAGTCACGGTAAGACCGGTTCCTGCAATGATGAGGGTCGGCCCAGAGCGTGGTGCCGGGTCGAACGCCAAGGGACGGACCAGGCCAAACTCAGGTGCCGGGTACGG
>VBMA01000198.1:1836-2213 GCA_005878985.1 Methanobacteriota archaeon
AGTCCGGTGGCGTCCGTCGAATTCAAGTCAACGTAGGCGCGCAAGATATCCTCGCCCGTTCGACGGGGGAGCGGAATTGGCGGCCCGCCCGAAGCATTTCCTCCCTGGCCCGGCGGGAGCCGAACAAACCGATCGGGAACGCGTCCCGCCATCAGGTCGCCTGCGACAACCACGTGGAAGAACGCAGACGACGTGTTGACGGCCGCGCCGTATCGAAGGATGTCTACGTCTGGATTCTTCACGGTCACTGGATCTGAATCCGCCTGATCCCTTGCAACCCAGTCCGCGAAGAGTCCGTCGACTCGCACCGTCGGCGGTGGCGCCACCATGTACGCTCGGATGGGTGCGCCTCGAACGACAACGGGGACCGGTGCCGT
>VBMA01000114.1 GCA_005878985.1 Methanobacteriota archaeon
CGAAGGCGGGCATCACCGCGGTCCTCCAATCCCGATGCGCGATCCTCGCCGCGGCGAACCCCAAGTTCGGCCGATTCGACGAGCACAAGTACATCTCCGAGCAAATCGACCTACCCCCCGCGCTCCTCAGCCGTTTCGACATCATCTTCTCGATCATCGATCGACCTCAGACGGACCGCGATCGCGAGCTCGCGGAGCACATCCTCAAAGGACACAAGGTCGGTGAGATCCGCCGGAGGCGTGAGGCGGGCTTCGCCGTCGAAGAGGCGACGATCCTCGAGGAACCGTTCACGCCCCATTTCGATCCGGACTTCTTCCGCAAGTACGTGGCCTATGCGAAGCGGATCTATCCCGTGATGACGGACGACGCCATGGAGATCATCGAGAAGAAATATCTGGAGATCCGGAAGACCGGCGAGGCCGCGGGCTCTAGCGTCCCGATCACCCCGCGGCAGCTCGAGGCGATCATCCGGCTTTCCGAGGCCGGCGCCCGGCTCCGGTTGAGCGAGACCGTCGGGGCGGAGGACGCGGAGCGTGCGGTCCGCATCGTCGAGTACTGGATGGGCAAAGTGGCGGGCGAAGAAGGCCGCTTCGACATCGACATCATCCAGACCGGCATCAGTCAGTCGCAGCGCGAGCAGATCATCTCGATCCGCGACATCATCAACGAGCTCGCGGGCCCCGAAGGCGTCGCGGACTACGAGGACATCGTGCGAATCGCGCAGGAGCGCGGCATCCCGCCGGCGAAAGTGGACGCGTGGTTGAAGCGATGGGCCCAGGAAGGCGAGATTTACAGCCCCGCGAAAAACAAGTATAAGCTCGTCGAACGGTTGTAGCCGGGACCCGGCCGATGCCCATCCGCATGAAGGTCTATCACCAGGGGAAAGAGACCCTCGTCGCGGCGGCGGACGCGGACCTGATCGGCAAGACCTTCCGCGAAGGGAAGTTCAAGATCGAGGTCGGTCGCTTCTACGAGGGCGACGTCGTCAGCGGGGAACGCTTCGTCGCCGAGCTCCGTCTGGCGACGATTGGAAACTTCGTCGGCCGCGAGACAATCGAGGCGGCGAAAGACGCCGGCTTCGTCTCGGACGACGGGATCCTCTGGATCAGCGGCGTGCCCCACGCGCAGTTCGTTTTGATGATGTAGGGGGTCGCGCGCGAGGCGTGTCATCGGCTTCCGGCTGCGCCTTTCGCCACCGCCGCCATACGCGCTTGGCGTGTTTCTTCAGCAAGATCGCGTACTGAGCCATCAGGGTGTGGCTCACGAACCCGCACAGGATCCCCAATCCGGTCAGCGAAGTCGTGTAAGGCACGATGGCGGCCAGCGGAGTTCCGGTGACCAAGACCGCCTGAGCGAGGCGGCTCAGGAGTCCGATGAGGCTGACCCCGATCCCAAGCCCGACCAAGAAACGCCCGCGGCTCACCCGGCCCCACGAGAAGTGCAGGCCGCCGAGGAGGACGAAGACTCCGCCGAAGTACGTCGTGAAACCGAGGATGACCAGGGTCACGATGAGAATCAGAAAGCCGGGATTGTTCAGGGCGCCCGACGGCACGATGTATTTCTGGTACACACTCTGGATGTCCTGGTTCGCGAGTTCTCCGGCGAGAAGAAGCGAGGCGGACAGGACGGCGAGTGCGACGGCGTCGCGATGGCGGATCTGCCGCATCCGCCACCACGAGCGGGGCTTCGCCTTCGCTTTCGCCATGGACAGTGGCCGACGCGTCGAGGGATACTTATGGCCTTCCCCTCCGGTATCGGGCCCGATGCCGCTACGCCAGTTCTTAAGTAGCGCCGCGCCGTTCGAAACCGACGGAGATGTTTTGCGTCGAGTGCGGAGCGGAAGGGCCGACCTACCAAGGCCTCTGCGCCCGGGACTTCCTGAAGAAGCATCCGGTCGTGGCACCTCCGGATTTCCTCGATCTCGATCGATGCACCTCGTGCGGCTCGTTCCGGCTCGCGTCGGGCTGGTCCAAGATCGACCGCGAGCTCGCGCTCGCAGGCCTCCTGCCTGAGAACATCCGAAAGCTCCCGCCGTGGGAGCGCGTGACCTTCACCCACGTCGCCCGCGAAGAGGACGCGAACAACCTCTCGCTGACCGTCAAGGCGCTCGGGCGATTCGAGGCCCTCCAGTCGGTCCAGGACTTCCGGGTGCGCGTGCGGATCAAGCCGACCCTCTGCGACTCATGTCAGAAGCAGCGGAGCCGGTATTTTGAAGGGGTCCTCCAGGTCCGCGGGGATGGCCGTGAACTCACGCCGGAAGAAGTCCGCGGGGTGCGGACCTTTGTCCTCGCGCGCGTGGACCGCTCCGGGGATGCGGGGGCCTTCATCTCGCGCATCGAGGACGTCCATGGAGGCCTCGACTTCTATCTGAGCACGAACGCCCTCGGCAAGACGCTCGCCCGCGAGGTCTCGGAGTCCTTCGGCGGGAGCGTGTCCTCGTCCCCGAAGCTGTTCGGCCAGAAAGAAGGCCGTGAGGTGTACCGGGTGACGTCCCTCGTTCGCCTCGGTGCGTTCCACGTCGGAGACGTCGTGCGGCACAAGGGCGCCCTCGCCGAGGTGACGTCGGTCCGACCGTTTGTCGTCCTTCGCGACCTCGCGACCGGCGAAGCGCGGCGCTTCAAGCCGAAAGACGTGCGGACCGCGCGACGCGTCGATGCGGAGCGGTTTGAGGCGAAGATCGAACGCCTGGAGAGCGGCCAGGTCGTCGCTATCCACCCGGAGTCCGAGGAAGCGAGACCCGTGCGCCCGCGCCCCGAAGATCGGACCGCGCGGGCGGTCGTCGTCTGGACCCCGGAAGGCGCGTACCTGTCCCGGCTGCCGCCGGGGCCTTCGAAGGCTTAAAGGGCGCCGGGACTTTGTCGATGCAAATGAAGGTGGCCCTGGGCTGTCGGGCCCTGGACGACCTCCTGGGCGGGGGAGTCGAGGAAGGTTGCATCACGCTCCTGCACGGGGAGGCGGGGAGCGGCAAGACGAATTTCTGCTTGCAGCTCGCGCGAAATGTCGTGCGCGCGGGACACAAGGTGATCTACATCGACACGGAGGGCGTGTCGCTCGATCGCCTCCAGCAAATCTGCGGCGACGATTTCGATGTCGTCGCGAAGAACATCCTCTTCTCCGAACCGTACAGCTTCGAGGAACAGGAGAAGCTGATTGACAAGGCCGTGAAGCTGGCGGACGGCAATCCCGAGGTCGGACTCATCGTGATCGACAGCATCACGATGCACTATCGGCTCACGATGCGGGACGAGACCCGGCGGGACGAGCGATACGGACTCACCCGACAGATTGCGAAGCTCTTGCGCGCGTCCCGCGTCCGGGGCATCCCGGTCGTCGTGACGTCGCAAGTGTATACGGACATCGACACGGGCCTGTACATGCCGCTCGGCGGCCACATGCTCAGTCACAACGCGAAGACGATCGTTCGCCTCGAGCGGACCGGGATCAGCACGCGGGCCGCGGTTCTCATGAAACATCGACACCGCGAGGAAGGCGCCCGCGCGGCGTTCCGGATTACCGCCCACGGACTGGAGGATTAGCGCACGCGGCTCCGCTGTGCGTCGACGAGCGTCTCGAGCAGCCGCCGCGCCTCGGGGTCCTTCGAAGGGAGCCGTTCGAGGGCTCGCTGCGCGGCGACCAGATGATCGGCGATGCGCGAGTCCATCGTCGCGACGATGTTCTTCCGAAGAAGACTCCGCACGCTTCGGATATCGTCCTTCGTCGTGCGCGGACCGCGTCCGTAGGCTCGGAGAAACGCCAGTCGATCCTTCGCGGCGAGTCGTTGCATTGCGAGGACGAAAAGCCGGGTCCGCTTCCCCTGCCGAATGTCACCCTCGGCCGATCCACCGATTCGAGACTCGACGACGCCGGCCCCGAGAAGGTCGTCGCGATCTTGGAACGCAATCGCGAAGTGTCGCGCGAACGTTTCGAGCGCCGCGCGATCTTCGGACGACGCACGGGCCGCGATCGCCGCGGTCGCGGCGGCGCCGAGGTACAGACGAGCCGTCTTCGCCTCACTCATCCGCACGTAATCCGCCTCGGGGATTCGATTCGCTCGCTCAAAGTCGATATCGAGTCCCTGGCCATCGCTGAGAATCAGGTCGACTTGGGTCAACTCCGAGAGGAGCTCGAGCCGGACGGACGGATGGAGGTCCGTGGCGCCCTCAATGGCCCGCTCGGCAAGCGATCGGATGCGCAGCGCGTCGAGGATCGCCTGGGACACGCCGTATCGATGGCGCTGGGTCCGAAAGACCATGGCAGGGCGGTCCGCACCGGGGCCGCGATACAGCTTCGCGTCCGTGGCCCATGCGCTGGCGAGCGTTCGTCTCCGGACGTCCTCGTCCATGATGTCGTCCAGGAACAAGGTGTACAGATGGTACCACTCGAGCCATGTCGCGGCGCGCTCGAGGCCGCGGGACGGTGGCTCTCCCGTCAGAAGTTGATATCCCGCGAGGGCGAGGGCGTACCGGTACCGCTTTCCCGCCATGAAGAGTCGCGAGTTGTCCCGCATCGTCCGGCTCGATGGAAATGCGCCGACGGGATGTTCTGCTGCGAACTCCTCCCAAATCGCCTGGATGTGGGCGTTCGATCGCTCGCGGTATGGTTTCAGGAGGGATTCGAGTCGGTCCTCCGCAGACGTGGTCGCAAGGGCCGACATCGCTCACGCCTCTCCGGCCTCGAGCCAGCTCGCGGTCGGAGGACTCACGATGACGGGACGCTCCTGCATCGCTTCGATCGACGTCGAACCGGTGAGGAACATGGCCGCCTTCAGTTCCTCGACGACCGCGCGCAGCTCTTGGATCGCGGCATCCGCGGAGACCTTTGCGGCCTCGAGCATCGGCTTCGCCATCCCGGCCATCGTGGCCCCCAAGGCGATTCCCTTCGCGACGTCGAGACCGCTTCGAACGCCCCCGGTCGCAACCAGCGGCAGACCCACGTCGGCGAGGAGGATCGAAGCAGGAGTCGGGATGCCCCAATTCCAGAACGTCGCGCCGAGGCGTTCCTTCAGGCTCGCGGCCTCTTTCCGCGCACGGTAATGTTCGACCGCCGAGAACGAGGTCCCCCCGAGGCCGCCGACGTCGATCGCCCGGGCGCCGGCGGCTTTCAACTTCTGTGCCGTTT
>VBMA01000115.1 GCA_005878985.1 Methanobacteriota archaeon
TCGACTGGACCGCGGGAGCGATGAGGAGCCACGGGTCCTTGGGAATACAGTGGCCGCCGACGCCTGCTCCGGGGAGCAGCATCATCCGATACGGGCACGTGTTCACGAGATCCCGGACTCGGTACGCATCCACGCCGAGCTCTTCGCTGATCAGCGCCACCTCGTTCGCGAAGGCGATCTGTACGTCCCAGTACGCGTTCTCTGCGGTCTTCACGACCTCCGCGGTGGTCCAGTCCGTCGGATGGATCTCGGCCTTCACGAATCGTCCGTAGAACGCCAGTGCCTTTCGTGCCGAGGCCGCGTCGTTCGCTCCGAGGACGCGCGGCAATTCCGCGAGATGATGGAGGAGCTTTCCGGTCGTCAGGCGCTCCGGGCAGTGGACCAGATACAGATCCCGGCCAACGGTCCGCTTCGAACCCCGCTGGAGAGCGGGTCGAACAACGCCTTCCATCGTCCCCGGCGCCAAGGTCGACTCGATTGACACGAGCGCCCCTCGCTTCACAATCGGCGCGAGGCCGGCGAGGGCGGCTTTCAACGCTTTGTACGATGGATCGTGGGTCGTCGGATCGATGGGTGTCTCGACACAGACCACGACGACGTCCGCGTTCGCGGCCGCGGTGGCCTCGAGGCTCGCCCGGAGGCGGCCTTTTGAAACCTGTTCTCCCACGAGTTCCGCAACGCCGGGCTCTCGTCCACGGAGGGGGCTTTCTCCGGCGTTGATGGCCTTTACTTTATCTGGGTCAATGTCGATGCCAACGACATTCGCGCCGGTCGCGGCGACGGCGGCCGCCAAGGGCAAGCCGACGTAGCCGAGGCCGATGACCGCGACTCTCACGAATCGCTCGGAAGGGACCGCCGCGCATAAAGGTTTCAATCCGAGGCCTGAGTTGGAGAACCGCTGCGACCGCGGTGTCGCCCACCAGCACGGCAACGAAGCGGACATCGCACGGCGTTGTCTTCCGACACATGACGCGACCCCTCATTTCTCTCTTGAGCAGCAGCCACGTTCGTTTTGCACAATATCATTATATGCGGTGCGCCCGCTCCTACGCTCCGTGAAGATCGCGAGCGTCGTCGGCGCACGCCCGCAGTTCATCAAAGCCGCGCCGGTGAGCCGAGAGATCCGCCAGCACCACGAGGAGATTCTGGTCCACACCGGCCAGCACTACGACGAGAACATGTCCGACGTGTTCTTCGAGGTCCTGGACATGCCGCGGCCCGACTACAACCTCGGCGTCGGGAGCGCGACTCACACGCGACAGACCGCCGAAATGATGCGAGGCCTCGAAGACGTCTTCGAGAAAGAGAAACCGGATCTCGTGCTCGTGTATGGAGACACGAACTCGACCCTCGCGGGCGCGCTCGTCGCGTCGAAGATGGGGCGGCCCCTCGGACACGTCGAGGCCGGCCTTCGGTCCTTCAATCGGTCGATGCCCGAAGAGATCAACCGCGTCGTCGCGGACCACCTATCCGCGCTCCTGTTCTGTCCCACGCAGACGGCGGTCGACAACCTCACCAACGAGGGCGTCATCCACGGCGTGCACCTCGTCGGCGACGTGATGTACGACGTCGCGCTGCAGAGCGCCCAGGCGGCCCGCTCGCGGGACATCACCGAGCGCTTCGGCGTCAAGAAAGGAGAGTACCTCCTCGTGACGCTGCACCGGCCCGCGAGCGTGGACAACCGCGAGACGCTCGACGGCATCGTTGACGCATTGGTCCGATCCGGCCGCTCCGTCGTCTTCCCGATCCATCCGCGCACGCGGAAGAACCTCGAGGCGTTCGGCCTGTGGGAGACGTTGCGGGCGAAGGTGAAAGCGATCGAGCCCGTCGACTACCTCGATTTCATCGCGCTCCTGATGGGGGCGTCGAAGGTCGTCACGGACAGCGGCGGCGTGCAGAAGGAGGCGTATTTCTTCGGCGTGCCGTGCGTCACCCTCCGCGACGAGACCGAGTGGATCGAGACCGTGGAGGACGGTTGGAACGCCCTCGTGGGGACGGAGACCGCGGACATCCTCGACGCGATCGAGAAGTTCAATCCATCCGGCACGAAGTCGAAGTCGTTCGGGGATGGCCACGCGGCCGAGAAGATCGCCGCGGTCCTCGACAAGTTTGTGTGACCGCCGCATCTGTTAAGCCGGTGCCGCGGATGGCCGGGCCGTGCACCCCGCCTCCCTCGCGGCAATCGCGGTCATCGTCCTTGCGACCGCCTACGGCTTCGTCCGGAAGGCGCCCCTCTCGCTCATGTTCGCCGTCGCGATTCTCGTGGTCTACGCGCTGCAAGTCGCGACCTCCGCGTTCGGGTTCGTCCTCTCCTCACCAGTGGTCTTCGATCTCGGTCTTTTCGCCGCGCGAGGCTCGCCGCCGGCGCCCTGGACGTGGATCACGTTCGAGTTCGTGCACGCCTCGGAGACGCACATCTTCCTGAACCTCCTCGGACTCATCCTGATCTCACCCACCCTGGAGGAGCGGATCGGGAGCCGGAGATGGGCGATCGTGTACTTCGTCGGCGGCGCGGTTGGGGCGCTCGTCTTCCTGCTCGTTCACCTCGGAGTCACGGTCCTACTCGTCGGAGCGTCGGCAGGGATCTTCGCGGCTTTCGGCGCGTACGGACGGCTCTACCCGCGGGACCGGATTGCCCTGTTCCTGCCGATCCCTGGGGTCCCATCTTTCCTCGTCATCGAGGTCGTCGTGATCTTCCTCGCGCTCGAAGGTCTGCTCGGGTTCCTCGGGCCCCTCGGCATCGCATGGGAGGCCCACGTCGGAGCGCTCGTGTTCGGCTTCGCGACTGCACCGTTCTTCATGCGCATCCCGTTGCGCGGCGGTCGTGGACGCCTCGTCCCGGTCAATAGCCTGGAGGACCTCGCGACCTCGCCCGAACTGCAGCGCATCCTCCACGAAGCGGAACGCGCGGATCTGCCAGAGACCCGGGACGCATGGACCGATTCGTTCGTCCGGGCTGCCCGGTGTCCTCGATGCGCCGGGCCCTTGCGACGGCGGTTCGGTCGAATCACGAGCGACTGCGGTTGGCATCGACGTCTCTAGGGACCACAAATCCTTTTCTCCGTCCTCGCGTTCGACGCATTGTGGCCGCTCCGAGTGCCCTGGTCCTGAAGTGCGAAGCATGCGGCGCCGAGGTGCCCCACCGCATCCTCCGAGGCAAGATCGGCGGCAAAGACGAGATCGTCTTCGAAGGCACCGTGAAGTGTCCGAATTGCGGACGCGTCTCCACGGTCGTCACGCGGGAGCCGAAGCCGATCGAGATCCCGCTCATCGTATCCTGGCTCGACAAGTCCGAACGGACATCGCTGGAATTCTCGCCGGAGGAGAACGTCACGGTCGGTGAAGAGCTCGATCTCGGGGACTCCCGAATAGAGGTCACCGCGGTGGAGGCGAACGGACGGCGCGTCGCCGCCGCGCGGGCGAGAGAAGTAGCCACCGTCTGGGCGAAACGGATCGACCGCGTGCGAGTCAAATTCTCCGTGAACAAAGGGAACCGGACCGTGCCGCACGAAGTCCTTGCGGCGCCAGATGAGGAATTCGAAATCGGCGAAATCGTGGACCTCGGAAAGGGCCGGGCGGTCGTCCACCATATCCGCACCCGGCAACGAACGGTCCGCTACGGCCGCGTCCGTGCCGATGAGATCGTCCGCATGTATGGACGCGTGGTCCGCGAGCGAACGAGCCACTGAAGGGGCGCCCGCGCAAGGTTCGTATATCGAGGACGGCATTCCTCTGACCATGTCGATGGGCGCGGGGGAGCAAGTTCGAGGAATCCTGCCGTCTGCGAGGTTGGGCCTCACCGATTACGATTTGATCGTCACCGACCGTCGGATCGTCGCGGCGAAAATCGGTAGTTCGGGGCTCGCCGGGGCTGCCGGAGGCCTCATCGGAACCGCCGTCTCGCTCAAGGGTCAGGACGCACGACGTGCGCAGTACGGAGGAATGGACCTGAACCAGATTCTGACTTCGAACAAGAAGAACTTCGACGTGCCCCTCGCGGCCGTCGAACGGGGGGAGTTCAACGCGGGCATCAGCATGGTCACGATGCCGACCCTGTCCCTCTGGGCGGCGGGGAAGAAGATCCGCTTCATGTTCACGCACAGCTTTTGGAAGAAGGACGAGGGGCAGGTCGCGTACGCCAAGGACCTGCTGATGTCGACGATGCCCGGCAAGATCGAGTTCAAACGGATTTGACGGCTCCCCGCCTACAAACCGTTATAGTCGAGCGCCCCTTCGTTGGGCCAAGAATGATCACGCTGCTCGGCGTCGGCCACGTGTTCGACATCGGCGCCGCCATCCGAGCGGAAGTCATGGCCCGACGACCGAAGGTCGTCGCCCTCGAACTGGATCCGGCGCGTTACCAGGCGATCATGAGCCGCGAACCGCGACGCCGGGGCTGGTCCATCCTTGGGTTGCTCGCCCAGTTCCAGGTCCGGATTGCCGACCAGTACGGCGTCCAAGTCGGAGACGAGATGGTCGCGGCCGCGCGGGCTGCCCAGGAGATCGGCAGCGAGATCGTCCTCATCGACGAGGACTCTCGCGGCGTCCTGCGTCGCGTCTGGGCGGAGATGTCGTTCCGCGAGCGCGTCCGCCTCCTCGCGTCCGCACTCGGGGCGTTGTTCACTCGGAAGGAACGGGTCGAGGCCGAGCTGCAGCGGTTCTACCGGGACGAGCAGAGTTTTCTCCGCGAGTTTGCGACGGAACTTCCGACCGCGAAACGCATCCTGATCGACGAGCGGGATGCCGTGATGGCCCGAACCTTGCGACAGCTCGAGGAATCTCGCGGGGGCATCGTGGCCGTCGTCGGGGAGGGCCACGTGGACGGCCTTGTGCATCATCTGGCCGGCGTGCCGGTCGAGGTTGTCCACCTCGAGCAACTCCGGGCTGCCCCGGTGGGGCCCAACGCCAGCGTGAACGTGTCGGTTCACCTGTGACGATTCGGCCGCCGCGGGATCCAGCGCGGGACCGATTCTCGGTACGCCCGGTATTCCGCCCCGAACCGGAGTTCGAGGGTCCGTTCCTCGTGCCGGATCAAGAGGTTCGCGGGGATCCCCAGCAGGAAGACGACCAAGACGGCGCCGGGGGAGCCGATGACCAGGGCGACTCCGAGGACCGCGAGGAAGTGCGAGCCCGCGATGGGATTCCGGGTCCAGGCGTACGGTCCGGAGGTGACGAGTCGGCTCGGAGGCAGCCTCGGGTTCGGAGTGCCCAGGGCTCCCGCAAACAGCGAGAAGCACCAGGCAAGTCCCGCCAGGCCTACAAAGAGGAAGAAGAATCCCACGAGGAGGACAAACGTCGGCAGCGTTGCGAGGCCGAGTCCGCGGTCAATTGACAGGCCTGCCAGCGGCACACCGAGGTACAGGGCGAGAAACACCAGCGAGATCTCGGCCCAGGCCACGATTCGGCGGTCCATCGAGCGCCGCACCGAGGTTCTCGTATTTCGGATTTGGCTTGGACGCTCCGCAGACCCGCCGCGAATCCTTAAGGGCGGGACTCGGATGGCAGCCCACTGTGGCGGTTCCGGATCGCGCGAAGGAGGCGACGACGCAGTTCCTCAAGATGCAGTTCCACCGCTACTACGATCGATCCAAGCCGACGCTCCCAGACCGTTTCGGGCGGCGCGAGTTCGGCTTCA
>VBMA01000116.1 GCA_005878985.1 Methanobacteriota archaeon
CATGGTCGGACGGTTTACGGGCACCTACCTCTCTCATTCTACGCTTCATCACACCCGCGACGCCAAGGAGGCCGGCCGCCTCATCCACGGGTGGGCGATGGAGAAAGCCCTCTACGAACTCGAATATGAGCTGAAGCATCGGGTCGCGAACTTTCCGATTCCGCTCGAGGGAATCGCAGCCCTCGCGGGGGCTTCGCACAGCGGAACCGATTAAGGTGCTGGAGTCAGCCTCAGGCCGCAGAGGGTCCGTCCGGACCCCAACCCGATCCGGTTCGAATCCCGACCGGGGCGGTTCACCCAGACAGAATCGCGTGCGTGCGAGGAAACGTTACCTCTAATCGGTGGAACCGATGGGGAATCCAACTCTTTTTCATTGGCCCCCTGGTCGCTTTGCAAGAAGCGTTCAGTTCCTCCGCGTTGGCTCAAGTGAATCGGCCTGGGATGGATGTCGCACAAAGGGGAAGGGGAGGAGAACCGTTTGGTCCTCCTCATGCTGGGACGGGACGACCTTCTGTTTGTGGCGTGCCTCAATTCGTGCGCTGTTCTGTCAGACAATGACGTACCCATATGGAGAACCCACGAATCCCTCCGGGTCCGCTATTCCTCCATTGGGACGCGTCCGAGGAGGTGGTCGTTTTCGGTCATGCCGTGTCTGACGATCCCGGTGGGGCCGTGGCATCCTGATTCGGTTCTTTCAGCCTTGTGCCCCAGCCGATAAGCCAGGCCAGGAGGAGCAGTTCCCCGAATGACGTGACGATGAGGAACCCCAGATTGACCTGTGGGAGAAGATAGGGGCCCGCTTCCATGATGATCCACCCTGCGCCGTCGATCACGAGCACGACTCCTAGCCACGTCGGAATGTACCCCGACTTGATGACGAGCAACCCCAGGATCACGACGTAAACCCCAAAGACGGTGAGGCCGAACGCGAACTGGAAATTGAACGAATCCACAGCGAGCTGCACTTGGGCATCTAGTTGACCCCGCCCGAAAACCATTAGATAATCCGGCCGCGTCAGCAACCCGTACGCGGTCACGAGATTCAGTAGGGCAGCTATCCCGATCGTCGCGTAGACTACCCGGAACCACGCGGCCAGCATTGAGATGGACGAATTGACTGGACGAAGGAGAACGTAGAGTCCCCACGCGGCTAGGACGTCCCCAATGAAGTTCAGCAGCATTGCAAAGATTGCGGCAACGAAGAGACCTTGGTTCGCGAGGATGTTTTGGCTGGTTTGGGCCGCGCTGTTCACGACGAAGATCTTCGGGAGGACGTAGAACGAAACGAATGGCACTCCGAAGCCGAGGAGATACCCAACTACCGTGATGAGGGCGGCTTGTCGCAAATTCGGTCCGTGGACGATTTCACTGGAGTTCATGCTGCACGCCCCAAGGAAGGCCAACCGCACGGGCCCTAGAAATAGCCTGAGCCGCCGATAGACGGTACGCAAGGTATGTCTCCTCCGAGAAAATGGGGGCTATGGGAACAAGGCCGAACGCAAGTCGTTCGTCGTAATCCTTCGGGAATACCACGGCAACCTCATCGGCGTTCACGACCACACGCAAATGTGCCGAGAATCTCCGGAGCCAACCGCTACCGAAGCAGCGGGAAGCCCCGTGCACCTCGAGCGTTAATAGAGTCGAGGTCACCGTCGATTGCACGTTCGGGTGAGAGCCAATACGCGTCTCGCGGCCGCAAAAGAGTATGGGTCTGACCGTGATTACGTTCGACGTGGTATCTTCCGTCTTCGCCAACCGGGACTGCAGGCTTTTGCTTGGAGACGCCCGAGGAGTACTCCGAACCCTGGTTGATGATTGCGTAGATTGTACCGTCACGAGCCCGCCATACTACAGCGGACGTCGGCACGTCGGCGACACCATCCACGAAATCGGAAGCGAAAAGACCTTAGAGGAATACGTTGACGCCCTCGCGTCCGTCGGGAGAGAGTTGTACCGTGTTACAAGGCCCACGGGAAGCTACTGGCTCAATCTCGATGACAAGTGCGAACGGAAGGAATGGCTGGGAATCCCGTGGCGAGTTGCATTCGCAATGCGGGAAATAGGGTGGAAAATCAGGAGCGAGGTGATCTGGCACAAGCCCGATCATGTCCCTAACGCGGCCAAGGACCGACTTACTCCTGCCCACGAGCTGCTCTTTCACTTTGTGAAAAGCAAAGACGCATACTACGACATGGATGCGATCCGAAAGCCCCCATCGCCACCGATTTGGGGGACGAATGGCGTCGTGAAGGCTCCGGGGGGCAGCGTGCCGACGGATGTCTGGACCATTCAAATGGAGGACTCCAACTTTCCTGAGAATCCCTATGCCGTGTTTCCTGAAGCGTTGGTTGAGCTGCCAATTCGAGCGACATGCCCGCGAGGCGGAACAGTGCTCGATCCTTTCGTCGGGAGCGGCACGACGGCAGTGGTCGCACTGAGACTCGGGAGGAAAGCCGTCGGGATCGACGCCTCGGCTGATTGCCTAGCGTTCACCAAGAAACGAATCCTGGAGTTCAGCGGGCAGCCCGCAACTCCTCGACAAGCCCCGTTCAATCGTGCCGTGAAGGTGAGCCATGGGCGCATGCGCTGAGTGCGGGGCGGAAACACGGTTCGAATGAGTCCGGCCGGACTTGAACCGCTCTCGAAGAAAGGGGAAAGGGAGGAGACCAAAATGGTCCTCCTCATGCGAGGATGGGACAACCGGCTGCTCTCGGCGAAACGCGACTCGTCCGCAGTTCCGTCGGACATTGACACGTCCACATGGAGGAACCGCGTATCCCTCCGGGTCCGGTCAATCCGTGCTCAGACGCGAATGCCTTCGATCGACAATTCGTGAAGGAGCTGCCCACCGCGTGATGGGACGAGACGACCGGCTGCTCTCCGTGTACCTCAATTTAGTCCACCGTCTGTCGGACATTGACCCGGCGGCATGGAGGAATCAGGTACCCCTCCGGCGCCACCATCACTCAATGCAGCATGTCGAAATCTCGCGGTGGAAATCGTTCGCTCGACCGGCAATCAAGATTTTCCATTGATGCCGCATCCACGGACCGTGGCCTTCGGCGTTGAGTCGGATCTACGCGAACCGGTAGCGACGTGGCTCTGCCACGAAGGATTTGATGTTCGAATGGAGGTTCCAATTCTCGGTCGTCGGGCCGATCTCGTTGGCTCGCGTGGGACGACCGTCGCCGCGATCGAAATGAAAATGCATCGATGGGTCGAGGCACTACGCCAGGCAATCGCCTACCAACTCGGAGCCGACCTCGTTTGGGTTGCGATGCCGCTGGCGGACGCATCCCGGGCATATCGCCAGCGCTGGACGTTCGAGGCGCAGGGAGTCGGACTTCTCGCTGTCGACGACCGGGGCCAGGTTCGCGGGCCCATCCGCGCGGCAGCATCTCCAAGGCTCCTCCCATTCGTTCGGGAGAAACTCCTCGAGACCCTGCGGGTTCACGAATCTCCCTTGGTGGCGCCAGGCGACTTTCCGACTCTCGAGGGTGATGAAATGGCCCCTCTGGCCTCGGAAAGGGCGTTCGCCGGCTTCCTCGCTTCAGGCTTCAGGCCCGCTTTTCCGAGCGGCTCCGTGCTCTCGGCGGTATCCCCAAGCGAACAGAGCGATTCCGACGAGGATTAGCGGAACGCCGAGTTCCCACGTGTCGAACGCGAACATGATCGCTGAGAATCCGATGAGGAACACCCCGACATGGGTGAGCCTCTCGCCACGGCTCAGGTGAAAGACCTCCTCGAGGATTTGCTTGCGATACCGGATCATCAAGGCCACGAGGATTACAAAGGCGAGCGCGGCGACCAGGAACTCGAACGTGAGCTCGGAATAGTAATTGTCGAAGGTCAGGAGCAGGCCGACCTCGTCGCCGACGAACCCGGCCCCGACGCCGAAGACGACCGCATAGACGCGAGCGAGCTTCTCGTCGTTGTCCACGATGCCCAGCCAGCCGGAGACCCCCATCATCGTCAGTCCGTACCAGAAATGATGGAAGTGGATTCCCTGGGAGGTGATGATCTCGAGGCTCGGGAACGCGAGGTGGAAGAGTCGCGCACCAAAGAAACCGCCCAGGAAGGCCAGGGTCGCGAGGAATGAAAGCCCGTGCTCGAATCGACGTCCCTTCGACAATGGGAGCATGGGGCCGGGGATGCCCGTGGACCGGATAAGTTCCTTGAGTTGGCCGACCGCACCGCCGCCTCACCGGAAGGACATGTGAACCCGCCGCATCGTCGCGCCGAGGTAGAGCATGGCCACGCCAACCCCGATCATCGCGCCCCCGGAGACGTCGGGGGCCTGCATCGTAGGAAACAATCGGCCGATCATGGTCGCCCCAGCCACCAGCATGAGGACTCCGTACACGAACATCAGGAATCCTTCGCTTCGACGCCTCGGGGTCTTGCGCGACCCGATCATCTGGACCGTGCTGCCGAGGATGACGCCTCCCAGCAGGAGCAGAAGGGTCGCTCCGAGATAGGCTACCGTGACGCCCATTGCGGCCGAGGATGCCATCGGACCGGTCGCGAGGATCAACAGGCCGACGCCTAGGTCGAGGGCTCCTCCGACGGTTCCGAGAACGATGGAGAATCGCCTCAGGGTCCGGCGCGACGGGGAAGGCGGGGATATTTCCATCGGATCAGCCTGTCAAAGCCTTCCAGAGGAGAGGCAGGCTCACGTCGTACCGGTAGTCGATGTCGGAATGGGTGTCTTCGAACTCTTCATAGACATGTCGAATGTGCCGGTCGAGGAGCTTCCGGTGCAAGGTCCGTGCGCCCCAAATCAGGTTGTATTGGTCTTGCGTCCCGCAGTCGATGTACACGAGCCGCAGCCGACGGAGTCTCGAGCCATATCGATCCACCATGTTCACCGGATCCCACGCGCGCCAGCGCCGCCAGACCTCGGGTCGCCATTCCCCCGTCTCGAGGTCGAACGGGAAGTCGATCCCCATCTCCCTGCTCCGTGGATTCGGCGAGTAGTGGGCCGCCATCCCGATCGTGTTCAGGACCGGCTCCATCTCTGCCCGCCTTCGGTTCGGCTCCCGCCAGTACCATCGCAACCACTTCGCCGGGCCGCCGTGCCGCCGGAATGCGGCGAGGGCTTTCGGGAAGTCCATGATGTAGCAGAATTCGAACAGGGCGTCCCCGGAGTGATCCGCCAGTGCGGACCAGGTGTCTGGATGCAGCATCCCTTGAACGATCGAGCCGTAGCCTCCGGACGACTTACCCCAAATCCCCCGGCGCGAAACGCGATACTTCGATTCGACGAAGGGCACCAGCTCCTTCCGCAGGTAGTCGTCGTATCGACCCGTCGCACTCGAGTTGATGTATTGGTTCCCTCCCACCCGGGTGAAGCAGTCGACGAGCGGGACGATCATGGGCCCCATCTTCCCAGTCTGGACGAGGCGGTCGAGCTTCGACTTCAGGTCCTCGCCGAGCGGATCAACGCCCAGGAGCATCTTGCCGGTCCCGGTGTATCCGACGATTCCATACGCCGCGGGATATCGCTTGGTCGAATCGTATCGGGGTGGCAGGTAGATTGCGACATCCCGCTTCGTGGGGTCCCGCAACGGATTGCCCCGCAGCACCTGCGAATCGAACGTCTCGACGACGACCTCTCCTCCTGCCATGCCGACCCCGCCGAGGGGAGCCGCGCTGAAGGCATTAAATCAATGGCTCTGGCCCGCCGCCGATCCGCCGACTCAATACTAGATATGGAAGATGAGTGCAATGATCCGGGATAGCAGGATGGCAATCACAGACAACGTGATCGCGGACAGCCGCCCCAAGATTCCCACATCGTAAGGCCAGATCGCCATGGCCGCGACCTTTCGATCCATCATGTCGATTCGCACGAGGTGCGCGACATCCTGCGGCTGACTGGCGCCCTCCTCGTAGATGGGGCCCAATTTCGGCCGGAGTCGAACCATCTCCTGTCGCTTCTCATCGACCATCCGTCGATGGAGCCCTCGCAACGGCAGGAAGAACAAAACGAGGCCGAGGAGGACCAAGCCGGACAAGAACCCGCCGACGCCAACGACGTCGGCGGTCGTGGGCGTCCCCGGCGACGCGGACAGGACGAGGAGGAACAGTCCGATGAAGCTGAAATAGGAGAAGGCAAGGGAGAGCGACAACGCGCCGAGCGATTTCAAACCCAGAAACGGATCCTCGTAGTATGGGCGCAGCGCGAGCGGGGCCTGTCCGAATCGATGGATGCCGAGCGAAATGCTCCAGAACGTCCAGACGACCGAGGACAGCGCTAAGGTGGCGACCGCGAGGGACACGATGCTGAAGACCCCCGCAACGAATTCGAGGGCGGTCCCCGCGCCGGCGTTGAACACGAGTGGAGAAGGGCCGGTGCCCAGGATCGCGGGAACGCTGAACGCGGCGAGGAGCGCGACGAGGAAGAGCATCCAGGCGACTACCTGAGGCCGAGGAGCGGCGACCTCCGCGAAGATTCGATGAAAGTCCGCGTCGCGGTCCGGGAGCAGGTTCGAGAGCGCGCGTCCCGTTTCGACGAGTCGGCGACGCATGTAGCGCGGTGCGTAGAACGAATAGGCCACCAGGAGATCCGTCAACAGGGAAACGGGCGCAAGGGTCTTCGCGACGGTCGGCGCGAGATTCGCCGTCTCCGCATATTTACTAAGGGCCACGTCCAGGACCCCGAACAGGAAGAACCCGACGAGAAAGCAGGCGACCGGGTACGGAAGTCGGAACGCGAGGACGAACCGTTCCGCCAGCGTCGGGGAGTCCGGTCCTCGCAACGCCTCCGGCGAAGAGCTGATAGACTCCGGCGACGACGCTCCCACAACCTCTCCCGATTCGTTGGTAGGGCCCTCTGCGGAATGAAGCTATCGGAGCCTGCAATGGAAGGGGCCCGGATCGACCGCGAGGCGGTCTCGCCACGCACTCGCGTCTTGTTTTCGATTTCGATACCCGGCTCAAGCCGATTAAATAGTCTGGCGAGAACCGCGGGAGCCTCGGGAGCCCCCACGATGTCGAGAGTGCCTGAACGTCTTGCGTCCCGCGTCCGTCGAACGCTTCCGATCGGAATCGTGACCGCCCTCCTCGCGGTCTCGTTGTTCGCGTTCCTCACGCCGCCCGCCGCCGCCGCGCCCCCAGCCCCGTATTGGGGCCCGAGCGTTCAGATCGACGTGCCACCCGTGTACCGAGCCTCGTTCGCCGCACCGCCTTCCTCGATCGCCGCAGGAACGGATGGGGTCGCGTACCTGGCCTTTGCTGGCTGGTCGGGCAACACCGGGGGCGATGACATCTATTTCACGAAATCCTCGGACGGAGGCCGCACCTGGTCCACGCCGCTCCGGGTCAACGACGACATCGGGAACGTTGCACAAGCCCAACCCCGACTCGCCCTGGATCCGGCGAACAACATCTACATCGCGTGGACGGACACACGGGGCGGGACGAACGATATCTACTTCTCGAAGTCGATCAACGGCGGATCGAGCTTCTCCGCGAACGTCCGCGTGAACGACGTCACGACAAACAGCCAGTCCGAGCCGAGCCTCGCAGTCGATCCGGTCAATCCGCACTTGGTCCACGTCGTGTGGACGGACACTCGCACACCAATCACGGGCCCGGACATCTACTACGCGAATTCGACGAACGGCGGGCTGAGCTTCAACCCGAGCGTGCGTCTGAACGATGACCCCGGCGCCGCCGAGCAAAGCACGCCCGCGATTGCCGTCGCCCCCAATCGGAACGTGTACGCGGTCTGGCGAGACCCCCGCGGGAGTCCGGAAATCTACTACACAAGGTCGCTTGACTTCGGTGCCACGTGGTCGCTGAACACGTACGTGAACGGCGACGCCGGCAATGTTGACCAGCGCAACCCGACGATCGCCATCGACGCCGCCGGCACCGTCTATGTCGCCTGGACGGACTACCGCAACCAGAACACGGCCCCGGACATCTTGGAGGCTTGGCTGTCGAGCGGGAGTGCGACGTTCTCCGCGAAGGTGCAGGTGAACGACGACCGAGGGATCGCGCCGCAGATCAACCCGAGCATCTCGGCGAACGCTGGCAAAATCCAGCTCGCCTGGGCCGACTACCGCACCGGCGGCTCGTCAAGTTACGACATTTACACGTCGTCGTCGACAGACGGGACCACATGGAGCCAGAACACGAAGGTGAACGACGATTCGCTCAGCAACTACCAAGACTATCCGAGCATCGCCGTCGACTCCGTGGGAGATGTGTTCGCCGCGTTCCTCGACACGCGCGCGATCGGCTGGGACGTGTACGCGGCCACCCTCGACGTCGTCGCCCCGACGGCGAACGCAGGTTCCGCGGTGACCGCGGACCAAGGAACATCGGTCGCGTTTGACGGGACCGCGTCCGCTGATAACTTCCGCGTCGTTGGCTATAGCTGGGACTTCGGCGATGGAACGACTGCGACAGGTCCGACCGGGAGCCATGTCTACGCGACGCCGGGCGACTACACGGCGACCTTGAGGGTGTGGGACGCCTCCGGGAACACCGCGACCGACACCCGCGCGATCACTGTCCTCGACACGCTGGCCCCTGTCCCGAAGGGCGGAGGCGACCGCACGGTCGATGAAGGACAATCCCTCTTCTTCGACGCGTTTGCTTCGACGGACAACGTGGGCGTGACGGCCTATTCATGGAACTTCGGAGACAACTCGTCGGCGAGTACCGCCACCGCGAGCCACGTGTACGCGAGACCGGGCACCTACAGCGCCAGCGTCACGGTGAGCGACGCCGCGGGGAACACAGCGACGTCGACCTTCACGGTCACCGTCCGCGCCGTCTCGCCGAAAGCGAGCGATCTCCTCGGAATGATCCAAATCCTCGAGGCCATCGTGGCGTTCCTCGCGGTCGCCCTGGCCTTCGTCGGATGGGTGCTCTACCGAAGACGCAAGGAGGAGCCACGGCCGGCGGCGATGCCGATGTCGATGTCGGTTCGGCCACCGGCCCCACCGCCCGAGCCGATGCCCCCCTTGCCCCAGGCGCAGCCGCCGAAAGAGCCCGATCCGCTGGACATGGATCTGCCGCCGAAGGGTTCGTAGCCGCGGAAGGACGGCGGGCCTCGCGCCCGCGCCCTCCTTCGAGGCTTGGCTGGCCTACGCCTTGTACTCGACCAGTGTGTAGACGTTGTCGTCCGGGTCGAAGAACCGCGCCCGGATACCGCCCCAGTCCTGAGCCTCGGCCTTCTCCTTGAATCGGACGCCCTTCGCCATCAGCTGCTCCTGCAACCGATAGATGTCGGGCGTCGTGAAGCCAATCCCAGTCTCCTCGCCGATATGGGCCATGTCCGAGTCGTAGTCCGCGGGGTTGTCGTACATTTCCTTCGTCGGAGTGAAGGGCGTGATCGCGGTGCTCTTCGGCGAGAGCTGATAGGAAACGAAGTCTTCCTCCCCTTCCTCGCCCCGCTCTCGTTGTTGGCGCATCCCGAACGCCTTGCGGAAGAATTCGCCTGACTTCTTCGCGTCGCGCGATGCCACCGTCACGAACGCGAGGGCCGACAGCCCCGCCCGGTGGACCTTCGTCTTCGCGGGCTGCGCCAGGAACAGGACGTTTCCGTTCGGATCCGTGAACCGCCCGAACGTCCCCTCGTCGCGGTCGACCGCCGTCTTCACGCCTTTCTTCTTGAGGGCCGCAACGGTCCGCTTCAGGTCGGAGGTGAGGAATCCGATTCCCGTCACCCCGCCGATCATTTTCAAGCGGGACTCGTACATCTCCGGGCCCCACTCCGGGACCGGCTGCCACGGCGTGAGGGCCGCATCCTCGCCGCCTTTCGTCGCCCCGAGCGCCAAGTAGCCCCATTTCGGCATCGACGACCGCACCTTGAGGCCGATTTTTTGGGTATAGAACGCTCGCGCCGCTTTCAAATCCTTCACATAAATCTCGACGTCCGTTAACTGGAGTTTCGCCATCGGGGTTCCCCGCTGCGGCCCCACCGCGTTCGCTGCGGATAAAGGAGTCGAATCGTCCGACTCGGACGGACCGGTCCACCGACGAACCGGGTCGGGATGCGCTTGGCGCCTTCTAGAATGTCACGACGCAATCCTCGGGTCGCTTGTCCTCCCGCAGACGAGCGAACGACGGCGCGCGCATGTGGCGGTCCTTCGAAAACTCGAGGAAGTGCGCCTCGACGACAATCTCGGGTTTCGTCCAGAAGCCGACGTGGGCATCAATCTCGGGGACCTCGGGGAACGGACACTCGTCTTGCCGCAAGGCAAGGAGCCGTTCGAACAGCGTCCGCCGCAACTTTTCGGAGAAGCCGGTCCCGACCCGGCCGACGTGGAAGAGCGCGCCCTCGAAGTACGCCCCCAGGATCAGGGACCCGAACGTGTCCTCTCGCTCGCCTTCGCCCGCGGTGATCCCGCAGATGATGGCGTCCAAGGTCGTCTTCTTCTTGATCTTGATCCAGTCCTTGCTCCGCTTTCCGACTTGGTACCGAGTCTCCTTGTGCTTCGCGATGATGCCCTCGAGGCCGCGCGCGATCACCGCGTTGTAGTAGTCGACCCCCCGGCCCTCGATGTAGTCGCTCAGGACGACCCGATCGTCGACGTCGACCAGATCGGTCAGGATCGCCTTACGTTCCATCTGGGAGAGGCCCATGACGGACTTGTCCCCAACGTACAGGACATCGAAAACGATGTACGTTGCAGGCAGGGTCTTTGCGAGATACTCGATCTTGATCTTGCCACTCGCCCGTTCCCGCTCCTGGAGTTTCTCGAAACTCGGCAGCGGCCCGTTCATGACCACGATCTCGCCGTCGAGGATCGCGGGCTTCCGCGTGTGGACCGCGAGGTCCGGGTACCGCGCTTCGACGTAGTTCAGGCGCCGGTTCTGAAACCGGAGTCCGTCGCGCACGATGGCGAGGGCCCGGGTGCCGTCCCACTTCAGCTCGAAGATGTGGTCCTTCGAATCGAACGGGGTCTCGCGGCTCTCCGCGAGCATCGGCTTGATCACGTGGAGGTACGGGTCGAACGGCGCCATCCGTTCAACTGGCCTTCGCGGCCTCGAGGCTTGCCTTCAACGCGGCCATGAGATCCTGCGTGG
>VBMA01000102.1 GCA_005878985.1 Methanobacteriota archaeon
CGGGCGGATCCGCAAAGAGATTGACGCACGTCTCGACCGGGAGAGCGTGCCGAAGACGGTCGAGCACTTTGAGAAGGCGTGGCCGATCAACAAGACCGGGGCGAAGCGCCTCGTCGAGGAGCACGCGAACCACCGCAAGTCTGGCGCCCCCGTCCCGACGGACGACCGGATCCTCGTCGAGGCGTTCGATCGTTTTCTGATCGTGCATTCTTCCTTCGGCGAGGTCGTGAACGTTACCTTGGGCGACCTGATCGAGGAGCTCCTCGCCCGCAAGCACCTCGTTCGGTTCTGGTGGACGGACCCGTACCGGATCCTGTACGAACTCGTCGCCGACACCCGCGAGCTCGACGTCGAGGCGCTCGTGGACAACCTGCTTCGGATCGACGACGAGACCCTCGAGGGAGGTCTGCAGGCTCTCCTGACAGACCACCTGCCCCTCGGGTATTACATGAAAGGGATCGCGGAGCGGTTCGGGGCGATCCGCCGCGGGCTCACGGTCGGCGAGGGCGACCTGCGGTCGTTCGAGGTCCGCTTCGCGAACACGCCGATCTACGACGAGGCGGTGCGGGAAGCGCTCCTCCTCCACGCGGACTTCGCGAGAGTCCGGGAGATCGTGCGGAAGATTCGATCGGGCGAGATCGAGGTCGTGATTCATCGATCCGAGGAGACGCCGACACCGCTCGCCTACCCGATCCTCCGTCGCTACGTCGAGGCACCGGAACTCTTCTCTCCGGAGGCAGAGCGAGAGGAGATTCTGGACCGGATGCGACTCCATCTTTCATCCGAGCCGGTGCATCTCCTCTGCTTCGAGTGTGGGCATTTCCACGAAGAGGTCCGGATTGGCCAGATGCCGGACCATCCGGAATGCGCGAACTGCAAGTCCCGCCTCCTGACCGTCCTCGGCTGGGCCGCGTGGACCGTGCGAGACGCATACGCGAAGCGGATGAGGAAGTTGGACCTCACGGATGAAGAACGAAAGCTCCTCACCCGCTCGAAGCAGGTCGCCGACCTCGTGGCGGTCTATGGTAAGCGGGCGGTCTATGCGAACTCCGTGTACGGCGTCGGCCCGACGACCGCGAGCAAGATTCTCGCGAAGATGCAAGACACGGAGAAGGAGTTCTTGAACGATCTGTTCGAGGCGAAGCTCAAGTACGTCACCACGCGGCCGTACTGGAACGAGCCGCAGGCGAAGCCCAAGCTGTATTAATATTAGAACAATTAGCAGATACCCCTATCCCTGGCAATCCTCTACCTGTCACGTGTGGAGGGACGCGACATGTTAGGAACCGTTTGGCATTCTACGCTTCAGGTGACGAAATCGCTTCGAACCGTTCTCGGCCCGATTATTGTGGCACTGCTTGTCGTCGGCTTCTCACCGCTGGTCCTTCCTTGGGCATCGCACAGCGGTTCTTCGGAGAAAAGCATCACATCCGCCCACCCGGCGGGGACAGTCTACACCGCGACCACGCCGGACGTGCTGGACTCGCGTCCGATTCGAGTCCGGTCCCAAGACGACTTCGTGTACAGCGGCGCCGGGGCTCATCAATACTTCACCAGCGTCGCTGCGTCTCCCGATCCGAGTTTCGCGACGATATCGACCTCGACGAACTTTGCATCGTTCCTCGCGTTGGGCGATTGGAACCGGGATGGGAAGGACGACCTGTTCGACGCGACCGCGAACTATGTCAGCGTTACCCTGAGGGCATCGGATCCGGCCTCGGCTGACCTCGCCGCCAAGGGAGCGACATATCAACTCGCATTCTACACGACTCGCTATTACGTGCTGAAGGGTCTTGCGGCGGGCGACTGGGATGGCGACGGGTACGTGGACTCGTTTGTGGCATCCCAGTATTCGAACACTGGTACCTCTTACAAGGTAGACATGCGCCGAACGAGCACGGGCGGAGCGACGGATGGATATGTGTACCAGCTCGTGTACACGACAAGCGACGCAATCCTGTCCGTCGCCGCCGGAGACTTCAATGGAGACGGCCGGGCCGATCTGGCTCTCATCGTCCAGTCCGGCACCTTGTACTATGTCCGAGTCGTCCTCAGTGCCGGGACCAGCAGTTGTCGGGGCTGTGTCGGTACCTATGGAATCTTCTATGCCAAGGTGACGGGAACGCCGACCGGGGTCGCCATGGGAGACTGGGACCGAGACGGGTATTCCGACGTCATCTTCGCGGAACAGCGGTCATCGACGGATTATCGCTACGACGTCCTCTTCGGTCGGAAATCCGCTTCTTCAGGACCTGTCACCGACCTGACGTCCGCCGTCGTACAGATCATGTCGACGACGATTCAGCCGATCACCATCACCTCGGGCGACTGGAACACCGACGGGAGGGACGACTTGATCGTGCTGCATTACAGCAACTCGGCCTCCTGGCGGGACGTTAAGATCACCTATAGTGGCTCCACGGGTCCCGGCAATGCAGCGACGGGAGGTCTGATCACAATCACTCTCTACGAACCCGTCTATGGATTCGCGGCCGGCGATTGGTCGGGAGACAGCGTCTTCGCTCGCTATGCAGGCGTGCGTGGCAACCGTGACATCCCGGTGCCCGTCGCTATGTTGACTCCTCCGCCCTTCGATTCGAGCCGTTCCGACATCCCGTCCGGATACGCGTTCTATGGGACGGGGACCACCGTGGGGGGCACCTACACCGGAACCTTGAGTGCGTTCGCGGGAGCAGGGGTCACGTTCGGCGACAAGTTTCGCGCTTGCATCTTCGTCTGCCTCGCGGAATTCGAGTTGAAATTCGAAGTCATGCTCTCCGGACATGTGACGCTCCAGTGGGGCCGAACGTTCGAGACGAGGCAGGACATTCAGACGCAGGTCCAGGGAACCGACTTTTACAATTCTGCGACCGGAACGTACGAGCCGGTTGTCATCGTGGCCCACTGGCAATACGACGACTACAAACTCGAGTTCTACAAGGTCGTGGCGGGCACCGTTGTGAAGTACTTCTTCCCCACCTCTGTAGGTCAGGGGCTCGGGGACTTTGTCATCAACCTCCCGATTGCGACGAACACCTGGATCGAGCGAAAATTCCTGTCGAACTATAACGCGGGAAGACCGCCCGACATGCCGGCCCTCTCGTTCAGCCGCGTCGGCGGTGACCTCAACAGCTACCGGACGGACAGCGTCTACACGACGGCCCCACTGGTCTGGAGCGGCCCGCTCTCGTTCTCCGAGTTCAACGGGCGCCAGGCAAGTTCGGTGACCCTCTCCCAAGGCAACACCCTTGGCTGGGAGACGGGATGGCAGTTGCAGGTCAACGGAGAGATCTCCGGAACCGTCGCCACCGTGACGGCAGGTTTCATCTTCACCGCCGGGTTGGCGGGGAGCGACTTGTGGACTCTGAACCACGGTTCTTCCTTTACGATTGGCGGGCAACCTGCCAAACTCGTCGGTTTCTGGACCGATAGCTGGCCCGGCGAGGAATACGAAACGTACGGCTACTGGTCTCGCGCGTACGTCAAGAAGATATCGCTCCCAACGCGGGTCAGTGTCATCGGTCTGACCCTATTGGTCCTGGACTGGAAGGTCGAGTTCATGAATGAGGGATACCCGGCCAAGATCACATCCACGTCGAAGAGCTCGTCGAGCGTCTCGCTCTATTGGATGCACTCGGGAGGGGTCGACCCGTCGGGTGCAAGCCGGAGAACCGGGTACTACGTGGAGTGGAGCACCTCGTCGAGCTTCAGCACTGTCTTCACCTCTTCACTCCTCGGTAGCTCGACCAGCAGCTTCACCGTGGGTAGCTTGGCGGCTAGCACCACGTACTACTTCCGGGTGAAGGCGGTGTTCAACAGTCCCACGGCCTTCACGAACCTCTCCGGAGTGGTGTCGGTCACGACATCGGCCTCCAGCGGTGGTGGCGGTGGTGGCGGAGGCAACTGTCCTCCGATCTGTCCGATCTAAGGATGCGATTAGGCTTCCTCACCGAATCCAGAAATGTCGAGCCCGGCGTCCTCTTCGGCAGGGCTGACCCTCACCGGAGTGAACGACCCCTCCGAGGAGAAGCAGAAGTACATCACCGAGCGGCTGGACTGAAACGTGCGGTAGGCGAAGCCGAACGTGAGCTGCCGAGGTACAAAGGACACCCAACACCTTCTTTCCCCGACGAAACATAACTTTGAAATCACGATCGAATGGTTCTCATCCCCAATGCCCGCACCCGATCGCCGGGTGGTCCTCGCCATCGTGCTCTCTGCCGCCGTCGTCTTGAGCGTCGCTGCTTGGACGATTCTTTGGCTGCAGCGTGCTTCCGCGCAAATCTCCGTGACCGACGTCGGTCTCGTCTCCGACTCCCCGGAGACCGGGATGACGGAAGTCCAGTCCCGTTTGGTCCTGCAGAACGTGGGGCGCTCGGTGGTGCCTTTCGAGCTCGTCACACTCTTCGCCTACGATCCCGTCAACGGGACCCTCTTCGGTACGTTTAGCCATACGAACGTCCGGCTCAACCCCGGGGAGACACGGATGTTCTCCGAGACCACAAGCGTCACGGGTCACCGGTCCGAGGTTGCGTTCACCGTGAAGATTTTTCCAATCGGTGCGCCGCGCTGGGAGCAATCCCTCGTTCCGGACCAGCCTGTAACATGGAGCGCTTGGTAGCCAGGTCCGATTTGCGAGTAAGCGGTACCTGCCTGACCGATTCGCGAGATCCGGAGCCGGACCTCCCGGTGTCCGGACTGGTCACTTCTTCTTTTTCAGCGGCTCCATGACCTTGACGTCACCGATTTCGCGCAGCAGGATTGCCTGGCCCTGCCCTGGAAGGAGGAACTCGTTCGCTTCCGCCCCCAACCGATCCCATGTTTCGTCCTTGTGCTCCCGGAGTTTGTCGAAGTCGCCGTACTTGCCGCACTCCATGATCAGTGCGGTGTCGTAGGTGCCGAAGCCGAGCACCGTGCCGAACGTCCCGCGATACGCCCAGCCCGGCGGCGCGTGCTTCTCGAATAGCCCTTCATTCTTCTTCGTCCATTCCTGGGAATCCTTCATCCGGCCCTCTTTCACGTTCCCAAATTGGATCCACAACATACCGATCCCCGCCGTTTTGGGGCCTGGCCTGGGTTCCGAGATAATGAATTCGTTCGTGCGTCGCCCGAAATGGCGGCGACGCGACTAGCGCTGCGTCACCAACGCGGGAAAACGTCGGCCGAACCCGGTCTCGCTTTTCATTCGGTGGGTTGAGGTTCGTTCCCCTCTCCCACGTACGCTTCCTCGCCGAATCCCGAAATGTCGAGTCCGGCGTCTTCCTCGGCCGGGCTGACGCGCACCGGGGTGAAGATGTTGATGATGCGCAGGATCACGTACGACCCGGCGAAGGCGAAGACCGCCACGATGACGCAGGCCAAGGCTTGGATGCCGAGCTGGTCCGGATTCCCGTAGAACAAGCCGTTCCGGCCGCCCGGGTTGATTAGGGTC
>VBMA01000103.1 GCA_005878985.1 Methanobacteriota archaeon
GAGCCGTCGTCGTATCTCGACATCTATCAGCGACTCCAGGTCGCGAAGGTCATCCAGTCCCTCTCGAAGGAGAAGTACGTCGTCGTCGTGGAGCACGACCTGGCCGTCCTCGATTTCCTCGCGGACACGGTCTTCCTGATGTACGGCGAGGAAGGCGCGTACGGGATCATCGCGCAACCGCGGCCGGTGCGCACCGCGATCAACGTGTATCTCGGCGGCTACCTGAAAGAAGAGAACATCCGCTTCCGCGACCGCGCGATCGGCTTCGATACGCGCCCACCCCGGGCCGACTGGAAGGCCGACACGCTCGTGACGTTCGGCGAACTCACGAAGCGGTTCGAAGACTTCGAGCTCACGGTCCATCCGGGACGCCTCCGGAAAGGCGAGGTGGTTGGCGTCGTCGGACCGAACGCCACGGGCAAGACGACGTTCGTCAAGATGCTCGCGGGCCAGGAGACGCCGACCTCGGGAGCCGTCGAAGGGCGTTGGCAGGTCTCGTACAAGCCGCAGTACCTCGAGGCGGTCTACGAGGGCACGGTCGGCGAATTGCTCCGCAACACGGTCGGAAAGAAAGCCGACACGGGTTACTTCGAGACGGAGATCCTCCAGCCGCTCAAGGTGAAGGGAATGCTTGAGCGGGATGTCTCGACATTGTCCGGGGGCGAGCTGCAGCGTGTCGCGATCGCACTTTGCCTCGGCCGCGATGCGGACATCTACTTGATCGATGAGCCGTCCGCGTATCTCGATTCGAACCAGCGGATGGAGGCGGCGCGGACCATCCGACGCGTCATGGAGAAGGAAGCCCGCACCGGCCTCATCGTAGACCACGACGTCTACTTCCTCGACATGGTGTCAGACAGCCTCATGGTCTTCTCCGGAGATCCGGGCCGCACCGGCGTCGGCGAAGGTCCGTTCCCGATGCGGGACGGGATGAACCGATTCCTGAAGATGGTCGGGATTACATTCCGTCGCGATGCGGATACGAACCGGCCGCGCATCAACAAGCTCGACTCCCGTCTGGATCGGGAGCAGAAGTCCGCCGGCGAATATTACTACGCGATCGAGGACGCGATGCACGCCTCGTGAGTCGCTATCGCGAAACGTGGACCAATCGGCCGTGCCGTTCCGAGACCGGCTCGCGGTCCTCGACAACGGTTTCCCCGTGCAGGTAAACGGCTCGGGGGAAGCACCCTTCCATTCCCTCGAATGGCGTCCACCCGCATTTGTACTGTACGCGTTTCGCCGTGACGGATTCGATCTCCCGCGGGTCCACCACGATGAGGTCGGCATCGCGGCCCACCTCGATCGTCCCTTTCGGAATCCCCAGGATCTCGGCGGGCCGAGTCGCCATCGCGGAGACGAGTCGCGGGAGGTCCAGTTCGCCGGCTCGGGTTCGACGCATCAGGAGGGGGAACGCCGTGGCGACGCCCGGCATTCCGGCCGGCGCCTCCTCGAAGGGCCCCCCCTTTTCGTCGAGCGTGTGAGGCGCGTGGTCGCTCGCGACCGCATCGATGCGGCCTCCGCGGAATGATTCCCAGAGCGCCTCGCGGTCGGCCGGCGATCGAAGCGGAGGGTTCACCTTCCCCCTGGCGCCGAGCGGCTTCGACGAGTCGAGGAATAGATGGTGGGGCGTCACCTCACACGTCGCGTTCGCGGGCACCTGATCCAGAGCCTCGACACAGGTGACATGGGCCACGTGGACCCGTCCCTCCCCTCGGAGGCGCGCGACGGTCGCGACCGCGGTCTCCTCCGCAATCTTCGGTCGCGCATCGGAGTGGCCTCGCAAGTCCGTCGCTTTCTGCTTCGTGAACTTTCCAGGATCCTCCGCGTGGATGACGACGACTTTCGGACTCTTCGCCGCAGCCTGAAGGATGTCTTCCATGCGAGGCACCGTCACCGCGAGATTCCCCGTGGACTCCGCCATGAAGACTTTGAACGCGACCGCGGGGGTGAGTCGCCCGACCGCGTCCCCGTCCGGAGGCGCCGCGTACAATGCATAGTCTACCGTCGCCCGCCCTCGGACGGCGGCCTCTTTCTGATCGAGGACCGTGCGCGTGGTCACCGGCGGGACGGTGTTCGGCATGTCCGCGACGGTCGTCACGCCGCCAATCGCCGCGGAACGGGTCCCGCTCGGAAAATCCTCCTTATGTGTGAGTCCCGGATCTCGCATGTGGACGTGGAGGTCCACACACCCCGGGAGGATGAGCGCGTCGCCATGGTCGATCGCTTCGTCGCCTCGAAGCGTTTTCTTGATCGCGGTGATCCGACCCGCTTCGTCGATCCCGATGCTCAAGGGCTCGAGCTGACCGCGAAAGAACACGCGGCCGCTAATGACCCGCACGCGCCGCCTCCAAGGTCCGGCGCACGACGGGACCGCGCGGCTTGGTTTCCGCGAAGACCTCCGCCTGGAACTTGTAGACCCGCGTCGCCGGGTCGAGCCACGCGTCCGCGAGGAGGCCCGCTTTCATGCATGCCTCGGACAGGAACTCGGCTGCGTCCCAACCGTACTCGGCGGCGACCTGCGGGAGCAGGAGGCCGCGGTATGGACCCTGCGCGACGCTCAATCCATCGGCGCCCGGGGCAACGTGCTTCGTCAGGTCTTTCGGCTTCTTCACCTCGATCAACTGGGGCGGGGTCAAGATGCTGACCTCCACCGTGACGCGGTCGAGCTCTTCCGGACTCAAGCGCGGAAACCGCGGATCCTCCGCGGCCCCTTCCGCGCCTTTCTCGATCGACTTGACGAGGGGGAAGAATGGCTGCGGGTAGCCGATGCAGCCGCGCAGCAATCCACTCGGATGGTCGTTGAGGGTGACGAACGCTCCGGACTTCTCCTCGAAGGCCTTGGGGATCTCAACCGGGCGTCGCACGCGCCTCAGAACGTAAGCGTCGAGGGCTTCGCGCGCGATGCGAACCGCGCATTCGCCTTCGCGGTCGGCATACGACATCCGCCTCGACAACAGGACGCGTATCTTAACATTGTCGGCGCGATTCTCCGATCGAGTCTCGCAACGAGTTTGCGGTGACTTCTTTCGTTGACCCGCGCACCGTGCGAATGGTCTCGCAACCTTTATCGGCCCCGACCTCTCATTCACCGCGGCAGATCATGCGCGCGCGGGTCCCCGTCGTCGAAATCATGACGCAATCCCCGGTGACGATCCGTGCCGACGCGACCGCGAAGGACGCCGCGGGCCTCATGCGAGAACGGGAGATTGGAAGTCTCGTGGTCGTCGAGACCGGCAAGCCGATGGGCATCGTGACGGAGCGGGACATCGTGACGAAGATCGCGGCACCCGACAAACAACCGAGCCGAGTCCTCGTGCGGGACATCATGACCTCGCCGGTCGTCGTGGTGCATCCTCACGAGGAAGTGGCGGAGGCCGCGAAGCTCATGTCGCAGCGCAAGATCCGAAGGCTTCCCGTCGTGCAGGAAGGAAAGCTCGTCGGCATGATCACGGAGAACGACATCCTCCGGATCTGGCCCCAACTGATCGAGGTCACGCGGGAGTACGCCCGGGCCGGACTCGAGTCGCAGTTCGCCAAGGGTATCGAAGGCCACTGCGAGGCGTGCGGAGTGTACTCGACAAATCTGATGTGGGATCGGAACCTGCTCGCGTGTCCGGAGTGCCGCGGCGGCTGACGGGCCCATCGAGTGGAGTGGCTGGATAACAGCCGCGGAACCTTTATACGCGGTCCTCAGGTTCGGCCGCCGTTGGCCCGTTTCGTCAAGGTTTCTCAGCAAGAACTCGATTCGGTCCGCAAGCTCTACGAGAGCGTCATGTCGTATGCGTGCCACGGCCTCTTCTTCCGCGAGGGGATGGTCCTCGCCGAGGAGGTCACGAAGAGCCTGGCCCTCGGCGAAGATCCGCTCGACGTCGGCAAGAAGGTGATCCTCGAGCGGGGCTGGGCGGAGGAAGTCGCCTTCACCGATTCCGGCGCGCGCGTGCGCGGTTCCATCGAGGCGCTGCCCGGAGGCGACGTCGAGACGTGTCACCGGCTTCGCGGGATCCTCTCGAAGCTGCTGGAGGCGAAGACCAAGCACCGGGTGCGATTGGCGGAAGTGGAGTGCGTGAGCACCGGCGGTCGCGAATGCGTCTTCGAACAGGAGGGCGGGGCATGACCGCGTTGGTGGAAATGGTCCGCGCCCTCCGCGACGTGACGAAGGCGGAGGCCATTGCGGTCGTCAATCGAGACGGTGGCATCGTCGCCGCCGATCTTCCCCGGAACGTTTCCCAGGAGACATTCTCGATCATGTGCGCGGCGATCCTCGGGGCGGGCATGACGGCCGCCACGGAGCTGGGCCATGCCGCGCCTCACCGCGTCCTCCTGGAGTCCAACGATGTGACCGTCGTCATCCAGGAAATCGGGCGCCGCGCGATGGTGGTGCTCGTCGTCCCGCCCGAGCGCGTGGTCTCCGATCTCGATTCGGCGATTTCGCGATTCGCGCAGGCGGCTGCGAAGGACGTGGACTGAGCCCTCCGGGAAGCCTTAATGACTGCTGCGGCCCTTCGCGCCCGCGGGCCCGTGGTCTAGTGGCTATGATGCGACTCTTACAAAGTCGAGGTCGTCGGTTCAATTCCGGCCGGGCCCATCGGTTTCCCGGGATAGTACCAATTGCCTTCCAGCCGATACCACCCGGCTGGCGGTTCAATTCAAGGCGGACCCACCTTCACGCGGGGAGAATACCATTTCAGTTCAGCTGACACCGTCCGGTTGGAGGAGGTTAGGCAACCCAGACGGCCCCGAGCACAGAATAGGATCCGGGATTTGCGGGCAGCTGGATTGCGATGCGGAATGAAACGGAACCGCTGCCCGCTGCTAGCTCCTTGGGGATGGACGGGAAAATCCCGAGAAGATGGAAGGGTTGGGGCAGGGTCATGTTGACCACTGACAAGTTGTATTCGGCCGTGCCATACACGAATACGAGTGTGTAGATCCAGACCGAATTTACCTGTGCACTCGCGGGGCACTGCGCTTGGCAGCCGGACGCCTCGCTGTTAAACACGTAGCCCGTCGAAGTGTTGTTCACATACACCTGCCAATTGATACCCGCCACAGCAAGGTGAGTCGCGTATTGAGTGTAGACATAGACGCCTCCCCCAGAGGCGGCCGCGGCAACGACGATCGCGACGGCGAACCAGAGGAGGCCCACGGCTTTGCGTGGCCCGGGCCCACCCTTTTCGTCCCCAGCAAACTCCGGCATAGGGAGGGTTCGCATGCGTGCCGCGCGCCTTAATTCTTTCCAGCCGACACCACCCTAATCGGCCTTTCCTAAGAGGACAGCGGACCGGAATCGGTCGAGGGCCCGTCGGCCGTGCCCGTTCGTGAGTGGGAGGCCCGAGCGGACTCTCCGTTTCTATCGCGTGTCCGTCGCCCATGGAATCGCGAGAGCCCGTGCCTCAGATCTTCCCATGGCGAGGAGCCTTCGCTTCACGTCGAGGTACCGTTTCGCGTGACCTCCAACCGCCGACAAACCTAGGATAGGCCCCCATCGGTCTCCCTTCAGTGCCTGATCCACAGCCGCTGTCTGAGG
>VBMA01000104.1 GCA_005878985.1 Methanobacteriota archaeon
AGCGTCTCAAACTCGCGGGGGACCTCAAGGAGGACCTGTTCCGGGTCGCCTTCGCGAACCTCGTGAAGGATCTCAAATACCAGCTGGAGCGATCGTACGCGCGGCGCCGGGAGCTGAAGATCTCCTCGGCGATCCGGCCGGACCTGCTGACGCAACGGCTACTGCACGCGCTCGCGACGGGCAACTGGGTCGGCGGGCGCGCCGGCGTCAGCCAGCTCCTCGACCGCACGTCGAACATGAGCGCGCTCAGTCACCTCCGGCGCGTCACGTCCCCGCTCACGCGCTCCCAGCCCCATTTCGAAGCCCGCGACCTCCATCCGACCCAGTGGGGCCGCCTCTGTCCGAACGAGACGCCAGAAGGCCAGAATTGCGGGTTGGTCAAGAATCTCGCATTGGTGATTGACGTCTCCGAGGGTTTCCCGGAAGAGGAGGTCAAGCTCCTCCTCGCGGACCTCGGGACAAAGCAGGTGAAGGGCCAGCAGACCCAGCTCACGCGGGTCTACGTGAACGGAGACCTCGTTGGGCTTCACGAGGACCCGAAGAACCTCGTGGCCGAGATCCGCGAGCGTCGCCGGTCCGGTCTCCTGAGTCACGAAGTCAACGTGCGTTACGACGAGAACATGGGTGAGATCATCATCAACTGCGACGAGGGGCGCATCCGACGTCCGCTGCTCGTCGTCAAGGAGGGCCACATCGTCTTCTCCCGGAAGCACGTCGACGAGCTGAAGATGGGCCGCCTCCGATTCTCCGACCTCGTCCGGAACGGGATCGTCGAGTGGATCGACGCCGAAGAGGAGGAAGATACGTTCATCGCCTTGTACCCATACGACGTGCCGAGCCGGTGCAAGGAATGCAAGCACCCGCTGAGTCGGAACGACGTCACCTGGGTGAACATGGGGAGCCGCGACGAGGATGCGGAGCTCGAGTGCTCGCATTGCCATAAGACGTTCTCGGTGAAGTCTGCGATCTCGAAGGAGCACACCCACATCGAGGTCGACCCGGAAGTCATCCTCGGTGTCGCTTCCGGCGTGGTCCCTTATCCGGAGCACAACTCGTCCCCGCGGGTCACGATGGGGGCCGGCATGGCGAAGCAGTCCCTCGGCCTCGGATCAAGCAACTACCGCCTCCGGCCGGACACGCGGAGCCACTTGCTTCACTACCCGGAGCAACCGCTCGTGCAGACGGACTCGATGAAGTACGTGTCCTTCAACGAGCGGCCCGCGGGCCAGAATTTCGTCGTCGCCGTGATGTCCCACCACGGGTACAACATGGAAGACGCGATCGTCATGAACAAGGCCTCGATCGATCGCGGCCTCGGCCGGTCGTCGTTCATGCGCACGTACCGCGCGGAGGAACGCCGCTACCCGGGCGGTCAGGAAGACCACTTCGAGATCCCGTCCCCGGACGTCCGAGGCGCCCGCGCGGACCTGTCGTACGCGAACCTCACGCCGGATGACGGCCTCATCTCGCCGGAGGTCCTCGTCCAGGGCGGCGAGGTCCTGATCGGGAAGACGAGTCCGCCGCGGTTCCTCGAAGAGGAGACGGACTTCCTGACTCCGCAGAAGCGCCGCGAGACGTCCGTCACGGTGCGGCACGGGGAAAGCGGTTGGGTCGACTCCGTCATGCTCACGGAGAGCGAGAACGGCTCGAAGCTCGCGAAGGTAAAGGTGCGCGACCTCCGGGTCCCGGAGCTGGGCGACAAGTTCGCGTCCCGCCATGGGCAGAAGGGCGTCATCGGCCTGATCGCGCCGCAGGAAGACATGCCCTTCACCGCGCAGGGAATCATCCCGGACCTGATCATCAATCCCCACGCGATCCCGTCCCGGATGACCGTGGCCCACGTCCTCGAGCAGATCGGCGGGAAGGTCGGCTCCCTCGAAGGTCGGTTCATCGACGGCACGCCCTTCTCCGGCGAGCGGGAAGAGGCGATGCGAAACGCCCTCGTGGAGAACGGGTTCCGGTCGAACGGGAAGGAGATCCTGTACGATGGCCGCACGGGCCGCATGATCCCCGCGGAGATTTTCATCGGCGTCATCTACTACCAGAAGCTCCACCACATGGTCTCCGGCAAACTCCATGTGAGGTCGCGCGGCCCGGTGCAGATCCTCACGCGGCAGCCGACGGAAGGACGGTCCCGCCAGGGCGGCCTGCGGTTTGGCGAGATGGAACGGGATTGCCTGATCGGCCACGGCGCCGCCATGGTGATCAAGGACCGCCTCCTCGACGAATCGGACGGGACGATCCAGTATGTGTGCGGCAACCCGGACTGCGGTCACTTCGCGATCAAGGATCGGAAAGGGAACCTCCGATGTCCGGTCTGCGAGAACACCTCGAAAATCTATCCCGTCCAGACGTCATATGCGTTCAAGCTCCTGCTCGACGAACTCCTGTCCTTGGGGGTCGTCATGCGCCTGCAGCTGGAGGACATGCGATGATGTCTTCAATGAGGGGGGTCACCAAGCGAATCCAGGCGATCAAGTTCGCTCTCCTGAGCCCCGATGAGATCCGCCGGATGTCGGCGACGAAGATCATCACGGCGGACACGTACGACGACGACGGCTTCCCGATTGACATGGGCCTGATGGATTCCCATCTCGGGGTCATCGAGCCCGGTCTCCGGTGCAAGACGTGCGGCGGGAAGGTTGACGACTGCCCGGGTCACTTCGGCCACATCGATCTCGCGATGCCGGTGATCCACGTCGGGTATGTGAAGGACATCAAGAAGCTCCTCCAGGCGACGTGCCGGAAGTGCGGCCGCCTCCTCCTCACGCGCCAGCAAGCGCAGGAATACATGGCGGAGATGGAACAGGTCGAGGAGCTCGGCGGCGACGTGACGGAGGTCGGGTTCGTCACGAAGGAGACCGCGCGGGAGGCGCAGAAGCGGCAGCGCTGTCCCCACTGCGGCGAGGAACAGGGCAAGGTCACCCTCGACAAGCCGACGACGTTCCGCGAGGACGGTCACAAGCTCACGCCGAAAGAGGTGCGCGAGCGCCTGGAGCGGATCCCGAACGAGGACCTCCGCGTCCTCGGGATGAACCCCGAGGTCGCGCGGCCCGAGTGGATGGTCCTGACGGCGCTGCTCGTCCCGCCCGTCACCGTGCGTCCGTCGATCACCCTCGAGAGCGGCGACCGCTCGGAGGACGACCTCACGCACAAGCTCGTCGACGTCCTGCGGATCAACCAGCGTCTGCGCGAGAACCGGGACGCGGGCGCACCGCAACTGATCGTCGAGGACTTGTGGGAGCTCCTCCAATATCACGTGACGACGTACTTCGACAACCAGACGTCGGGAATCCCGCCGGCGAGGCACCGCTCCGGACGCCCGCTGAAGACGCTCGTGCAGCGGTTGAAAGGCAAGGAAGGCCGCTTCCGTTCGAACCTGTCCGGCAAGCGGGTGAACTTCTCGGCCCGCACCGTGATCTCTCCGGATCCGATCCTGTCGATCAACGAGGTCGGTGTCCCGGTCGAGGCGGCCCGCGAACTGACGGTCCCGGTCCATGTGCAGGCGTATAACCTGGAGATCGTCAAGCAGTGGGTGAAGCGCGGTCCGACGCCGCTCGGTCCATTGGGAGAGTATGCGCCCGGCGTGAATTACGTCATCCGCCCGGACGGCCGGCGGATCCGAGTGACGGAGAAGAACGCCGAAGTCGTCGCGGAAGCCGTCGAGATCGGTTACACGGTCGAGCGGCAGCTCGTCGACGGCGACATCGTGCTGTTCAATCGGCAGCCTTCCCTGCACCGCATGTCGATGATGGCGCACGAGGTCCGCGTCATGCCCCACAAGACGTTCCGCTTCAACCTCGCCGTGTGTCCGCCGTACAACGCGGACTTCGACGGCGACGAGATGAACCTGCACGTCCTGCAGAGCGAGGAGGCGCGCGCCGAGGCCCGGGTCCTCATGCGGGTGCAGGAGCACATCCTCTCCCCGCGGTTCGGCGGCCCGGTGATCGGCGGCATCCATGATCACATCACAGGCTCGTTCCTCCTGACGCACAAGGAGAGCAAGTTCACGCGGGAGGAGGTCACGTTCATCCTGACCAAGATCGACATGCGCGACCTTCCGCCGGCGGACATCAAACGGGGCGGCAAGGAGTTCTGGTCCGGGAAGGCGCTGTTCTCCACGATCCTGCCGAAGAACCTGAGCATGACGTTCAAGTCCTCGATCGCGCCGAAAGGCGACATCGGGCTGAAGGAACTCAAAGAGGAAGACTCGCTCGTCGTCGTCAAGGACGGCGTCATCGCGTCCGGCACGATCGATGAGAACGCGGTCGGCGCGTTCAAGGGCAAGATCCTGGACAAGCTGGCCCGGGACTACGGGCCGGACGCCGCGCGGGAGTTCATCGACCGGGCGACGAAGATGGCCATCGGCGCGATCATGATTCGCGGCTTCACGACCGGCATCGACGACGAGGACATCCCGGAAGAAGCGAAGAAGCAGATTGCGGACGTCCTCAGGACCGCGATCGAGAAGGTGGAGGACCTCGTGGAGTCGTACAAACGGGGCGAGCTCGAGCAGATGCCCGGTCGGTCCCTCGAGGAGACGCTCGAGGTCGAGGCGATGAAGATCCTCGGCCGCGCGCGAGACCAGGCCGGCCAGATCGCGGGCAAGCACCTGGGCATCGAGAACAGCGCGGTGATCATGGCCCGATCCGGCGCTCGGGGGTCGATGCTCAACCTCTCCCAGATGGCGGGATCGATCGGGCAGCAGGCGGTCCGTGGGGAGCGCCTAAGCCGCGGCTACTGGAACCGCACGCTCCCGCACTTCAAGAAGGGCGATCTCGGCGCGGAGGCGAAAGGCTTCGTGAAGTCGTCGTACAAGAGCGGTCTCCATCCGACCGAATACTTCTTCCACGCGATGGGCGGACGGGAAGGCCTCGTCGACACCGCGGTGCGGACGTCCCGGTCGGGGTACATGCAGCGCCGCCTGATCAACGCCCTCGAGGACCTGAAGGTCAAGGAAGACGGCACGGTCCGCAACACGGCGGACACGATCATCCAGTTCAAGTTCGGCGAAGACGGCGTCGATCCGTCCCGCAGCGTCCAGGGGCGGGCGGTCGACATTGACGACATCTTGCAAGAGGTCCTCGGCGAGGAGCCGTCGTGGAAGGAGCGGCTCCGCGAGCAGGAGATGGCCTCGTACGGCCTCACGGAGAAAGACATGTACGTCGAGATCTCCGAGGAAGAGGTCGAGGTCGAAGAGGAAGAGCCTCCGTCGGAGGAGTGACGATGGCCCGAGCGACGACGATTCAGGCGCTGCGGAACCGCGGGATCTCGAAGAAGACCGCGGAGATCCTGGCAGACGCCGGCTTCACCTTGGAGAAGCTCGCGGCCTCGAAGCCGGACCGCCTCGCGAAGTTCATCCCGAAGAAGGAGGCCGAGAAGGTCCTCAAGAAACTCGGCACGGTCCCCGCGGAGGCCAAGCCGGCGCCGAAGCGCGAGAAGGCCAAGCCCGCGGCCCGGGCGCGGAGGCCCTCGACGAAGGCGGCCGAGGCGGAGCCGGAAGCGCCCCTCACGATTCCCGTGAAGGCGCCGCCGCTCTCGGCGGGCGAGCAGGAGATCCTCGATGGGTTGAAGGAGATTGGACGATGGCTCCCCCGGTTCGTCGTGACGGAACTCTCGAAGAAACTCCATGGTCTCAAGCTGAGCAAGAAGCGGCTCCAAGAGGTCCTCCAGAGAATCTGCGAGAAGTTTGACCTCCACGCGATCGACGCGAACGAGTCCGCGGGGATCGTGTCCGCGCAATCGATCGGGGAACCGGGCACGCAGATGAGCCTGCCGTACGAGGAAAAGGTAATCGTCCGCGATGACGGCCGGGTCCGGGTCGTTCCGATCGGAGTCCTCGTGGATGGGCTCATGTCTCTACACGCGACGGATCGGGATGGCCCGACCGAGTGGTGTGACCTCCCCCACGGCCACCGTCTGGAGGTCCCGAGCCTCACCGCCGAAGGAAAGGTCGTCTGGAAGCCCGTCCAATCGGCCAGCCGTCACCTTCATCGGAATCCGCTCCTGCGGATCCGGACCCGCCTGGGCCGAACCATCACCGCGACCACGAACCATTCGTTCGTCACCCGCCGAAACGGTCACATCGAACCAATCCTCGGCTCGGAATTGCGCCTCGGCGACCGTGTCCCCGTACTGCGGCGGTGGTCGGTCCCCTCGCAGGCTCAGGAGCTCAATCTCGAGGAATTCCTCCCGAAAAATCGATTTTGGCACGGGACCGAGGTGGCAAAGGCGAGAGCCCTGGGCGTGCGGTGGCGCAGAGGATACGGCCGGGACTTCGTCGTTCCGGTCGGCGTCGATGCACTGGCGCGACACCTCGCGGGCCGCTCCCAGTTCGGGATTGACGATGGGTTCGTGTACCCCATCCAAAACCACGGCCGAGCCAAGGTTCCGGAGATAGTTCATCTGGACGCAATGATTGGCTGGCTCCTGGGCGCCTACCTTTCGGAAGGCTGGGCGGCCCACTACTACGTCAACATCTCGAACACCGATGAAAGATTCCTCCGGAAGACCCGCCGAGTCGCCGAGTCGTTCGGAATCGGTTACGGCGAGTACGACAACACCCGGGGCTTCGCGAAGGGGCACGACCTGCATCTTCGTTCGGTCGTCCTCTCGGAGTTCCTCCGCGCGGCCTGTGGCCACGGATCCGCGCAGAAGCGAATTCCGGAATTCGCGTTCGGGGCGGGCAACGCTTGCGTGGCTGCACTCTTGCGGGCGTACTTCGACGGGGACGGCAACGTATCCGTTGATCGCGGTGCGATTCGGGTCAGCTCAAACTCCGCCGAGCTGATTGACGGAGTGGCGCTCCTCCTTGGTCGGTTCGGGATTGTTTCGAGCAAGGGACAGACCGGGAAGCAGTACACCCTCTGGATTCCACAGCATTACGCCGAAGCGTTCCGGGCTGCCATCGGTTTCGAATCCGCGCAGAAGAGAGCCTTGCTGGACCGGCTCTGCGCGAAGCCCCGTCGTGCATTCACCTACGACGGACTCGATATGATCAGCGGATTCGGAACCATCTTGCGGGACGTGTCTCGGAAGCTTCGACTCCCGACGCGTGACGTGAACAACTTTGCGCGTCGGCAGCGAGTCGGACGGACGACCCTTGCTCGGCACATCTTGCGGTTCGAGGCCCGGGCGAAGCAAATCGGA
>VBMA01000006.1 GCA_005878985.1 Methanobacteriota archaeon
CGAGGGATTCGAGGGCCGGACGACGTACGCGAGCATCGGTGGGTGTTACTACGCGGCGCGCCTCGCGGTCGGCGAGGCATTGGTCCGGGAGCGGCGGCAAGCCGCGACCGTCATCCTGCGGGAGACGCATCCGGGGTGCATCATGCCGGTCGGCGTGTGGAACGTCCGCGAGCACGTCCGAGAGGCGCTCCGCCGTCCTCCGCACTTGTTTCCGTCGATGGCCGACACCCTCGAGTATCTCCAGACCCGGCTCGACATCCCGATGTCCCGCTACGTCCGAACGAGCGAAGTGCTCCAGTACGTGCTGCATCAGCGGACGTTCGATGATTTCGATCTCTTCGCACATCCCGCTGCATCGACGTAGGCTTGATGCCCCTCACTGAGTTCCTGGATTGTGTCATCCCAACACGAATTCCCGAAGCGCCCCGTGCCCGCCGTCGGCGCGATCGTATTCCGGGATGGCGCGGTGCTCCTTGTGAAACGGGGCGCCGAGCCCAACCGCGGCCGTTGGAGCCTGCCGGGCGGGTCCCTGGAGATCGGTGAGACGGTCGAGGCGGGAGCGGTCCGGGAGACTCGCGAGGAGACCGGGGTCGACGTGCAGCCCCTGCGCGTCCTCGACGTCCGCAACTTCATCGAACGGAAGGACGGCGAGGTCCGCTGGCACTACGTTCTGATCGATGTCCTTTGCGAATACCTTCGGGGGGATCCGTTCCCGGCGACGGACGCGGAGAACGCGCGGCTCATTCCTCTTCGCGAGTTGGGCGAGTATGACGTCGTCCCGACGGCGCTCGAGGTCCTCCAAGTGACGTCGACACGACGGATCGTTTCCGACGACGTCCCTCGAGGCTAATCGACTCGAGGAGTGCCCGACCGAACATCATCGATATCTCTGTCGCGTCTCGAAATGCTTTCGAACTGTGTCGTACCGCCGTCTTCATGAAGCCGCGGCACGGTGCGCCGTAAGGGATTCTCGTGGACGCGGTCTCGCAGCTCCGGATGTACACGATCCGAGAAGGGAAGATAGCCGAATGGCTCGACGGATGGACTCGTCGAGTCCTTCCCCTCCGTCGGAAATTCGGCTTCCGGATCGACGGGGCATGGGTCGTTCCGGACGCCAACCGGTTCATCTGGATCCTCTCTTACGACGGACCGGACGGGTTCGAAGCGCGGGATGCCGCATACTACGATTCCCCGGATCGGAAGACGATGACACCGGATCCGGCGCCGTTGATCGAAAACGCGGAGAACTGGTTCGTGACCGCGGCGATCAAGGACACCCGCGGAGAATCGTCGGTCTACGGGTAGCCGACCACCTTCGTGAGGAAGTCGACCAGATCGGTGGTCTGGACGACCGATCCGCAATATTGGCAGTTCCGGAGCGTCGCAAGGGTTGTGTCGCCGGTGATGCGGATGTGGCCCCGGCACGCCGGACACGTGTAGTCCGTCGCGATGCCGGCCTTTCTCACCTGCTCCACGAGATCGTTTACGTTCACGTGGACCTGCGTCACGATCTGGCGTCGGCCGTTTCGGCGGATTTCGCCCGCTTCCTTCCACATCCCGAGCGACTGGTAGATCCCCGCCGCCGACTCGTGGTCTTCCGCCTCGATCAGGTGTCGCGCCTGTTCGAGGAGCTGGCCGCGTCGGCGGTCCTCGGCCATCGCGACGGCCCGTCCCGCGGTCCCGGGGTGAAGTCGGACTCCCCCGAGAACGTAGGTCTGGCCGAGCATGACGGGTGCGTGTCCGCGGGAGACGAACGTCCAGGCCCACCGATCGAAGCATTCCCAAGAGCACACGACGTGGTATGGAGGAATGGTCGAGTATAGCAAGCTCGAGTCCGAAGATCTCGGCGATGGGAGGTGAGATTGGGCGTAGCCGGCGACCATCTGACAGTTTTCGCACAGGACCACGCCGCAGACCATGCAACGAGAGCGGGTAAGCCGCCACCCATGATGTCCGCAGCGTTCGCATTTTCCCAATCCGTTCGGGCCTCCCCGTAGATTCTAGCGGGCTTTCCGAGTGTAGAAACTTTTCGGTGGAATCCCCAAGCATGACTTGGGCGGACGCTTCGAGGCTCGGACGAGCTAGTCTTCGCCGAGCACCTTGAGGGCCCGCAATGTGATCCATTTGCTCGGGGCACGCACCCGTTCGAGGACGAACGGACGCGTCCCCGGTTCACGGGAATAGTTCGAACCGCGCGCCAGATCCGGATGGACGGCGTCCGCGCTCCATGTTCCGTCCGGCCGCATCTCCCGCTTCAGGAGGGCGCGCGCGGGCTTCAGGCGCGCATCGTCCCGATAGCCGAGGTGCACGAGCGTCTCGAGGCCGACCAAGACGTCGTAATAGTAGTGGACCGGATTGTGCAGCCTCTCCCAGGCGGCGTATCGACGACGGCCTTCTCGGAGCAGCCTGCGCTCGAGGTAAAACTCGGCCCCTCGATCCACCGCGGCCTTCCATTTGCGGGTCCACCGACGCGACCCCATGGCGGCGTACGCCGCGAGCGCTTCCCAGCAATCGAGCGTGCCGTTCGGACGACCGAAGCAGTCCCAGCCGCCGTCTTCCCGCTGTTGGTCGGCGAGCCAGTCGAGCGAGCTCGTCACCCGCCGGTCGTCGCCCAGGCCGAAGAGGATCATCATCCGCGCGGTGTTGCCGACGAAGCAGAAGTGAGGCTCGCCACCGCGCCGACTGAACGGGCCGTCGGATCCGCCGTAGTCCTCGAGCATGAGGTCGACTCCACGTCGAACTCCCGGGGTACGGACGGTCAGGCCGAGGTCGGCGAGGACCAGCAGACGCCAGTTGGTCGCCACATATTTCGGCCGATACAGCGTCTTGCGGTGCACCCAGAAGCCGCGCGGGTCTTGTTTCCGGAGGATGTCCGCGGCCCAACCGCGGCGCGGGATCTGTCGGAGGGCGGTCCGGGCCGGCTCGGATTCGGGCGGGACGCCTTCGACCTCGACGAGGTACCGGTATCGGGCGGCCGGCTGTGCCGGATCGGCGAGCCACGCGCTCCGGTCGCGACGAGGCACGGCCTCGGAAAGCCGACCCACCATATAGACTGGGCTCAGGCCGGACTAGCCAGACGGCCAGATGCGAGTTTCCCCTCAGGAACTACCTGCATGATTGGACTCAGAATTCTGACGTTTCGTCTTCGAATTGATCCGGTGGGATGTACCTTCGGGGGCGGCTCGTGGGACGTGGGTTCGCTGAAGCCGACGTCACGCCCGACCGGTTGCGGCTCGGCCTCCCACTCCTTCGCGACGATGCCCGGTTTCGGCTTCTGGTCGAACGACGGGAGACCGCGAACGCGACGAGGAGCAGGCCCAGGGCGGCCCCGGGGCCCACCAGCAAGGGAACCCAATCGGAGGGCAGGGACGGAAGCGAAGGCAACGGGGCAGCCGGCTGAGTCGGACCCGGGCTCGTCGGGCCCGGGGTTCCGCTGCCCGTGCCGAAATCCGGAGACCACGCGACGAGGGGAGCGCCACCGCCGGACCCCTGGGCCCCATTCGACGCGGACACGGTTTGCCACGCGGCCTGGTCCCAGTTATCGACGACATTCAAGGCGCCGAAGAGGCGGTCCATGTCTCGCGCCCACGGCACCGTTTTCGTCGCGGCGTTGATCGGGAAACCCCACGCTGAGGTGAATTCGTCGTCGACCCGACCTTGTGGGCTGAACTCGGTTGCGATCGCGTAGACCGACCAGGCCGTGTCGTCGACCGTGTACGCGCCGTAGTCCTGGAGCGCGCGCGCGAGGATCTTCGCCGGTTCCGTCTCGAGGCCGAGGCTGTCGACGTTGACCGACGCGGGGATCGCGAGGAGCGACCCCATTCGGAGCGCGGGCGTCGTGCCTCCGTAACACGAGGAGGCGCAGCCGTCCGCCTGACTCGCGGGCCACCGGTACCCCTGCGCCGTGCCGTCGTAGTAATAGTTGTTGAGGCCGTACAAGTTAATCTTCATCACATGCCGGATGACGCCCCCGGGCACGAGTTCCCCGAGCCGGATCGTCCCACCGAGGCTCGATAGGCCGGAGCCGCCGTGGCCCCCGTCGATTCCGGTCCCGTAGAGGTCGTTCGTCACGGACCACCACATCGTCGCGGGGCCGCCTGCGGTGCACCGCGCGAACGGCTGTCCCTGGGTCAGCGTGTGGCCGTCCGGCATCAGGATCGCCGTTGCATAGTTCGGCGTCGTCCCGTCCGGATTCGTGGATCCGGCGCCCGGGACCACGAAGCTGTCCGGGATCGGCGCGTTGAAGAGGACGTTCCCTTGCGGGCTGCATCGGCTACCTCCGGACCATCCGTCCGAGTTGTAGTAGACCGCGGTCATCGTGTCGTTCGGGTTCAGGATGATCACGTCCGGATCGGTCGTCATCCCGCGTTGGGTGGGTTGTTGGATGTTCGCGGGGACATACACGGCCGAGGCTCCGATTGGGAGATTCCAGATGCTGTCCCGCGAAAAGGGCCAGAGGAGCGGGTCGCGGCCGCCGGGCGGGGCCCCTCCGGGCGGCGGCGGGTTCGAGCTGACCGTCGCCGAGATCGATGTCGTGTGGACGAGCGAGCCGCTGGTGCCCGTCACCGTGATCGTGTAGGATCCGGCAGTCGTGCCGGTCAACGTGCACGCGGAGGATTGGCTCCCGCTGAAGGACGAGGGCAAGCAGGAGCCGGTCACTCCCGCCGGGGCAGATGTCACGGTTAGCACCACGGTCCCCGCGAAGCCGCCCGTCGAGGTGAGCGTGATCGTCGAGGTCGCGGATTGGCTCGGGATGAACGAAACGCTTCCGGGGTTCGCCGCGATGGAGAAGTCCGGAACCGGCGGACCGCCCGCCCCGAAGAATTCGAGCGGAGACGCGGCGTTGACATCGCCTTGGCCGAGGCTCCCGCCACCCCAGACGTCCTCAATCAGTTTCAGCAGGGAGTAGTGGGTGTACGACGTCGTGGATTTGTATGCGAGCTTCGCGGCCGGGCCGCTGAATCCGGAGTAGACCAGCGGCGGGCTCGCATACCCCTCGTCGTAGGTAAGGAGGAGCGCAGCGTGCTTTCCGGCCATCCCGCTCAGGAGCCCGGGCACCCAGCTTTGCACCCACGAATCGCCCGACGACACAGAGTTATCGTGCATGTTGTGGCCGTCGTTTGGCGTGAACCAGATGAAGTTCGTCCCCGCGTTCAGGGCCGTGACGACGTCCGTCGGGCCGCCGGAGTGCAGGTTCGCGCATCGCGCGGCATTGCCTGTGATCGTCGTATAGGACAGGAACGGGAAGTGGTCCTCGCCTCGATCCGGGTTGATGGAACAACCGGAGCCGCTCCCTTCCGCAATCGCATTCCACGTGTGGCCCGAGTTCTCGATGATATCGACGATTGTCGGATGGTTCAGGTTCGGATGGTTCCCGTCGCCCGAGACGCCGAAGGTGCTCCCGCCGATCAGGGCGATGTAGTTCGGCTGGGACGGATTCGTGATGCTCGCCCAGTGCTGTGAGAACGAGTATTGGTCGGCCAGTTGAGTCATGTACGGGGCGGGGCCGTAGATGTCCGATAGATCGTGGTTCTCCATGAGGACGATTACGAACTGATCGAAGTTGTTCGTCGCAGCCGGGACGATGACGGTACCGGCTTGAGCGACCGGCCAATTCGCGGGCGCGTTCGAACCGACGACGGTAAGGCTCAGAAGGAGTACGAGGGCGGAGGCCGTAAGGGCAGCAAACACGTGCTTCGAGCGATCCATTGCGTGTTTTCCCGGAGGCCCACAACATCAGGAGTCCCGGTCATGTTACTATTCTCCCGACCGGCATGTTCCGATAATCGGTATGGATAACACGGGTGCCGGCTCGAACACGTCGAACTCGCGGGAATCAAGTCGATCGGATCGTGCCGTCGACAATGACGCGAATCGTTTCAATGCCTGAGGCGACGGAGGGACTGCACGAGGAGGGCGATACCGAGCGAGATGAGCGCGCCCGCGGCAAACGTCTGGAGGTACGGAGCAACCTGGAACGGGACAACGGGCAGCTGAGCCGGTTGAGGAGGCGTCTGGACTTCGATCGACCACGCAAAACCCACGTGGGCGAATCCGTCGGAAACGAGGACCCGAACGATGTGGCTCCCGATGTTCGATCCCACGAACTCGTACGACGACGTTGCGCCGTTCGCGGGAAGCCCGTCGACGGTCCATGAGTACGTCAGCGGGTCGCCGTCGGGATCCGACGCCACAACGACGAGCGTCTGCGTCCCATGGAGCGCCAGGACGAAGCCCGCGTGGGGAGTCGCGGCGATGATCTTGGGAGCCCGGTTTCCGATGTGGATCGTGACCGATGTCGTGTCGAGCCCACCGAGATCGTCCGTCACAGTCAGGCGCACGGTGAACGTCCCGTTGTTCGTGTAAGCATGCGTCGCCGAGATCCCTGGCGCCGTCTGGCCGTCGCCAAAGTCCCAGTCATACGATACGATCGTGCCGTCCGAATCCGTCGAGGCGAATGCGGCGAACTGGATCGGCACACCCGGCCTTGCCGTGGTCCGATTCGACGAAAGCGCGGCGATCGGAGGGAAGTCCACCGTGATGTCCGAAGACACCGCGTTCGAGGTCTGGCGATTGTCCGTGACGGTCAGGACGACCGAGAAGCGTCCCGAAGCAACAAACGCGTGGCCGACAACGACCCCGGTCCCGCGGAACCCGTCGCCGAAGTCCCAGGAGTAGGAGACAATCGTCCCATCGGGGTCCGTCGAAGAGCCGGCGTCGAACGTCACCGGGTTCCACGGGACGGTCCGGGACTGGGTCGCCGTGAATCGCGCCTGGGGCGGCTGATTCGGCCATGGTCCGGTGTCGCAGGTGACCTGGGGATTCGCCCAATCCGCGTGATCGTCACTCGTGGAGTCCACGGCCACGACCTGGAGCCGCACGCTCCGGACGCCGGCGATGCTCACATTGACGGTCGCGGTGGACGTCGCCCCGGTCATCACGCCGCTGTCGTAGAGCTTCACGCCGTCGCCCCAAACCTGAAAGATCACGCTCCCGAGGTTCCCGACCTCGTCATCGACCCCGATGTCCGACGCGAACCTTTGGCAGGAGACGTCCGGGCGGAACTCGATCGCCGACGGGGCCTGCGTGCCGAATCCCTCGGCGTAGTGGGTCCCGTCTAGCCCGAGCGGATGCCCGCCGAAACTCGAATTCCGTTCGACCGGGGCTTGCTCGTTCGCCGTGTACGTCCACGATTGGCCGCTCAACGATCCGCTGGGAACCGGCGGATCGACGCCGACCACCTCGAGGAGCGCCATCTCATGTGCGGGCACGATCGTGCTATAGTTGTTCTGAAATGATCCGCGGTCGGCCCGAGTCCACAAATCCCGGACCGTCGCGGTCCCAGGGGTGAGGTTGATCGACTGCCACTCGACCTTGATCGTCGTCGCGGCATTGCCGCGGTTCAGGAGTCCGACCGCCCGCGCGCCGCTCGCCGCGAGGGGTTTCGACCAGACTTGTACGCCATTCCCAAGGTCCGCGGCGAGGGTCGCCTGGAATCCGAGCGCGTCTTGGTCGACCGCAATCACGTCGGGGTTCGAGAGGATCGTGCGCGTCGCGTCGGACATGCTGCGCACGTCGTTGCCCGCGATGAGTGGGGCGGACATGAGAGCCCACATCCCGAGGTGCGTTCGATATTCGCCGTCCGTCATGCCGCCGTTGCCGACCTCGAGCATATCGGGATCGTTGTACGTCCCCGGGGCCGTTGCCGCGGCGTGTGCGACGTTGCGGTCGACGATGGACAGCATCGTCCCCCAGTCGTCCGAGATGTCGCCCGACATGCGCCACTGATGCGCCGTCACAGGTCCCCATGCCCACGGCTCGTCCGTCGGCGTGTTGTCGCTCGCGCTCAGCACGATCGGGCGGCCCGAGGCGACGATCGCATCGCGCCATCGGGCGTAGATGTCTTTCATCACCAGGCCGTTCGCGTCGCACCGATCCGCCTTGATGTAGTCGACGCCCCAGGCCGCGAACTCTGCTACATCCTGGAATTCATGGTCCAGGCTGCCGGCGGTTCCTCCCGTACATGTGGCCGTGCCGATCGACGCATAGATTCCGTACTTCAGGCCGCGGCTATGAATGTAGTCGCCGAGGGCCTTCATCCCGCTCGGGAATTTCGCGGGGTCGTTCGTCAGGTTGCCCGAGGCATCGCGCGAGACCGCAGACCAGCAATCGTCGAGCGTCACGGTATTGTAGCCCGCGGCGAGGAGCCCGCTGCTGACCATCGCATCCGCCGTCTGGCGGACGAGCGTCTCAGTCAGGCCGCGACACCCGAACGCGTTCCAACTGTTCCAGCCCATCGTCGGTAGGGCGCCGTTTATCCCAAGGGATGGGCTCGTCGCGACCTTGGGGCTCCCGGTCCCCGGGATCGACCCGGTCTCGTTGCGCTCGATTCCTGGAGCCACGAAGGACGGAACCAGGGAAGCGAGCGCGGTCAGCGCGACGAGGATGAGAACGAGTCCAACGGAAAAGGAGGACGGCACCGCGGCTCCGCGTGGTCCCATGTGTGTCTGGCGTCGAAGAAGCTCAACCGTAATCAATCCTGGGGCCTCGCTATCACGACATCATGTGGATTCCCCACGACGAATTCAGGTCGGCAGCAAACCGAGACCGCGGGCGTTCAGGGGGTGCCGAATCTTTCCGCGGCTCTAGCGCGAGCCCGCGCGGCTTCCACTTCGCGATTGCGCGGCTCCGCATCGGTCACCAGAGAATCCAGCAATTTCCGGGCGGCTGCGGTCATTTCTCGCACGGCGCGCTGAAACGCCGCCTCGTTGGCCCGCGACGGCTTGCTGAAGCCGGAGAGCTTCCGCACGAACTGGACCGAGGCTTCTCCCACTTCGTCATCGGTGGCAGGAGGTTCGAAGTTGAAGAGCGTCTTGATGTTCCGACACATGTTGTTCTCCCCTGAATCGTACCGGACAAGCTGAACCGCGGAATTCCCGAAAATCTTTTGCGTGACGACGGTTCGCCCCCTTTGCATCGCTCGCGATGAAGTCGTTTAAGGAGCGCCGGGTCAATCACGAACCCGTGATTGAGAACCGATCGATGCGCATGTCCACTCTCAGCCCGGTGCTCGTCCACCCGGACCTCGTGTAGTGGTGGGTTGGTTGTGCGATGTCTTCGGATTCGCGGAACGAGTCCGGACTCGACCGAGGGCCTCGGCGGTCACGTCTGGACGTCTTCCCGTCCGCCGCCAATCACGCCCCGGAGGAATGGGGCGGTACCGTCGTGACCGGCCGTCGGTAGGAGTGCGGGCTGGAGACCGGGCTCCGTTCACCTCGCGGTCTGTCGCCTGCCGGGGCGCGCGTCGAGGAACTTCACGAGTCGGTCGAGCGAGCTGTCCATCCCCATCGTCGACCGCTCCGTCCACAAATCGTCGTGCATCGCATCCTCGGTCACTACGAGTCGGACGCCTCCGGCAGTGGGCTGGATCTCGATTACCGCGACGACCTCGTACGGAGTGACGCCAGGGATGAAGTCGGCCAACGTCGTGTATACGAGCCGGCGACGCGGGGTCACCTCGCTGTACGCCCCGCCGGCGACGCTCGTGAGTTCCAGGCCGGCGGACTTCATCGCCTCGATCGCGGCCGGGCTGGTCGCAGTCATCGCGTACTCGAATTTGCCGCCCGGGCGCAAGTCGAGCTTCCGGACGGTGGTCGTGAAGCCTTCCGGTCCCCACCACGCTTCCAACCCCTTCTTGGTCGTCCAAGCCTCCCAGACATCCTCCACGGACGCACGCAAGGTGCGCTCGAGGTTGATCTTCGGTCTCAACACGTTCGCGGATGCGGTCGTCTTCGTTTGCTTGGTCATGTCGCTCACCTCGTCTTTGCCAGGAGCTCCTCCAGGCGATCCCACGTCTCTCGCGCTCCATCCTCCATTCCGGACTGGAGCATCCCATCGAGATCCTCGATGGTTTCGAAACGGGACGTGACCGTCAGCTTCGTCTTGCCGTCCCGCTCCTCGAACGTCGCGGTGTCTTCGATGATGTGGCCCGGCATTCCCTCGAACTCAAACGTGGAGACGATTCGCTCCGGCGGGCGTACCTCCCGATACTCGCCCCGGAACCCGTATTCGGTTCCGTCCGGATCGCGGCACACGTACCGCCACCGACCGCCCTTCCGGACGTCCATCGCCTCGACCGTGGTCGTCTGCCTCCGTCGTCCCCACCACCTCGGGATGAGTTCCGGATCCGTGTATGCCCGGAACACGACGTCCCGCGGGGCGTTGAACACCCGGGACATGACGACTTGCCGCTTCCTGCGGCTCGTAACCGCCCCGGTCTCGGACGATCCCTCCGTGAGGGAGGCCGCAAGCCGTTCGAAGGACTCGGTCCAGCCTTGTTCCGCGCCTTCCTGGTCCGGCCCCGCGGGGAGCCCGTCATGGCGGAGCGTCAACTTCGTCTTCCCTGCGACGTCCTCCAAGGTTACGGTCAGGAGCATTTCCAATGGCGTCTCGGCGCTGAGCCCGTACGCGGTCGCGGAAACAACACGGCCCTTCGCGTCCGCGAAGCTGTCCGTGGCCACTAATTTCCTCGGTCGCACGATCTCGCGGTAGACGCCGGTGCCCCAGTAGTCTTTCCCCTCGGGCGAGCGCATGCAGTACAGGTACGTGCCGCCGACGCGGAGGTCGATCTTGCAGGAAGGGACGGTGAAGTCCTTCGGCCCCCACCATCGCTTGACCTCCGCTGGCTCCGTCCATGCCTTCCAAACGCGCTCGCGGGGTGCGTCGAACACGCGTGCGAGTACGAGCTCACGCCTCTTCCCTTTGTCCGCTGCTTTCGTTGCCTGTCCCTTTGGTTTCACGTCTTTCTTACTTGGCATGTTGCTTCCTCCCGATCTTTGATGACCTGGAGCGTTTCGCTCGCCCTTCCAGATGCTCCGCCAACCGGTCGAATCGATCCTCCCAGAGGACGCGATACCGCGTGAGCCAGCCGAACGCCGCGCTGAGCGGCACCGCATCGATCTGACATCGGCGGACGCGGCCTTCGGGTTCGACCTCAATGAGGCCCGCCTGTTCGAGGACCCGCAGGTGCCGCGAGATCGCGGGCAAGCTCACCCGGTGCGGCTCCGCCAGATCCCCGACGGTGGCGTCCCCTCCGGAGAGCTGCTCGAGGATCGCCCTCCGAATCGGATGAGCCAAGGCCGCGAAGATCGCGTCCAGGTCCGTTTTGACTCCCGGTCGATTAACCATCTTGTTAAGTGATAGCGTTTTCCATATTTAACGATTATGTTAAGTGATGAGGCAACGATGGCATGACCCGCGGGATCCGACGGTCACGCGCGAACGCGGCTCGGCGGGCGGGTCATTGCGGACGGAATTTGAGCGACGCGGAGTTGATGCAGTACCTCAGCCCGGTCGGCTTCGGCCCGTCATCGAACACGTGCCCCAAGTGGGCCCCGCAGTTGGCACACTCGACCTCCGTGCGGCGCATGAACAGGCTGCGATCCTGCTCCTCGCGAACATTTCCTTCCTGAACGGGCGCCCAGAAACTCGGCCAGCCGGTCCTCGAGTCGAACTTGGTCCCCGATGCGAAGAGTTCGGTCCCGCAGACGACGCACAGGTACACGCCGGCGTCGTGGTTGTCCCAGTACTCTCCGGTGAAGGGTCGCTCCGTCCCCTTGTTCACGACGACGTCGTACTGAAGCGGCGAGAGCTGTTGCTTCAGCTTCGCCTTGTCGAACTTCTCCATGGGCAGGGACGAACCCTTCGACGTCTTAAGGTTTCGGCTCGATCACGCCGGGCAAAGGAGCCGCTGGCGGGTCCGAAGTCTCCTGAACTACATCTGCGGAGTGTTCGGATTTTGCTGCCACAAGGCCAACCGGGTCCCCGAGGGATCCTCGAACACGGCGAACCAGCCCTGGCCCATGACTTCGGCCTTCGGCACGATGATCTTCCCGCCGGCTTTCTTGACCTTCTCCTGATACTCGTCGACCGAGGGGACGGATAGATAATTGATGACCCCCGACTGCCAGTTGCCCGGTTGGAGTCCCCCGACACCGCCGCCCGGACCGCTTGCCGCCTGGAACAGCGAGTAGTCCATTCCCGGCACTTCCTGGAATTTCCACCCGAACACGGCTCCATAGAATTTCTCGAGTTTCTTCGGTTCCTTGACGTGGAACTCGACGTGTACGACACTACCCGTTTTTGGCTGCTCTGCCATCGTCTTACCTCGTGAGCCGACCGAGGCCGCTCGGATATATAACGATATTCCGAGGGGGTCGTCGAAAGTACCGTTCGGGTCGATACTAAGGTCTTCGGAACGTCCCGAACGCAGCTTCATGAACGACCGATGGTTGGAGCGGCAGCACCGCAGACCGGGAGAACTTCGTTTTGACAGGGAATGAGGGACCTAGAGGCGTCAAAGACGGGTCGGAGACTGCGGATCCGTTGCGGACGACCGTGGGTTCTCACGCGCGGTTGATCCTCGCCGTGATCATCGCGGCGGCGTTCCTGGATGTCGTTGACTTCTCGGTGGTCCAAGTGGCGCTGCCCACGATCCAACGAGAGTTCCTCGCCCCGCTTGCGGAAAGCCAGTGGGTCACCGGCGTCTATGGACTCACGCTGGCGGGGTTCCTGATGGTGAGCGGCCGAGCCGGAGACGTCTATGGCCAGAAACGCCTGTTCATGTTCGGAATCGTGTTGTTCACCCTGTCCTCGCTATCCGCCGGCCTCGCTCCCTCGCTCCTCTCGCTCGTCGTCTCGCGGGCGATTCAAGGCGTCGCGGCTGCGATGACCACCGCGACCGCCTTGGCGATCCTCGCGGCGACCTTCCCCGAGGGGAAAGAGAGGAACCGAGCGTTCGGAGTCCTCGTCTCGATCCTGTCCGCGGGGTTCGCGGCCGGTTCGATTGCGGGCGGGATCCTCACCGCGGCGTTCGGATGGCGGTCGGTCATGTTCGTGAACGTGCCGATTGGCGCAGTGGCGACGATCTTGGCTCAGCGGTTCATCTCGCGGAACGGCGGCGGACGCGCGACGTCGAGGCGTCTCGATATCCCGGGCGCCATAACGGTCACCGCCGGGCTGATCCTGCTCGTATACGCGTTCACGATTGCCACGACGGACGGCCTCTTCACGATCCAGGCGGCACTCCCGCTGGGCTTGTCCGCGGTCACGTTGGTGGCCTTCCTGGCCATCGAATATCGGTCGAAGGCGCCTCTCATGCCCCTCGCCTTCGTGCGCCGTCGGACGACCCTGACCGCGAATGTCCTCTCGCTGGTCGTGAGCTCCTCGGCCGGGGCGCTCATCGTGTTGACCGTCTACCTGCAGCAGGTCCTCGGCTACTCGCCGTTGGATGCCGGCCTCGCGTTTCTTCCGGCCGCGGCGATCTTCTTCTTCGTCGGCGGATGGGGATCCTCGTGGCTCATGAACCGATTGGGCCTGAAACGCGTACTCGTGATTTCCACCACATTCGTCACGCTGGGGTTGGCGGCGCTCGCGCCTCTCCCGGTTTCGGCGGGCTATCTCGGCATCTTGCCCGGGACGGTCCTCTGGGCGCTCGGGGCGAGCATCGGGTTTCCGGCCCTTGCGATTGCGGGCCTCGCCGGCACGAAGCACGGGGAAGAGGGCCTGGCCTCGGGGTTGATCCAGACCTCCCAGCGCCTCGGTTTTCCTCTCGGCCTATCGTTGGTGCTGACGGTCGCAAGCGCGTTTGATCCTGGGCTTGGGTTGAGCGGATTCCGATACGCGTTTCTCGGGGCGGCCGTGCTGAGCGTGATCGGACTGGGGATTGCGCTCCGGTTTCGCGGCGAGGATGTACCAACACTCACGGGTCAGGCGACGGCGGACCTGGGTGCCGTGGGAGAGCAGAGTGATTTCGAATGACCGCTCGAACCCCGAGCGTGGCATGGGCCTTCGAGTGCATACGGGATCCCTTGGACGGATCCAGGAAGCGCATATATCCAGATCGCGCGATTGACCTCCTTGAATCGGGGGAATGACATGAGAAAACTCATCATGTGGAATCTGGTCACGCTGGACGGCTTCTTCGAAGGCCCGAAGAGTTGGGAGATCGACTGGCACGATACCGTCTGGGGAGAGGAGATGGAGCAGTATGCCATCGAGCAGTCGAAGTCGACGGGCGCGCTGCTGTTCGGCCGCGTGACGTACGAAGGGATGGCCTCGTATTGGCCGTCGCAGAAGGGCGACATCGCCGATTTCATGAACACGATCCCGAAAGTCGTGTTTTCGAGGACGCTGAAGAAGGCCGACTGGAACAACACGACGCTCGTGAAGGAGAACGTGGTGGAGGAGGTCAGGAAGCTGAAGAGGCAGCCTGGAAAGACGTTGTTCGTCTTCGGAAGCGCCGATCTCTCCTCGACGCTTTTGCAGCACGGCTTGTTTGATGAACTCGACCTGGCTCTGACGCCGTTGCTCCTCGGTCACGGGAACCCGTTGTTCAAAGCGGATTCGAAGCGGCTCAAGATGAAATTGCTGGAAGCGAGACCGTTGAAGTCAGGCGGCGTCATCCTCCGCTACGAGCCGGAACGAGCGACGGACGCGCCCGCGCTGCCGCGGACTTCGAAAGCCTGAATAGCCGAACCCTCGATTGGCTAGGCGGATCGCATGGACGGCAGCAAGAAGGAATGGAAGACGATCGACGAGTACATCGAGGCCTTCCCAAAGGATGTTCAAGGCATCCTTCAGCGAATCAGGAAGACGATACGGAACGCCGCCCCCGAAGCCGTCGAGACGATCAGCTATCAAATGCCGACATTCAAACTGAACGGCAAGGGGTTGGTCTACTTCGCGGCGTACGAGAAGCACATTGGATTTTATCCGATTCCTTCCGGCATGAAGGCCTTCGAAAGAGAACTCTCGCCGTACAAACAAGGAAAAGGGTCGGTGCAATTTCCGATCGATAAGCCCATTCCTTACGGCTTGGTGCGAAAGATCGTCGTGTTCCGAGCGAAGGAGAATCGAGAAACGAAGGGATAGGGGAATTCTCCCTCGCTGCCTGAAGGAACTCTTCCTTCATACCGAGTTAGGCCCGTGTCCGCAGGCCCGTTCAGGAGGTCAATGCGGCAAGCCCCGGGCAGTCCCGAAAAAGAATCATCCCTCCAGAACTCCTTTATCCGAATCAAGGAGGGAAGAGGATGGCAGACATCGTTAGCATCACCCAGGCGATCGTACTTGTGGCCGGGTTCGGGCTCATCGTGGCGTTGGCGTTTTTCCTGAAAGGCCTCTATCTGATCCGCGCCGGCGAGGTCGGCGTCCTGGTGAAGAGACTCGGCGGGCGGAAGATGCCGGCCGGACAGGTCATCGCCCGGCACGGCGAGATCGGGACGCAGGCGGCGACACTGATGCCGGGGCTCTACTGGCGGATGCCCGTCGTCTGGAGCATGCGCCGGTCCAAGGTCGTCCAGGTTGGCGAGACCGAGATCGCGACGGTCGAGGCGATCGACGGTCGACCGCTGCCAAAGGGACGACTCCTCGGAGACGAGGTCGAGTGCAACCAGTTCCAGGACGGCGAGGCGTTCCTCGACAACGGCGGGTTCAAAGGCCCGCAGGTGGCGATCATCCGACCGGGGACGTATCGGATCAACCCGTTTCTGTTCTACGTGGCCAAGCAGCCCGCGACGGAGGTCGCTTCCGGCAAGGTGGGCGTCGTGACCGCCCAAGACGGACAGCCGCTCCCGCCCAGGTTCATCGTGGCGCCGCAGCCTGACGTCACCGCGACGGCGGCTCGCCCGAGCGCCCGGCCGCACAACTTCTTCCAGGACGGCCAGGCCTTCCTGGACAGCGGTGGCTTCCGAGGGCCGCAGCTCGACACGCTCCAGCCCGGTCGGTACTACATCAATCCGACACTCTTCCAAGTCCAGATCGACGACGTCGCCGAGGTGCCACCGGGCTTCGTGGCGGTCCTCCGATCGAACATCGGGGAGGAGCTGGACCAAGTTGACATCGAGCCCGTGCCCGTCACGGATAGCCCGGACTTCGACCAGACGATCCACGCGGCGGTCGAGCGGTTGCTCGTCCCGGATCGGAACCGACGGGGAATCTGGCGGAATCCCGTGGCCCCGGGCAAGTACAACCTGAACCGGGTCGCGTTCACGGCCTACCTCGTGCCGACCTCGGCGATCATGGTCGACTGGGCCCGGTCCGACCGGCCGGACGCACCGAGCCTCTCGCGTCGCCCGACGGATCCTCCGACCGCGGAATCGGACTATCCCTACCTGACGGAGCAGGGCGAGAAGGGCCTGTCGTTCTTCCGCTTCGGCCAGTTGCTCGTGACGTCCAGGGACGGCTTCAAGCTCGAGGTCGACGTGCGGATGGTCATCCGCATCTTGCCGGAGAACGCCGCCTTCGTGATCGCTCGATTCGGGTCCGTGTTCAACCTGATCCAGCAGATCGTGCATCCGCTGATCGACGCATCGTTCCGCAACAACGCCGGCGAAAAGAAGGCGCTCGAGTTCGTACAGGGCCGATCCCAGCTCCAAGAGGAGGCCCTGAACCGGGCCCGCGTGCAGTTTGCGAAGTACTATGTCGAGGCGCAGAATCTGCTGATTTCGTACATCGCCGTGGACCCGACGCTCCTCGCGACCCAGACGAACAAGGAGATCGCGATCCAGCAGCAAACGCAATACGAGCAGCAGGCGACGGCCGAGCAGCGGCGCATCGCGGTCCAGGAGATGACGGCACGGGCGAACCTCCAGCCCAAGGTGGTCGAGGCGTCCTACCAGGTCCAGATCAACGAAAACCTCGCGAAGGCCGCGATCAAGCAAGCGGAAGGCGTGCGCGACTCGACGCGCATCCAGGCGGACGGAAACGCGGCCGCGATCCGGATGGTCGGTGAGGCGCAGGCGGACGCGTACCATGCCCAGGCGGACGTCCTCGGCTCCGACCGGGTCGCGCTCGTCAAGGTCATGGAGGAGGTCCGTGACGGCAAGATCCGCGTGACGCCGGATACCCTCGTCACGTCCGGCGGAGATGGATCTGGGGCGGGAACGCTCTTGACGGCCTACCTCGCGAAGCTCCTCACGGAGCCGAACGGTGGCAAACCAGCCGAGCCGTACAAGCGAGTCGAACACCCGGACTACACGTCGGATCTGACGCAGAACTCGACCACCAAGAAAGAGGATCGATCGACGAAACACCGGGAGAGCGAATCGCAACGAGAGTGAGATTCCGTGGACAGGTCACGCCATCGTGCTCATGGACCGAGAACGATTTCGCCATGGGTCGATGGTCCCTCTCCAGCAGTTACTTATGAGTCGATCGCTGTCGCCGGAATGTGACCTCGAGGATCCGGGTCGTCGTCGCGGGCGCGGCGCGAACCCCGATCGGCCGGTTCAAGGGCGCCTTCTCCGAGGTCCCGGCGCCACGGCTGGGCGCTTTCGCGGTGAGGGAGGCCATCCGCCGGGCGAACATCGAGCCGAAAGACGTCAGCGAGCTGTTCTTCGGCTCCGTGATCCAAGCGGGGTTGTACCAAAACTGTGCCCGTCAGGTCGTCATCTTCTCGGGGATTCCGGAGAGCGCAAGCGGAACGACCGTGAACATGGTTTGCGGCAGTGGGATGAAGGCCATGGTCGAGGGCGTGCGCGCGATCGAGGACGACCCGGATGCGATCATCGTCGCAGGAGGCACGGAGAACATGACGCGGGCGCCGTATCTGATGCCGCGGGCCCGCCAGGGCTTCAACCTCGGCCACGCGGAGGTCCTCGACTCGATGATCACCGACGGTCTCTGGGACATCTACAACGACTTCCACATGGCCATCGGCGGGGAGATCATGGCGGAGCGGCTCGGACTCACGCGAGAGATGTGCGATGAATACGCGATGCGCTCTCAATCGTTC
>VBMA01000105.1:0-3130 GCA_005878985.1 Methanobacteriota archaeon
CGGTCCGACATCAGTCCTCGCCTTTGTGGCCCTTTCCGACGGCGTTCGCGATCATCCCGCCGATGTTGAGGGAGGACATGTACTGCTCCGTCAGTCGGAAGGCCTGCTCGTCCGTCATGCCGCTCTCCTTGAGCGTCTTGTAGAAGTCCGCCACTGCGGCCCCGAACTTCGCGGATGCGTCCTTACCGTAGATCGCGTCCGTGAGGCTGTTCAGCAGCGCGGGGATCTTCTCCGAGAAAGCCTCGAGGAGCTCTTTCACTTCGTCTGCATTCATCATTCCGTGTTCTTCCTTACTCATCTTGTTCACCGACCTGGTCTCAGTCCTCATGAAGCTGGTCCCGGTACTTGTCGACGCCGAGCACTTGTGACCACTTGTCGGCCACTTCCTCGGCCACCCGGAACGTCCGCGTTCGGGAGCCTGGCGTGGCCACGACGATTCCCTGCCGCTCCAGGTCCTCGAGTCGCTCCCGCACGATCCGTCGGGAAGCGGTCCCGCGTTTCCCCTTGACCGCCTCGGTGATCTGTGAGATGTTGCGGTCCGGCCGGTCGAACAGCGCGACGACGATGTGGCGCGAGATGTCGTCCTTCAGGCCCGGGATCACGAGATCCGGCGATACCTTGCCGTACTTCGCGTAGAGGTCCAGAATCCGGAAGTAGCCGCGTGAGACGTCCTGCAAGCGGCCGACGTAGGCCATGAGCTCCGTATACGGCCGTGTGACATCGGACAGGGCCGACCGCAAGGCTTCGATCTGGGCTCGAAGCTCCCGGATTTCCTTTTGCAGGTCGTCCTGAGTCATGACGTAGCGCCAAGAGGGCGGTTCTCCTTAAGATTGCGAGCCTCGTCTCTCAGGCTGTCATTTGTCGGCAACCGGAACCTTCTTGACGATCGCCGAAGTCATCGGCGTCATGGGGAAGAGCACGGTGCGGGTCGGGTCCATCGTGATCGACGTCGACAACTTCGCTCAGATGATGACCTTCTGGCAGGAGGCCCTGGGTTACGCTCCGGGGAGGCCGCCCACTCCCGACGACCCGTTTGTGATTCTGAAAGACCCGACCGGAAAGGGGCCGAACGTGTCCATCGATCAGATGGAGCCCTATCGGGGCCGACTGCACCTCGACCTGTACACGGACGACCCGGACCGAGAGGTCGAGCGGTTGGTTCGGCTCGGCGCCACCGTGTACCGGCCTCGCGAGCCCGGTGAAGACTTCGTCGTCCTCGCCGACCCCGAGGGCAACCTCTTCTGTGTCGTCGACACGAGAGGTTAGTCCGCGTGCAGGCAGGGGAGACACGTCGGCGAGTTCATCTCCTGGTCGTGGATTGCCGCGGGCATGGCCGACATCCTCGAGCTCGTCGTCCGATATGCGCACATCGCCTCCGCCATCCTCTGGATCGGCAGCCTCGGATTCTCCGTCATGGTCCTCCGGTCGGCGATCTCGCGGGTCGCAATGCCGGCGCGAAAGGACACCATGCTCCAGCTCATCCCGCTCGCGAATCGCTTCACCCCGCGGGTCGCGATTTCCACCATCGTCTTCGGTACCATCCTCTACCTCATGATGGGCAACTTCGACCCGCAGAATCTCTTCGGCACGACGTGGGGCCGAGCGATGCTTGCCGCATTGATCCTCTCGCTCGGTCTTTTCGTCTTTGGAATCGGCTACGTCCTGCGGGCGGCCGAACGGATGCTGAAGCACCTCAACGAGGAGAACTGCACTCACGGGCCCGAGGTCGCCGCCCTTCAGATGACATCGAGCCGCGGGCAGGTCGTCGCCCTCGCCTGGGGATTCGTCATCCTCCTCCTCATGGTCGTCGCGACCGGCGGCCTGTAACCGCGCATCCGCGCAAACGAAAAGGAAAAAGGGAATCAATCTATCCATCGCCGTGGCCCGCACCAACTCGAGCCTCCGGATCCGCGCCGCGAATCGGCGAGACATTCCCGCGATCGTCGAAATCGCAACCTCCTCGGTCGATGAGGACGAAGAAGTCGGGTTCGGGACGGTGCGTTCGGAGTCCCTCTTCACGGATGTCCACCGGCTTTCGGCCGCCTGGCGCGCGCCGAATAACGTCCGCGCCGAGGAAGTCCTGGTCGCCGAACTCCAGGGTCGAATCGTGGGCTGCGTGACGGTCGAGGATCGGGGCGAAGTGCTCGAATTGATCAACATCGACGTCTCGCGCGAACGTCAAGGCCAAGGGATTGGCACCCGCATGGTCCGACTCATCGAGGAGCGGGCCCGCGGAGAGGGCAAGCGCGCCGTGACGCTGGGGACGAGCCGGAACGCCGCCGGCGTTGCGTGGAAGTCGTTGCCGTGGTGGTTGTCTCGCGGCTACCACATCACCGGCGAAGAAGAGAACGAGTGGACCCGATCGATCGGACCGGGTACTCGCGAGATTCGGATGGAGAAGACGATTCCCCGAAGGATCGAGGTCAGCCTGAGGGATGTCGCGGAAACGGATCTCCCCATCTTCTTCGATTTTCAGCGAGATTCGGCCGCCAACTACATGGCCGCGTTCACCACACGGGACCCGACCGACAAAGAGGCGTTCGCCGCCCACTGGAACCGGATCCTCAACGACGACAGGGTGCTGGTGAAGACGATCGTCTTCGACGGACACGTGGTCGGTAGCGTCGCGACGTTCGTCGACAAGGAGTTCGGAAAGCCGGAGGTCACCTATTGGATCGGCAAGGAATACTGGGGAATGGGTCTCGCGACGTACGCCCTCACCCGGTTCCTCCGCGACGTGACGGTCCGCCCAATCTACGGCCGCGCGGCGAAGGATAACGTGGCCTCGATTCGGGTCTTGGAAAAGTGCGGCTTTCGGATGTTCGGTCAAAGCAAAGGGTTCGCCAACGCCCGCGGCGCAGTCGTCGAGGAAGTGATCCTGGAATTGAGCGACCCCTCCGCCAACTGACTGTGCGGACGCGAACCTTAGGCGGGCACCGCGGGCGGCCGGTCGTCGGCTCGGACTCGCAGCTCTTCGGACCCCCAGAGGAACAGGGACATCCACAGGGTGAGGGAGATGAGTCCCGCCGTGAGCCCGATCAGCGCGATGCCGTCGTTCTGCGTCACCTGCCAGAGGACCGCCAGGGCGGAGCTCAGCGAGCCCGCGACGAGGGCGATGATTCCCGCGAGG
>VBMA01000105.1:3159-8724 GCA_005878985.1 Methanobacteriota archaeon
GAACCCGAGAGAGATTGCAGCGCCGACATTCACCGCGTCGAGGATTCCATGGAGGTCCGGGGCGTACACGAACCCGAGGAAAAGGCCCAGAGACGTCCGCAACACTCCGGCACCGAACGCGGCCCCGAACGCCAGGGCCGCGAGTCCGAGGTACGCACGCTGGCTCGCGTCGAAGCGAGCGCGATCCCCCCACACGAACCAAACCCCGATCACGAACACGGCGGCACTCGCGCCGGTGAGAAGAGTGCCGATGAGTGGGAGCCACACGACATGGAGGCCGAGGTAGAACGAGTCCTGGACCGCGGCCCCCGAGGGCGGCAGGAAATACCCGACATATCGGAAGAAGAAAGAGAGGAAATACAAGCCAATCGCACCGGCGATGCATAGAAGACCGATCCGGGAACCCAAGCTCGCGGACAACTTGTACCCTCCCAGCCGTTCGGGCGCACAGAGGCCTCCCGAACGATGAAAGTTGCGTTTCGGCTGAGCTCTGCGTCTCCGCAGCACTCGAGTTTTCCGTGGGCCAGATCCGAAATACCCTCTCGCTCCTAACGCGGGTTGGTCCCTTCGGGCGGCGCGAAGAACACGAGGACCGCCAAGCTCTCGAGGATGTCGTGGAACCGATGTTCGACGTGGGCCGGAACGAAGACGACGCTCCCCGGACGGACCTCCCGATCCTCTGAGCGCACGCGGATCCGCGCGCGACCGCGGACTACGTAGTATACCTCGTCTTCGGCGTGAGGCGTCTGCTTGTCTTCCGCACCTCGAGCGAGTTCGTAGAGCCCGCAACTCATCGACGCGACCCGCAAGAACTCGAGGTACGATTCGCCGCGCCGACGACGCGCCTCGAGGAGATCGGTGACTTCGTGAGCGTCCATTCCAAAGCCTCGTCCTCGGGCATCGAGTCCGCGGATAAAGTCGCGTCGGCCAACGCGGTATGGTTAAGTAGGCCGGCTTCTTCGCGGAGGTCGTCGATGGCGAGCGACCCCTCGGACGACGAAAAGAAGCGGCGGGACGGCCCGCCACCGGTCGAGTTCCTTAGGCCGTCGGAAACCCAGGGACCGGCGCCTCCGCGAGACCAACCACCCGCGGCCTGGGTTCCCCGTCCGGAAGACTACCAGGTCCCTCCGTCGTGGGCCGGACCGACGGCCCGGCCGGTGGGTCCCTCGAACCTCCCGAAGATTGCGGCCGTCTTCCTCCTCTTGTCCGGGATCCTCGGCATGGCGGGTGCGATCGCCAATGCGGTCTCCCTACCGTCCGTCGCCGACTACGCGAACTTCACGAACAACTCGCCCGAATACGTCGCCATCATCCAGATCTGCGGCCTGGTGTCCATCTGGTCGCAGGCGCTGGCGATCCTCGGCGGCGTCATGGCCTGGCAACGGATGAATTGGAAGCTCACCTTGGTCTGCGCCATCTTCGCCCTGTTCACCCTTGGCTACTTCCTCGTCGACGCATCCCTCGTCGGTCTCGTCGGCCTGATCTTCACGGTCATGGCCCGCCGGTATTTCGCCACGTAGGATCCGCTGCGACGAATGCGTCAGGCCCGAGAATTCCCGCGCGAGCGGATCAAGAAGCGGCACACCGGATCCCCCGCGACGACTCGGTGCGACGTTTCGACATCGGCTCGGATGAGACTCTGAAACATTTCCCGCTCGACGCCGCACGCCTCCGGATAGGTCTCCGCGACCGCCATGATCGGGCAGTTGTGTTCCAGCATCTCCACGACGTTCTTCCGAGCATGGCCCAACTCGGCCATGTAGCCACCCTCGTCGCGGATCTTCACGAGCTCCCCGACTCGGTCCGATAGGCCGCCCTCCGGGATCCGATTGCGGTTCGCATCGAGGACTTCCTGCGCCCGCTGTTTCAGGAGCCGCACGACCGCCTCGCGCCCGAGTTTCTCTTCGATGAAGTTGAGCGCACACAGGGTCATGTGGGTGTACGCCTCGGGAAAGAGCGTCGCGGAGTTCTTGCTCAGGTTGAAGAATGCGCGGGGTCGGCCGCGGCCCCCCGCCTTGAACGAACGTTCGACGAGGCCTTTCGTCTCGAGCACATTCAGGTGCTTCAGGGTGGCCATCTTCGAGATTCGGAGTTCACCGGCCATGTCCGACAGGGAGACGGACCCGCGTCGCTTCAAGGTCAGGAGGATCTGCCGCTTCGCCGACGAGAACCCCGCCTCGAGCCCGCCGGGGTCGACCTCGTGAATCTCGGCCATGGGTCGGAAATGGCCTTCCGATATCATATACCTATTCGTTTACAAAATAGGACTTCGAAATCCGCCGGGTGATGAGTCGCGGGGAAAATTCAGGTGGGGCGGCGGTGCCGCCCCGGTTCGTGTTACGGCGCCGGTGGAGGACTGCCTTTCCTCTTCCGCCACATCACGATAGCGACGACCAAGAGAACGATTGCGATGATCGCGACCGCTCCGATCGCCGCGAGGACGAGGACTCCAAACGGTCCGGTTGGTCCGGGCAGTTGCAGGTCGGCCTGCACGTCGGTCGTCACGCTCGGGTCATGGACGATCGATGCGCCGCCAAGGAAGCTCAGTCCCGCGAGGAGTGCGAATCCGATGAACGCGTTGCCTCGCTCGCCGATCGCGCCAAAACGGACGCCGGCGATGATCTGACCGTAGACCGGTGCGCTCGCTCCGTCGACCGTGCTGTTCGCCACCCAGAGGAAGCGGCCGATGCGCGTCCAGTTCCCGCCGAAGTCCACGAAGGGACTCTGGAGCCGCCGCGCGAGCAGGTAGGTGCCGGTCGTGTCGTTCGCGGACTCGGTGCCGGCCGCCGTGGAGAACTGTGCGGTGCCGGTCTCACCCATGCGAGCCAGCACCCGAGTCTGGAACCACGCATCCAGTATGGCGGCGGGAATCCAGTTCCCGACGATGGCGCCGATTTCCAACAGGATGCGACGCGTGGCCGCCGGGTTGTTTTGTGCGGCGAAGGCCCAGCCCTCGATATCCTGGTCCCACTTCAGGTCGTAGTGGAGCGCCTTGCCGCTGAGCGTCAAGTCGTTCAGCCGCGAGATGTTCGTGACGACGGGCCCTCCACCGATCTGGCCCAGCGTGACTTGCCACTGCGGCACCGTCGCGTTGTCCACTTGTTGGAGGGAGGCGTTCAGATGGAATGTGAATCGGACGAGCGGCAGGGTTCCGGCGACGCTTCCCGTGTAGTTCGCGATCGCGGCATACGGGAGGTTCTGCGCGCTGAGGTTGAACGTCCAGCTCCGGAAGGTCGTCCCGTTCGACTGGACGATAGCGCTTGCGGTCCAGCTCGTGTTGAGGTCGACCTTCTTGTAGAGGGTGTCCGCGCGGTTGATGTAATCGCTGAACCGATCCGTCGTGCCGTTATACACGCGGGCGTAGTTCGCGATCCCGTTCCCGTTCGAATCCTTGAACTCGACGAGCGAGTCGAGCTTGACCGCATAGAGCGTGTAGATCTTGATCGGCCGGTTCTCGGCGACAGTGCGGCCCTGCTGGTCGACGACCTGGGCGACCCCGAGATACCGCGCCTTGATCGCGACGATGTAGATGTTGTTCGGGTTCGCGGCCGTCCCGTAGACGACGCCGAACGCGGCGTCCGTGCCGAACCGGACGAACACGTGGTCGCCCCCGCCGAGCGCCGTCGTCGGACCCGTCTCTTGCACGAGCTGGTCGTTGATTGGGGTCGCAGCCCGTGCCGCCGGGGTCACGAGGACGGCCATGCCCGCCGTGGCAATCAGCAGCAAGCCGATGACAATCGCCTTTGCGTTCATGGAAAATCGGACCTCTTGGGCATCCCCGGCTCTCGAGGGACCATTTGAAGCTTTCCCGGCAATTGTCAATCCCGATTACGTCCAAATTCTAGGCGCGCGAGGGCCCGAAGAGAATCCGAGTCGAATGCTTGGAATCGGACGCCTCGTCTCGCAAGGTTCTTACAACGCGGCCCCGTTTCGCATGCCCGATGAAGACCCGGACGCTCGGTCGCACGAGGCTGAAGGTCTCCGAAATCGGGTTCGGCGCCTGGGCGGTCGGTGGCAACGCCCACGGGAACTCGTATGGTCCCACGGACGACGCGGAATCGGTCGCCGCGGTGCGTCGCGCGATCGACATGGGCGTGAACTTCTTCGACACCGCGGACGTGTACGGGTGGGGCCATAGCGAAGAGATCCTGGGGGAGGCCCTCAGCGGCCGCCGCCACGGTTTGCACATCGCCACCAAGGTCGGTGGGGACTTCTACCACGGAGGAGTCCGGATGAACTTCGATCCGGGATACATCGCCTTTGCCCTTGAGCGATCGCTGAAACGGCTTCGCACCGACCACGTCGACGTCTACCAGCTCCACAATCCTCCGGCGGAAATGATGAGCGATCCGGCAACCTACGAAGTGCTCGAGGCTCTCAAAGCGGAACACCAGATCGACCACTACGGAGTTTCGGTCCACGAACCGTCGGAGGCGGCTCTCTGCCTGGGCGCCGGATCGCCGGAAGTCCTGCAGATCCCCTTCAGCTTGTTCCGTCAAGAGTGGATCGACGAGACCTTCGACGCGGCGCGCAAGGCGAACGTCGGAATCATCGCGCGGGAGCCCCTCGGGAACGGCTTCCTCACCGGGACGATTCGACCGGATGCGCGCTTCCCTCCCGGAGACATCCGACATCACTGGCCGCCAGCGATGGTCGCCGGGCGAGTCGCCGCCGCCAAGGGACTCTCGTTCCTTGCGCAGCCTGATCGGACGATGGCCCAGGCGGCGTTGCGATTCGTGCTCGCATATCCCGAGGTCTCCGTGACGATCCCGGGTGCGAAGACCGTCACCCAGGCGGAGGAGAACGCTGCCGCGAGCGATGCCCCGCCTCTCTCGAAAGACGACGTCGAGCGAGCGCGCCGACTGTACGCGAAGGATTTCGGAATGTAGGGCGCGCTACTGAAGCTTTTTAGCCAACCCGCCATTAGCTTCCACTGGAGAACAGCGCGGATGTGGGCCCGATCGGACCTGGTCGCCGAGCTGAAGGGACTCGGCCTTCTGCGCACGGGGGCGCTCGAGCGCTCGTTCCTCCGGGTCCGACAAGAATCGTTCTTGCCGGAGGCGTTCGGGCTTCTCGCGTATGCCGACATGCCGCTTCCGCTCCACGAGGCGCCCCACCCGACGACGATGCCGTCCGCGCGGTGCCTCATCGCCGCGCTGGACCTGTTGGAGCTAAGGGACGGCCTTCGGATCCTCGTCGAGGGCTGCCGCGGTGGATATCCCGGCGCGTTGCTCGCGGAAGTCGTCGGTCCGGAGCAGGTGGTCGTCGTCGAGACGAATCCCGAGCGCCGGAACCGGACGATTCAACGGATGCAGGCGGCCGGCTTCGACGCGGTCCGCGTCCTGCCGGCACTGCCCGATGAGACGTTCGACCGGATCCTCGTGCTCGATGCCACGCCGCCGCGGCAACTCGTGTCCCGACTGGCGGACCCGGGCTTCCTGATCGCGCGCGGTCGCGGCGTGCACGATCTCGCCTTCGTGAAACTCATCCGCAATTCGGGAGAGACCCTCCAGATCACGTTCAACGAGGCTCCGTCCGCGGCGGTCGAAGGATCGCGGGACGAGG
>VBMA01000007.1 GCA_005878985.1 Methanobacteriota archaeon
CAAGAGGTTGGCAATCTCGGCAAAGTGGACCGTAGAGAGGAGCACCTGTTCCCCTTTGCTGATCCGAGTCACGATGGCCCGGGCGCGTTTCTTGATCGCGACTTCCTGCGGCCGAAGCTCGCGGCGTGGCTTCAGGTAGGCATGAACGAAGACGCTCGCGTCGACGAAACGAGACGGCATCCTATCTTTTCCGCAGCTCCCTCCGCAGGGCGTGCCAGTCCGAAAGGTCCGTCTTGATATCGACCTCGGCTCGATCGAAGAACGCGGTGAGATCCACCTCCTTGTATGGGAGGATCTCTAGGACCTCGCCCCTGCGCCTCAGGATGACTTTGTTGCGGCGCAGCCACTTTTTTCGCCATTCCGCTGGGATGACGATTCGTCCCTGCTCGTCAATTTCCTTGAGGATTGCTTGCACGACATCGGCATGACAGAATACCATCTATATGAATATATGGCACTAAGACTAGAAAATGGTGAACGATCTCAAGCCTGCCATTTCCGGTAGGTTTCGACGTCGGCAGTCATGAGCTTACAACCGGGGGTAGCTGTTCGCGGTTGCTCCCGCGAGGATCGACTCCCGGACCGTGGTCAGCGGTTCCTCGGCATTGGGCTGCGGTCGTGAGTCCGCGTGCTCGACCGCCGTCCCTCCCGGACGACCACCAGCCACCGCCACGCTCCCAAGATGCCGAGCGGGATGTACCAGACGAGCGTCCGCACCGATTCGAGACCCGGCAGCAAGGAGATGAGAAAGACTCCCGCGACGAGAAGGTGGATGTTCCGATATCGGAGGAAGCTGTTCGCGATGTCGGAACCCGCCGGGATCGAAGGGCTCTTCGCCGCGAGATGTTCGAAACTCGCCAGGACTCCCATCAGGGCCGACAAGTCGATGGCATACGCCGCGGACGCGAGATTCGCGAGCGCTCGGTCGACCTGTGGAGCACTCAGCGAACCGAAGACTTGGTTGAAGAGGTACGGTTCGAGGGCGACCAGGAACAGCATCAGGATGTTCAGGCGCAACACCCCGTGCGTCTCGATCGTCAGATAGGTAATGCTGCTCGTGTATCGGACCCAGACCGCGATCAGCACGATGAAGCCGAAGGCGAAGTCCACGAGGTCGCGCGGCAAGTCGGCGGCGGTCAAAACGGGCTGGGCGATCAGCGCGAGAGCACCGATCGAAAGCGCGAGCCCGAAGATCAGGTCGGACAAGGACTCGATTCGTGGCTTGGGGGGAAGGACCGCCACAAAGGCGGGAGGGAGACGCCCGGCCATATCGTTTCTCTTGTCTATCTAGCGGACCTTACCTCCGGCAACCGCGGACTCGCGAACCCTTAAATAGCGACCTCCTCTTCGAGCGGTTTGCATGGCCGAGAAGAAGTCCCGCGCCGCCGCCCGCAAGATCAAGGACAAGTGGAAGGCGAAGGTGTGGTACAACCTGCTCGCGCCGGAGATGTTCAACAAGCAACTGTTGGGCGAGACGCCGACGGACACCCCCGACAAACTCGTCGGCCGCGTGACCGAGGTCACGGTCCAGGACCTGACGGGCGACTTCAGCAAGATGCACATCAAGCTCCTGTTCCGCGTGAATGCGGTACAAGGCCAGGACGCGCTCACGCAGTTCGTCGGGCACGACATGACGTCGGACTACATCCGGCGGCTCACGCGCCGCAAGCGCACGCGGACCGACCTCACGGTCGACGTCGTCACGAAGGACCACTGGAACGTCCGCGTGAAGCCGATGGCGATTACGGACCGGCGAATCCAGACGTCGAAGCAGCGCGTCATCCGGACGATCATGGCGAAGCTGGTCGCCGACGTCGCGGCGAAGCAATCGATTGGCGAGTTCGTCAAAGGGGTCATCAGCGGGGATCTCGCGAAGACGATCGCCCAAGGATGCAAGCCGATCCATCCGGTCTCCCGAGTTGAGGTGCGGAAATCCGAGGTCTGGGCGGTGGGCGAGGTCCCGCCGCCGGCCGAGGCGGCCGCGGCCGAAGCGCCGGCCCCCGCACCGCCGCCTCCGGAGGAGTCGGCGCCCGCGCCAGCGCCACCGCCCACGCCGGCCCCGGAGGAGCTGACCCCGGAAGAGCTGCCCCCCGACGAGATCTGAGGGATTCAACAGCGTGTTCGGGCTACGGATTGCGACTCTCCCTCGAGCGGTTACGCCTTCGAAGGCTTCTCCTTGCGGCGGGAATACCAGACGAGCGCCCCGATCATCAACAGCGGCGCGACGAGCAGCAGGTATAGCGGCCACAGATCCAGCGGGGGCGGGATGAGTTGGAACGCGTACGTGACATTTTCCGATAGCGTGTTCGGGTTTGTCCATTGCACGGCATAGTCGCTCGAACCGGGAACGTTCCAGGAGTTGTTCGCGCGGTCCGCCGTTGTGTTGAAGTATTCGAGATAGCCGCCGATGTGCGAGTGGATGTCGAACTCGATCGGCGGACCCGACGCACTATTCGCAGACCAGGACCACACGAGGACGTCGCCCGGTCCGATCGGAAGTCCGAGCGTTGAGAGATAGGCGTGAAACGTGTAGTTCGAGGTGCCTTCCGGAGTGAGGACGAACTTGCCGCTCGTCGACACGATGCCGCTTCCCGGCCCATGCGCGGCGGCGGTCGGAGTCAGCATTGCGGCACAAACCAGGATTGTGAGGATGAACCCCCGCGCGCCGCGTTCAACTCCCTCCCGTGAGGACGACGTGGAAGGTCGTGATGAGGTCAAAGCCGTCGGAGCGAACGACGCGGGGCTGGATGCTCCAGGTGCCCGGCTGAGACATCGCCAACGTCGTGATGAAGAAGTGATTGCCGTGGGGGCCGTCGAGCGGCAGCGTCTCCGGCGGGAGCAGGACGTTCGTCTCGGAGCGGAACGTGATCACGCTCGTGTTTTTCCCGAAGTTGTAAGCCGAGCCGTTCGACGCCCACGTGAGCAGGAACTGGACCGTGTAGCTGATGTTCGCGCTCGCCGGCGGCGGGTCGATGATCATCTGGATGTGGATTCCGCTGACCGTGTCGCTGAGCGTGAACTCGCTGGAACCCGCGAACACGGAGACCGCGGGCGTCAAGGACGCCAGGATCGCCGCGAGGACGAGGACCGTGGCTCCGATCGCGGTTTCGTTTCGCACGTTCCATGTGAGTTTCCGGAACGCCGCCGCCGGGTCGCCCGTCTCCGCGGCCCTCGGGATGAGCCGGTATCGATTGTACGCGCCGAACGCAATCATCGGGACGAAGAGGGAAACCTTCGCGAGGACGACCCAGCCGTAGCCGGACGAGAAGAGCGCGTCCCAGCTGCCGACGAGCAGGAGGGCCAGCACGAGGCCGCCGATTAGGACCAGCCCGACGCAATAGAAGGCCATCGCCGAAAAGCGTCCAAGCACGATGCGCGCCAGCGGCACCGACGTCGGTTCCCGGAGGAAGGACCGCGTCGCGAGGATCGTCGCGAGCCCGCCGACCCAGAGCGCGACGCCCGCGATGTGGGCGGCGTCCGCGAACGTTCCGATGACGGGGGCGATCGCATTTAGAGGCGCCAACGGGTCGATCCCGAAGTAATTAGAGATTCCGCCCAGCGACTGGACGGCGGCGGCATGGGTCCCCGCGCTCCCAATCGCAATGGCGGCGAACCCGAGGAGCGCTCCGAGGAGGAGATATCGGTGCGTCGATTCCGGCGGATCCTTCCGTGCTCGCATGAACGCGTTCGATAGGACGACGAACAGGACGGCTCCGACCGCGAGGGTCAGGATGACCGAGAGTTTGTACGGAGATCCCACGACCGAACTTGAGCCGCCGGTGCTTTCGAGCGCGTCGGTCAGCAAGAACAATCCGGCGTAGGCGAGGGCGAAGCCGAACGCCCCGATCCGCCCCACGTTCGTCACGACTTGGAATCCGAGGCGGTACCCCGGCGTCTCTTTCACGTCCGGATCGCGGCCCGCGGGGATCCACATGAAAGCGCCCAGGACCGAGGCCCCGAGAGCCGCCGCGAGGCCGAAGAACGCGATGAACCGCAGGCCCACCTCGAACGGGGAGATCGGCGCGCCGCTGGATGTCGCCCCGAGCCCGGCGCCGGAGCAGCCCGTCCCGTTCGGGTCCGGGTTCTGGACGCACCACGCGAACGAACCGGCGGTGAAGTGACCGTCGACCGCAGACACCGCCGTCCACGTGACCGTGATGATTCCGGACCCAGTCCGGTTCACGCCGACCGACATCGTGAGGCCCGCGCCCGACAAAGTCACTGGGGGCATATCGAACCGGGCTCCGGTTCCGTTCGTCACGTGGATCGTGCCCGCTCCCGATTCGACCGCCTCGGAAAGCGTGATGTTCACCGACGTCGGCGTCGCGTTGTAGGGGAAGATCGAGTCCGCCCTCGGGGTCGACGAAACGTAGTTCGCGTGGGCGGTCGCGCCCCCGGAAAGCAGGGCGGCAAGGACGAGGCCTGCGCAAAGGACGATGATCGCTCGGTTCATGGAGTCCGCCGCATCGCGCGCAAGGTGCGAATCGCAAAGGCGAGGGAGGCCGCGCCAACGAGGACCGCGACGACGGCCAAGGTGATGAGGGCCGTCAGGAGGCCCTGGAGCGTCGCTAGCTGCGCGTTCAGCTGTGCAATCGAGTTTTGCAGGTCCGTCGCACTCGGCTCCGACACGGGGAACTGGTAGTCGGACGATTGGGCGACTGGATCCAGGTCGACGGTTACGTTGACGATCGTCGTGTTCAGCCTTCCGACAAGATGGACCGAGTAGGCTCCCGCCACGGTCGGAATGACGTCAAACGTGTACCAGCCCGGCCGGTTGTCCTGGGGGACCAGCGCCTTCAGGACCGTCGCGGGTCCGGTCTTCAAGGTCGCCGTGAGGTTGTTCTCGGCCCCGAGGACCGACACCGTCGTGTTGTTCGCGAGATGGCGTTGGATCTCCAGATCGAGTCCGTTCAGGGATCCAACAATCGCAGGCTCGACCCGCCATCCGACCGTGAGTTCGTATTCGCCCTGTCTGACCTGGAAGTGCGCGGCCACCGGGGGCGCGACCAGGAGCCCCACGACGGTGACCCAGGCGACGAAGGTGGCGATCAAGCCGATCCGGAGTCGGTTCATGGAGGTCCTCGGTCGTCCGATGCCGCCTCCCGTATTTGTTTTGTGGCACAAATGTGAGGCGATTTCCATTCCTGTTCGAAACAAAAGTGAGGAGCGCCGTCCTGCCGACGGCCGCTCCATGGTTGGGGGTTCTACGGTGAGCCGGGTTCGACGTGTTTCTCGACGAGCAGGTACACGTTGTCGTACGTGCCGTCCTGGTTGACATCCTCCGCGTGATAGTCGACGGACACCCATTCGTGCGTGTCCGGGGTGCCGTCCTGGTTCGGATCGGTCATCCGCTCCGCGCGGAACGTGAGGTCGACCTTCTCGAACACGCCGTTCGAGTCCGCGTCGGTCCACTTCGCATCGAGGCGCAGGTACGCGGTCTCCTCGGGCACGCCGTTCTGGTCCGCATCGGTGACCTCCGAGCCGCGGGCCGTGACCGTCACGAGCTCCGGGTGGCCGTCATCGTTCGCGTCCGTCGCTTCCGCGTAGAGGACGATGGCGGCCGTGTACTCCGGGATGCCGTCGTGGTTCGCGTCGCGGACCGCGCTCGCGTGGACCGTCACGTTCGTCGATTCGAACGCACCGTTCGAGTTCGCGTCGACCGCGAGGACATCGATCGTCACACCGCGGGTCTCGTCGACCACGCCGTCGGAATTGAAGTCCTTCTCCTCGGTCGCGACGAGGTGCATCTCGACGCGGTCCGGGTGCTGGTCCTCGATCGCGTTCACGACGACGCCGTCCACGGTCGCGTACGATTGGTCCTCGGGGAAGCCATCGCTGTTCCGGTCGATCGACGCCTCCGCACGGATCGTCAACGTCGCCTTCTCGAAGATCCCGTTCGAGTTCTCGTCGAGCGCCTCAAAGGTCCCGTCGAGGCTCGCGCGGTACTCCGGGATGCCATCTTGGTTCATGTCCCTGATGACCGCGGCCGCCAATGTGAATCGGACGAGCTCCGGGTGGCCCTCGTCGTTCGAGTCCGTCGCGAGGGCCGTGATTTCGAGGGCCTTCCGCACCTCGAGCACGCCGTCGGAGTTCGGGTCCGCGCGGGCGTACACATAGATCCGGCCGTCGACGCGCTCCGCGAAGCCGTTCGAGTTCGCGTCCGTCATGGCGAAGGACACGTCGATACCACGGGCGAGCTCGTCGAAGCCGTCGCCGTTGCGGTCGAGCGCCTCATACCCGGTCGCGTTGACCGTCGCCGTCTCGTTGTGCCCGTCGTTGTTCGTGTCCCGCGTGCTCGCGGTCAGGTCGAGCGCGGCCCGGTACTCCGTCGTCCCGTTGTCCCCGATGTCGTACGTCTGGTAGACATGGACCTCGAGGTCCAGCGCGTCCGGGGTGCCGTCGCTCGCGGAGTCCGTCATGCAGATTTCTCCGGTGACGGTCCGCACGAACTCGGGGTTGCCGCTTTCGTTGCGGTCGAAGCGCTGTTCGCCGGCGAAGGTGACCATGACGGATTCCGGCCTCTTGTCGCCGTTCGCGTCCTTCACGCTCAGCGTCCAGACGGCCTGGGCCGTGTACTCGTGGACGCCGTTCTCGTTCGGGTCCGCATAGGCTTCGACGCCTTGTCGGCCCTCGAGCGCGTTGAACATCCCGTCGGAATCGTTGTCCCAGACCTGGAAGTCCCGGGCGATCGTCAGGCCGGCTTCGGGCACGCCGTTGTGGTCGGCGTCCACGAGGCAGGTGCCGAGCATCCGCGCGTGCACGTATTCCGGATGACCGTCGTGGTTCGCGTCCGTCGCGGTGTACTCGTTCCGCCACGTGCATCCGCTCTCGTTGTCCTGCGGGGCGATGAAATGCATGAGGTCCGGCGCGCCGCGCACGTGATCCGCATCGCGCGGCACGACCCCGAAGCCGAACGAATCGAGGGAATCGTTCGCGAGGTCATCGCGGGTCTCGTTCACTTCGCGGATCGCGGGCACATCCGTGCCGACCGGATCCGGCTGCCGATCCGAATCGCTCGCCGGGGCCGACGGGGAGCCGGCTGGAGCGTCGGAGGGGCTGGTCGACGCGACCTGCGCCGCGGGTGGCGCCGGGGTGGGGCCGGGCGCGCTCGACGCGGACAGGACGGCTTGCGACTGACTCGCGTCGGCCGCACCCTGGGCGGTCAAGGTCGCGCCGCGATTCGAGGGCGTGTAGCCCAGGAGGCGCAGATACGTTCCGTCGCGCATGAGTCCGCCGCCGACCATCGGGAGGACGGCCGCACTCACCGCGACCACTCCAAGCGCAATCGCCAACGCCAAGAAGAGGGCGCGGGGCGGGCGTTTCGAGACGCAGTAGGCTTGCATCGGGATCCACCTTTGGGATGTGTACGCGAGGCCGGAGGCTTATGAAGACCCGCAACAGTCTTCCCGAGGGCTTTATGTCCTAGAAGAACCGGCCAAGGGCGATTATCGTACCTCGGCGGCCGCCGCACATATCCACCCCCGCCGAACCGATCGATTTCTCAGCCAAGTCACCCGTGTTTTGGCCCGCGTGACAGCGTGTCACGGTGAGGAAAACGCCGCGGGGTGAGTCCGAATTATCCCACCGGCACCGGGTGTATTCGGCCTTCCTCTCACACGTTCAATAGCCTCGAGAGACATGATAGTCCTGGAAACGGGGGAGACATGGCGCGGGCTGGCGGGAGTTTGATCGAGGCCCTCTGGGACTGCTTGCTCCAACGCGGACCCGCCACGGCGCACGACCTCTCTGGCAGCCTGCAGCTATCCCGGACGGAGACGTACCAAGCCGTGCGCAAGGCGGCGGACCAAGGCCTGATCAAAGTCGTGGCTCACGTGCACACGGACGACAACCACCGCACCCTCGCATGGGACATCGACTCCCCGGACCAGGAGCTCGTCTGGCTCCGCCAGGAACAACGGGTTCGGGGTCGGTATTGCACGTGCCTCCGCGCGAGCCCGAGGGGCGGGAAGGTCGGAGCCACATGAGGGCCTGTTATCTCGTCGTCTGGTGGGTGAATCAGGCTCCCCAAGCCGCCCTCTTCGATCACCAAGAGGCAGCGAGAGCGGCGGCGAACGTGCGGAATGCGCTCATGGTCACGATCTCCGGGAGCGGGGTCGGTGTCGACGAGGTCGTCGATTGGTATCGGCGCAACGAAGAAGGTTCCCCGCTACCGGCGGAATGGCGCGACGGCTTGGGGCAACCACGCATCTCGTGGGCTCCGAAGGGAAGTCTACCGCCGGGAGTACGGGAGTTGGGCATCCCGAAAAGTTGACCGATTTGTTCGTAGTCGAGACCCGGTTGAGTTTGAATCCAGCTAAGGAACAAAAACCGATTCCGAATTGAAAAACGATCATCTGTCTCGCTCCGCGAACGCCACGAAGAACGCATTAAGTAGAGCCGGCCGCATCGGCGCGGCAACGCATGCCCTCCCGGCCGTACAAGGATCTCATCATCTACGGCTGCTTCGTCTTGAACCGGCTCGTCGCGGGGATGGGAATCGATCTTTACCAGGATGGGCTGGAGGCAAAGCTCGGCCTCGTCTTGCCGAATCAGCACGGATTGTCGAAGGAAGAAGTGAAGCGCGAGATCAAGTCGAATCACTTCATGACGGATCGAGTGATCGAGTCGCTTCAGAAAGAGGGCCACGCCACGGTCGAAGTCGTCGAGGGCCACTACCGAATCCGCATCACGCGGGAGGGGGTACTCCACATCCGTCGCTTCAACGAGTTTTATCGGAAGGTATACCAGGAGCAGATTCGGGACCACTACCGGTTCACGAAGGCGCCGTTCTGGCTCCGCGACTGACCACGATCGAACATCCCGGAGAGGCGGAGTGGGTTAACCTTAAACAAGGTTGACTTGGAAGAGTTCGGCATTCCGACTTCGCGGTCTTCCGCGGTCTCTCGGCTCGATCGCGATTCACGCGGCTGTCGGCGTTCCCGTCCCACTCATTACGGGTTCGACGACGACCGGGATGAAGTCATACGTGCCGTCGTCCCGTTCGATCGCGAGTTCCAGAGAGCACACAAACGTCGAGCCGCGAATCTTCACGCGCGCCGATTCCTTCGTCAGGAATTCGTACACGTCCGGGGTGACGCTTTCGTCCGCCTTCGATCGCCAGAGCACGAGGATCCGCGCCGGCGGGATCTTCGTCGCGCCCGCGACGTCCTCGATCGCGGTCTTCAGGGCCTGCAGGTCCGCGAGGGTTGGTGCGCGCTCGAACCCTTTCACGAAGACCGCGAACCCGGCCGCGCCTAGGTTCGTGAATCGCCACAAGGTCGAGGGGTCGCGCCGCACGTACGCGTCGAAGGAATACGTGAGGCCGCTCTTCCCCGTGAGCAGCGCCGGGGTCGCAACGGCGCCGGGAGTGGCCATTATCCCGCGGACGTCGGAGCTCGTGGCCCCCAGGTACGAGAGGATGCGCTGGACCGCGTCCTTGCCATCGGGGACATAGACAACCGGGTCCGCCTGACGGACGCGCTGGATGACGCGATGTCGCAGCGCGAAGTAGTCGAAGAACGACCTCAGGTCTCGCATCAGCTCGAGGATGCTGAAGCCGAGGATGAACAGCGCTACGAGGACGGCCCCGAGGAACACAAGTCCGCCGGTGGTCAAGACCTGCAACCCGCCGAAGATGAGGACGAAAATCAGCAGCACGAGTCGTCCGGTCGAACCGGAGACGGATCGCACCGCCAACAGGAGAATGACGATCGGGACGAAGAGGAGGAGCGCGAGACCGGGTGAGCCGCCGAAGGCTGCGGCCGAGAGGAGGATCAAGAAGAAGTCGAGGAGGAGCCAAACGGAGACGAACCAACGGACGTACCGGAGCATCTTCCGGATCTTCGGGGTCTGTCGGTCCACGGACTCGGCGAGATCGAAGATCGCAGCGATCGGATCTTCCACCGCGCGGGCGTCGCCCTTCGTTCGTTCGCGATCCACGATTGAACACAAACCCGGGCGTATATAATGGGGTCGGGAAGATCGAGTATCGTCTGCGGATTCGCAAGCCTCTTGGACGACCAACCGTGGAGATTTCGACTCGGAGGAGACCCTCCAACGGTTCAATCGGACGACTTCGGCCCCTTTCTCCGAATGGCCCGCCTCGGATTTGCGCGGACCGGCGCTGCGCGCGCTCGGAACATTCGGCGGCCGCGCAAACGGCTACCGGCGCGGGATTTCGTAGGCGCTTCCGGGGGGAGAGCCATCTCATCGTACGCCCCGGCGGCCAGTTCCTTGTTAATGCCTTCAAAGTCCACTTGCAACATCGCAACGATCCGAGGATTCGCGACATTGAGACGGTAGAACCTGGAATCTCCCACCGAACGCGTGAAGGTCAGCATATCCTGACCCAGCAGCTCCTCCACGAGCTTGTAGACCGTGGGTCGGGCGATCTCAGCGAACTCCGCCATCTGGGAGATCGTGTAGTCAAAGTCGGGGTGATCCGCCAGGAAATCAAGGAGCCTGACCCTGGGCGCATTGCCGAAGATGTCTGTAAACATCCTTTACACCTGCGTAAAGATAGTTAGCACTGGCTACTTACGCTTTCTCATCCGATTGCCGCCCGCTTGAAGGACATCTCCAAGGACGAGGCTGCGATTCTCTACAAGCTCTATCGCCATAGGGTGTTCGGGAAGCACCACATGCTCGAGGATAACCTCCTCCATGGTTTCCCGCCTGATCACATTGCGACCCTACGGAGAGCGCTGGAAACACTGAAACGGTACGGGACTGTGCTCCGCAAGTCCACGAAGCATGGCCCTGCCGTCTACCTGTCGCCAAAGCTCGGCCGAGAGATCTATGAGCAGTTGAAGAAACACTATCCGTTCTTGCCCAAACCGCCCTAGTAGCCGTCTCCCTGGTCGTCCTGCAAAGCAAGCTTCATCTCAGCTTTCGCGCAGTGCAGGAACGCGCATGTTTGGCGGACTGTCGCTCGTCGACCAGTTCGATGGCGAGGGGACGGTGCTCGAGATCGATCTCCCTCATGAGCGGCTCGATCTGCTCGAGGGAAGCGGATCGGTTTCGTTGCGCTTCGGCCCGGGGTTTCGATGTGAATTCGCATCCTCCGTGACATTGACGGTCCTCCTCGAGGGCCCAAGCCCGACAGTGGATGCGTTCGTGGTAGCTCCATTTAGCTCCTCGAACGAGCCGAATTCCGACACCTCTTCTCTGCCAGAAAGGCAAGCCTTTTCGCACGGGCGGACGTTACAGGCTCGTGGAGCGGAGGCACGATGTCGCCCTCGCGCTTGTCGCGGTTGCTATCCTCCTGTCCGCTAGTCTCGCCGCGTGGCGATTCGTCCTACCCGCCGTCGCCCCGTCGCGCACGACGCCGCCCGTCGGCGTCGCCTTCGACGTGACTCATGTCGGCGGCAGACCGGAGATGAATACGACCGAATTTTGGGTCGCCCGGATTACCCGGATCTCGACGAACGCGAGTCTCTCGAGCTATCAAGGCGCCTTGCTCCGGAACGGGAGCGTGCTCGTCCCGCCAGTCACCGTCCGACCGGGTCAACTCGGAGACTCGACCCATCCGGTCTTCGAATTCTTTGATTCGGGCAGCTCCTGCTCTCCGACCCCGTGCCCGCCGCCGGAAGGCCCCGACGGAAATCTTTCCGCGGACGATTTCTTCCGGATCAGTTTCCCGGATCCGGGCACAGCGTACACGGTCCGGGTCCTCTGGGCCGCGACCGGAGAGATCGTCGGCGAGATTGCCATCGAGACGTAGACGGCGGGAGCCGTCCTCGCATCCTTTATTATCGCTCCGCACATGGGCCGGCCGTCGGGGTGGCTCAGCCTGGTGGAGCGTCGGACTCATAGGGTTCTGCCGTAGCCTGACCGCGGCGCTCCTGGGGCATCCGGAGGTCCGGGGTTCGAATCCCCGCCCCGACATCGACACGCTTTCTTTGTAACATGCATTGTTACCCACGTCGAAATATCCTTCGAGCCGGTCTGGCGGGTGTTCGACAACGTGACCGCCGTCGAGCTCCGCGTGATTGCCGGCGTCACGTACCGCTGATCGACAGCAGCTTCACGCCGGACGCGGCGGCCGGGTTGATGATGGACGGGACGAAAGAGGATCTCCCGTTCATCCCGAAATTCCCCTACCTCGCGGTACCGTACGAGGGGTACGAGCACTCGCACGACGCGTAGCTGGCGGGACCCAGCGTCTTGGGCGTCCTCACACCGGCGACCCCCTCCTCCTCCGACGCGTTCGTACTCCGCACGCCGTCAGGGGCCGAGGCGGCGACTCGTCTGAGGCACGAGCGACCACAAAAGCGCATCAGTGGTACGGTGGAGGTCAAGAACGATTTCGCCGCTCGCTCGTCCGGAGATGGTCCTCTGAACGGGCGCGGGATGACTGTATCGTTCGTCGGCCTGGGGTACGTCGGACTCTGCACGGCCGTCGCCTTCGCCGATCGCGGTTTCGACACGCTCGGCGTCGATGTCGATCCGGAGCGCTTGGCCCTCGTCGAGGTAGGCCGGGCACCGATCCATGAGCCGGGGCTCGAGCGGCTCCTCAAGAAGGCCGTCCTCTCGGGACGGTTGCACGTCTCGGATGATCTTGCCGACGTCGCGCAGACGGATGTGATTTTCCTCACCGTCGGGACCCCGAGCCGATTCGACGGATCGATCGACACCAGCCACGTCGAACGCGCGAGCCGCGAAGTCGGCGCCGCCCTTCGATCGGAGCGCGACATGCGACTCGTCGTCGTCAAGAGCACCGTCGTCCCCGGGACGACGAGGTCGGTCGTCAAGCCCCTCCTCGAAGAGAGCAGCGGAAAGCACGTCGGCGTCGAGCTCGGTCTGTGTACGAACCCGGAATTCTTGAAGGAAGGCTCGGCGATCGAAGACACGTTCCATCCGGACAAACTCGTGATCGGAGGGATCGACGGAGGTTCGGTGGACCGCCTCAAACGACTCTACCGCGCGTTCTACGGGGAGGAGATCCCGCCGACCATTGAGACGACACCGGAAACCGCGGAGATGATCAAGTACGCGAGCAACGCATTCCTGGCGACCAAGGTCAGCTACATCAACACGATCGCCAACATCGCCCAGCTGGTCCCCGGGCTCGACGTGGAACAAGTCGCGTCCGCGATCGGGCTCGACCCGAGAATCGGGCCGCTGTTCTTGAGGGCCGGGCCCGGGTACGGAGGGAGCTGTTTCCCGAAAGACGTCCGGGCCCTGATCGCGTTCAGCCGCGAGCGAGGGTACGACCCCGGCCTCCTTGCCGCCGTGGAGAAGGCCAACGAACGACAAGCGTCCAAGGTGGTCGAGCTGTCGGAGAAGCTCGTGGGGTCCTTGGAGGACAAGCGGGTCGCTGTCCTCGGCCTCGCGTTCAAGAAAGACACGGATGACGTCCGCGAAGCGGCCTCGATCCGGGTGATCCACCGCCTTCAGGACAAGGGGGCGCGGGTCACCGCGTACGATCCGATGGCGATTCCCAGTGCTCGCCGGTTGCTGGGCACCACCGTCGAGTTCGCCGCGGACCCGAAGTCCGCGATCGACAAGGCGGATTGCTGCATCATCATGACCGAATGGGACGAATTCCGGTGTCTGAAGGGGAAAGACTTCGCCGAGCGGATGCGGAAGCCCAACGTGGTCGATGCGAGACGGCTCTACCAGCGGGATGAGCTCGAAGGGGTGAACGTCTTGGCCATCGGCATGGGTCGATCCAGCTCGGTTCAGGAGCATCCCGCCCCGGACGCAAAGGTGCTCGCATGATGGAGGCGGAGGGCGAGTCCGTCGGGGCGGCATTGCATTTTTCCGTCGCGCTGGCCCAGCGAGATTTCCACGCCGAACTGCATCGGTTGTTCCGGTCTCACGGATGGGCTCAGTCCTTGCCGGCGATGCGGCTTCGGGTGCTCAAGGCGCACAGAAACCGCTGCACCTTCGAGGTCTCCCTAGACACCGAGAACGGATGGCACAGTTTGGTCGGGAAGGTGCACGACGATGACCGCTCGCACGTGTTCGAGGCCATGCGATCCATCGTGGATGCCGGCTTCGGTCCCACGGCGGACTACGCCATCCCGCGGCCACTGACGTACGTGCCTTCGATACACGTCCTGCTGGAAGAGAATGTTTCGGGGACGTCGGCGAAGGAAATTTTCCTGGATGGCGCGTTCGACGAGCATCTTGCGACGGCGCGGCGGTGCGGCGCCTGGCTGGCCCGATACCATACGGGGGCGCCGCGACAGGGCTCTTTCGCGGACCCGTCCGGGCTCCTCGTGCTGATCCGTTCATGGGCGCAGAAGTTCCGGAGTACGGGAGGGCCGCTCGGCATCAAGGCGGCGCTGTTGTTGCGGAAGCTGGAATCCGCGATGCCGGCTCCGGGCAGCTTCGAACCTTGTGCGGGGCACGGCAGCTACATACCGGAGCACGTGCTGTTGAGCGGACGTCGCACGGTGACGATTGACCTGGACGAGTACGATGTCGCCGACCCGGCTCGGGATCTGGCTTGGTTCATCGTGTCCCTTGAGCGTCTCGGCCTGAAGAAAAGGGGCTCCCTCCGGGCCCATGACCCATCCGTCGGCGCGTTCCTGGACGCGTACAGCGCTTCCGGGCCCCGGGACGCGACGAAGCACCTCCCGTTTTACAAGGCTGCGGAGTGTTTGCACCGGGCGGTGCGGGACGTGTTCAAACGGAATCCTCCGATTCCCGAGTGGTCCGAAATCATGCTGGACGAAGGCCTCAACGCACTGTGATCGGCTCGCGCGAATCGGGACCCGCCAGATCATTCCTCCGAGACCGCTTGCAACTCATTCAATCAGTCCGAGCCGCTCGCCGACCGCATGAAGATCCTCGATGAACTTCTTGGCTCTCTTTGGGATCATCGGTCGCCCGCCAGGTCCGAACCGCGGGGTCATCAAACCGGGGTCGCCAAGCCACCGGAGGTTCATGTACACGCGGGCCGCCTCCAGGATTTCCGTAAAATCATCTGGAGCTCCCTCCGGCCAGCGGGACCGCCGGTATTCCCGTTCACACCGTCGGACGATCGGCCGGGGCCACGAATGAGTCAACGATGCGAGGTCGATTTCCCCCGGGGCAATCGCCGCCGACTGCCAGTCGGCCGGCCAGCTCGTTCCGTTCTGATAGATGATATTCACCCCAAAGTACTCCCCGTGGATGACGGTGCGGGGCGCCTCCAAGAGACGCGGGATGAACGTCCCGAAATCGTCGCACAGAGGCAACAGCCAAGGGTACCGTTTCTTCATGTGGGCGAACAACTCCTTGGTCCGCCTCGCCCAGCCCGCGTAGTAGGCCTCATCGTACGTCCGGAGGAATTTCAGCCGCTCGCTCGGGACACGGCGTTGGTTCGCGGCGTGGAATCTCCCGATCCATTGGGCCGCCCGGACCATCGCCTTCGGGTCGCGGGAGTTCCTGGTCTGGATGCCGCCTTTGAGGTATTCGATGACGAGCCAGGGAACAACCGGCGTCCCGTCTCGGTAGACGCCGTAGAAGGTGGGCGTCGACGTCCCCAGCGGCCGTAAGACGTCCCGATAGACGCGGGCCTCGTACCACACGTCACCCCGGTGGCCGAACACGCCGTCGAACCGTTTCGTCCCGTATTTGATGAAGAGGCGCAAGGGCGTTCCGTTTCCCCCGACCCGGCAAGTCACGATCTCCGTGGCGAAGGTGCTCTCATAGGGGTTCCGCTGCCGATGCAGTACCGTGACGCCGGCGTTCGGCGTGCCGTTGCCTCGAAAGATCGCCGCAAGCCCGGCGGTGAGTCGCGCCGTCCCCGGGAAGCGGGAGCTCGAGCCGTTCGGTCTCACCCGGTTCCCCCTTCGATGAGCGAGCTCTTCCAGCTTTCGCTGCCGACCGCGGACAAACCTCGCAGGTGGGACTCGACCTCGTCGGTCACCCGGCCCTTCCCGCCCGGTTCCAGAATCAAGATTGAGTTGCACGCCCGCAGCGTGCTAGGCCGGTGGGCGATCATCAATGTCGTCCGTCCGTTCATCAGCCGGTGGAGCGCTTCCAAGATTGTCGCTTCCGTATGGACATCGAGGGAGCTGGTCGGCTCATCGAGGATGAGGATCGGCGCGTTTTTGAGGAATGCCCGCGCGAGCGAGATGCGTTGTCGTTCGCCGCCGGACAACTTCATTCCGCGTTCACCCACCTGGGTGTCGTATCCTTTCGGCAGGCTCTCGATGAAGTCGTGCGCGTCCGCCAGCTCCGCGGCTTTGACGATCTCCTCCATCGTGGCGTCCGGCATCGCGAACCGGATGTTTTCCGCGATGGTCGTCGAGAAGAGCAGGGTGTCCTGCAGGACGACACCGAACTGGTTCCGCAGATCCGCGACCTTGTACTCCCTCAGGTCGACGCCGTCCAAGGTGATCGCCCCCTCGGTTGGGTCGAAGAACCGGACGATCAGGCTCGACAACGTGGTCTTGCCGGAACCCGTCGGGCCGACGACACCGAGGCACATGCCGGGGGAGATCCCGAACGAGACTTGGCGCAAGACCAGATGATTCGCGTCATACCCGAACGACACATCGCGGAACGCGATGTCGCCCTTCGCCCGCCGGATCCGTCGCGCGTTCCGTTTCTCGGGGACGTCGGGTCGTTCGTCCAGGATTTGGAGGAACCGTTCCATCCCCGCCAGCGACATCTGGACGTCGAGGACCTTCTTCCCCATATCTTTCAGCGGAGAGTACAGTTGGGTCAGGTAGACGTTGACCATCAGCAACGCGCCGAGGCTCAAGGTGTTGTCCATCACGTGGTGGATGCCGACGTAGAGGACCGCCGCCAAACCGACCGCGGTGACCACCCCGACGATCAGGCTGTACACCCCGCCGGCCACGAGGACCTTCAACGCGGCGGAGGCCGTCGCGTCGTACCGGGTCCGGAACTGCCGGCTCTCCCGCTCCTCCTGTCCAAACGCCTTCACGACCCGCGCGGCGCTCAGCGACTCTTGCGCCGCGGACATCGCCTCGCTCTCGGACGACTTGACCTTCCGCCATCCGATGCGGATCCGCCGTTTGTAGACGAAGGTCGACAGGAGCATGAACGGCGTCACGGACAACGCGATCAGGGCGAGCTCCACGTCGAGGCTCACCATGACGACCATCATCCCGACCAGCGTCAGGATCGCGGTGATCAACGGGACGAAGCCATCGGTCGACAGGGATCGCAAGGAGGTCGCGTCATTTTGGATCCGGTAGGTCGAATCGGTCGTGCCTTTCGTATCGTGGTAGACCGTCGAGAGACGCTGCATCTGACGGAACAGGCGGACGCGCATGTCGGTCGTCATCCGGTTCCCAACACGGTTCGTCAGCCAGATGTTCACGAGGTTCTGGAGATAACTCAGGACCGTCCCGCCGAGTAAGATGCCGATCGCGAGGGCGATGATGTAGTCCTTCGAGACCAAGGAAGGATCTGGGACGAAGAAAGAAAGGTAGGCGGGCAACGGCTGCGAGCCCACGATGTTGTCCACGATGAGTTTGAGCGGCAGCGGAGTGATGATGGCCAGCGGCGCGGCGGCGAGGGAAACCAGGAAGAGGAGGGCGATGGACCACCGATACGGCCGCATTTCTCGAAGGGACCTCCGGACGGTTCCGCCTTTCCGCGACGAGGACCCGGAGACGCGGAGACCGGAGCGCGCGCGACGTTTGGCGGCACGCGCCCGCGCGACCACGACGGCCCAGGCGATCCATGCCACGATCGGGACTCCGACATGAAGGAGGAGGAGCCGGGATTCAGAGAGCCGTGAACGGCCGAGGTCCCACAGTTCGTTGAACAGGGCGGTGTTCAGCCCGTAGTCCTGGACCAGATAGGCCGAGAAGAGGGAAGCGGCCGAGAGGAGGCTGAGGATCGTGGCGATGGATTTGGCGAGCCGACCCGGAACTCTCTCGACAACCGACGGCACACGTTCGCGCGCCATCGCGTCTTCCGCGATCTCGTCCTCATCGGATTCTTTCGAATCCGTGAATTCCTCCAGCTCGTCGAGAAGCTCTGCGTACCCTCGATTGGCGCTGCGGCGGAGGAGTTCTTCCACCGGGTCGCCACGAAAGGACCCGCTCCGTCCGCTCCGGTCGGTCGGCTCTCTCGGAGGCGCCGTCAACCGATGGCCTCCCCAGGGGACTCCCGAGGGCCCGACGCGAAATGGCCCGCCCCTGTCGAGCCCGGGCACACCTGCGAGGACGACGTCGGTCGGGCGCGCATCACGCTGCCCCGAACCGTTTGAGCCATTCGTGGAGGATGCCGCCCGCGAAACCGGTGTCGGCGATGGCCCGCGCGACGACAAAGCCCGCGACCACCGAGGACGCCAGGCTTGAGGCCCACGCACCGGACCACCACGCGCCAATCGAGATCGTGGCGAAGACCGCGCTGAGGATTACCGCGGACCTCTCGTATACGGGGAAGATTCGGAAACGTAACAATTGCTTCCCGGGCGCGTGCTCCTCGACCGCAAGCAGGAGCCGGCTCCGGCCCAGCGCGCCTCCCCGCACTTCCAAGTCCCAGGAGTCGAACTCGCCGCCCGCACGTGCGATTGCGCCGGCGTGGACGAGCTGCGTTTGAAGTTTCCGTAGGGTTTCCTCCGGAGCCTCCCGCTCGTCCCGCCAGTACGTCATGTGCAAGCGCCGGAACCGGGGTCGGGTCTTCGGGCCGCGCCTCCGCCAGGGCGTGAGCCCACCCCGGATCCTGCCCGTCAGGCGGGCGAGCGGCTGCATGAGATGGAGGAGCAGGACAACAATCCGGAGCCCGATGAGCGACCACCGCCGCTTCGAATTCACAGGGACGAAATGCGCCCGCCAGGCGCTGATCGAGGCGTGCGCGACCGGCAGGGCAACGGCGACGACCAACGCCGGCCCGAAGACGATCGACGCGCCCCAACCGAGGCTCAAGGCGAATGTCCCCGCCAGGAGGCCGATCATCAGGTACCACTCGGGAGCAAGGGCCAGGGACCAACGCGAACCTCGGGACTCGTAGAGGGATTGGAACGGCGCGGTGCCCCAGACCCCCTGGTAGACGCGCCCGCCGACCGACGACAAATCGACGGAGACCCCCTTTCCGTAGATTCGTCCGAGCCAGCTCAGCTGCCCCATCCGACTGTATCGGCAAGGCCACTTCCATTCGAGGAGGGCCTCGGCTTTCCCGTACCCGACCTGCTGTCTCCAGAACTTGCGAACGGATTTGCGGCGGTGGTGCCAGACGACCGCGGCCGAAGAGTACCCGATGAGACCTCCGCGGTCCCGGAGCCGCCAGCACACATCGACATCGTCGCCGGCGGTTCGGAAGACCCGGTCGAATCCACCGATCGCCTCGAGCGCGTCCTTACGGAACGCCATGTTGCATCCGGGGATGTGCTCCGCGACGGTGTCGGAGAGTAAGACGGGGTTCGGACCGCCGGGCGCGTTCGCGACAGCGTCGGCGACCCAACCGTCGTTCGGAGGCGCGAGGTTCGGTCCTCCCACGCCCACGTACTTCCCTTCCATGAACGCGAGGGCTAGGAAGCGCAACCAATGAATCTCCGGGTACGCGTCGTCGTCGGTGAACGCGACGATCTCTCCCGTGGCAGCCTGGGTGCCGACGTTGCGCGCGGCACTGAGGCCCTGATTCTTCGTCGTGATGAGCCGGACCTGGTACTCCGATGCGATCTGCGGCGTCGCGTCGGTGGAGCCGTCGTTGACCACGATCACCTCGTAATCCGGGTAGTCGAGCTGTTCGACTCCGACCAGCGTGTCACGAATCGTCGCGGCCCCGTTCAATGTGGAGACCACGACAGAAATCTTCGGCCAGCGAAGGTCAGGGGGGAATGGCGACTCGGCCAACGCCTGGGAGACGGCCTGCAACGCCGGCTTCGGCGTCCGATCCCGCGTCGTCAACCCGAACGCCCAGTCTTCGACCCGGAATTTCCCGTGATACCACTCGTCGGTCCACGCGAAGACGATGACCCCCGCGCAACCGAGACGGAAGGCAGCCCGGACCTGCCCCGACAGCATCGAGGCCTGTTTCTCCTCGCCGTTCCGAAGGCTGTCGAGTCCAATCTCACTGAGCAGCACCGGGCGATCGTCGCTCAGACTGTGCAGTCGCGCGAGGTAGTCCTCGAGGGATCGGCGGCTCTCCAGGTACACGTTGAACGACACGAAGTCGAGGAACGGGAGGCGCAAGTATTCCGTCGAGGGGTAGTTCACGTAAGTCACCAGAGCGTCGGGGTCTTCCTCCTTCGCAATGCGATAGAGCCGCTCGATGAACTTCTCGACCCGCCGCTTTCCATGCCAACGCACGATCGACGCAGGGATCTCGTTTCCGATGCTGTAGCCGAACACGGCGGAATGGCCGGCACAAGCGCGGATCCATCGCCGGATGCGGGCTTCGATTTCTTCGACCTTCCCGGGCTCGTCCAAGAAGGCCATGTGTTCCCCCCAGTTGAGCCCCACCATGACCCGAAGGCCGTTCCGCAGGGCGGCGTCGAGGAGCCAGCGCGGCGGACCCATGTGGACCCGAACGACGTTGAAGCCGTTCGCGGCCATTTGGGCGAAGTCTCGGTCCACCGTCTCGGCGGTGAAGCGCTCTTCGCCGTTCTCGTCGACGAAGAACGTGCCGTAGCTGATGCCGCGAACCCAGAACTTTTCTTGTCCCACGTACAGGAACTTCCCTCGAACCGTCGGGCGCCCCACCGACGACGACCGTTCGACCGCAACTTCCGTGAGGATTTGGGCCACGTTCACCATCCCTTCGCTGAGGGAGCGGACACTCGCTTCGTCCCGAGGTTCACGCGTCGGTCACGATCGGGAGCATCCGTTCTCTCAGGATCTTCAGACCTTCCTCCAGTCGGACCCTCGGCTCGTGGCCGAGGACCTTGTGGGACTTTCCGGGGTCGCCGACGAACCTCCGGACCTCGAAGTCGTTCGCAGGACTCTGGATGATCCGGGAGCCGGAATCGGTCAGCGCGACGATCATGGTCGCGAGCTCGGATACGGACACGCCCCGACCGGTCACGAAATGGAATTCCTGGCCCGGGACTTCCGAGCCACCATCGAGGCTCGCCGCGAAGGCCTTCAGGATTCCGGAGATCGTGTCGTCGATGTACGTGAAGTCGAGGACCTGCTCGCCTCCGTACAGCGTGATGTCTTCGCCGAGGATCGCCTTCGTCATGAACTTCGGGATCACCCGCTCGGGTAGGTCCCTCTCGCTGCCGTACACATTGGAAAACCGGAAGATGATGGGATGGAGAGACGGCGAGAGGGACGGATCCGCGTAGGAGCCGCACGCCCTCTCCGCGCAGAGTTTCGTCATCCCGTATATCGAGCGAGGCATCTTCGGATGGTCCTCGTCGACCGGAAGGTACTGCGCCTCGCCGTACACCTCCCGGCTCGAGGCGTAGAAGAGGGCGGGTCGACGTTCCGACTTCCGGCACGCCTCCAGTACATTCAGCGTCCCGAGTAGGTTCGTCGTCCAACACGTGTAAGGATCTTGCTGGCCCCAAGCCACTCGAGATACGGCGGCGAGGTGGAATACGGCGTCTTGGCCCGCCACCGCCTCCTTGACGGCCGAATAATCCCGGATGTCGCCGCGAACCTTCGGACCGTGCACGGCATCCGCGTTGCCGTTGAACCGGGTGTCGAAGAGCGTGACGGAGTCGCCCATCGCTTCGAGTTTTTCCGCAAGGTGACTTCCGATGAAACCATTCCCACCCGTGATGAGGACTCGAGACATCGTTTTCAACCCTGATAACAAATGCAGCGAGAAATTGGGACAAACAATGCCCCGGCGAACATGCGCCTCCGCATGATGTCCCGCGCGTCGGAGGAATCGGGGCGGGCCCATATCCCCCGTGTATTCGAATGTGCTCCAAGCGCGGCACATATCCGTGGATGTGCCCAGGTTGAAAACATGACGTTGACGTGCGGAGCGCGCCTCACGACGCGGGCGGGAAATTTTCGGGTGGCCAATTTGCACTCCGAGTCGATGCGGGAACCGGAGGGGTCGAATCACCTGGACCGGTACACCGCGCTGATCACCGCGGGAGGCATCGGGACCCGACTGCTCCCCTTCTCCAAGGAGATCCCGAAAGAGATGTTGCCCATCATCGCCCATGACGGGGACGACTCTCCAGAGCTCAAGCCGCTCGTCCAGGCGATCTTCGAGCAACTCTATTCCGCCGGGGTCCGGGACTTCTACATCGTCGTCGGGAGGGGGAAGCGGGCGATCGAGGACCACTTCTCCCCGGATCCGAGATTCCTGGCGTACCTCGAGAAGAACGGGAAGGTCCCGAAGGGGATGTCCGATTTCTACGAGAAAATCAAATCGTCCAAGCTCGTCTTCCTCAACCAGCCGGAGCCGTTGGGCTTCGGCGACGCCGTCTTGCTCGGTCGATCCATGATCGACGGGCCGTTCATCGTGCAGGCCGCGGACACGTTCATCCTATCGGACGGGACCGAGTACCTCGAGCGGTTGACCGAGCTGCACCAGAAGTACGACGCGTCCGCGACGGTCTTGTTGCGAGAGGTCCCAGATCCCCGGAACTACGGCGTCGTCGATGGCAACGAGTTGGAGCCGGGGGTCCTCCAGATCACATCCGCCGTCGAGAAGCCGGACAACCCGCGGAGCAACCACGCGATCATGCCGGTCTACGTCTTCACGGACGAGATCTTCGAGGCCCTCGCGAGCACGGGTCCCGGACGAGGAGGAGAGATCCAGCTCACGGATGGGATCCAGCAGCTCGTGGCCGCCAAGAAGAACGTGATCGGAGTCTTGCTCGGGGGGGACGAGATCCTGTTGGACCTCGGCAGTCCGGAGACGATGATCGAAGCCCTGAAACTGTCCCTCCGATACGCCGACGAGAAGGCCCGTCCTGTACCGGAAATCGCGAAACCGCCGCGGACGCCGCGACCGCCCCGGCGACACGCGGTCGAAATCGGCGCGTCGCTTGATCGGCCTTCCAGCCTCCCGCGACTGGTGCCGCTGCTGATCGAGTGGCGGACTCCCCATGGCCGCGAACCGGCTGTGGGTTGAAGGATTGTCCCGTTTCGTACGACGATGTGCAAACATCCATCGCCTTAAGAATGGGTCATGAACGTGTCGGTCCGCCGGGAAGATGGCTAAACCCTATTGTCAAGGGGGACGCCACATCACGCTTATCTGAGGGGACCCCCGGTTCGAAAATTGTCCCAATACGGCTATGACCCGGCATCGGAGGGTGGCGACCGGGAGGTGAAAGCACCATGGAAGCGACCCGCGCGAAATCAGGGGCGGGGTTCGGCCAATCGTGGCGCGAGCTCTCGCACACGCCGACGTACCAGGTACCGATCGTGCTTGGCGCGTTTGTGGCCCTGATCGTGGGCATCCTGACGTATCTCTTCGATGCGTCGAAGGCCGGCGCGATCGTCGCCGCGACCACCGCAGAGGCCTACTTGGTCGTCTTCGGTATCGTCGGCTTGATCGGCTACGCCGTGTCGAAGCAGAACGTCCAGAATGGCTCCATCGTGGCCATGATCGCTGGTCTGGCGATCACGGTCTTGGTGGCGACGCAGCTGGGCCTGTTTGCAGGCCTGCTCCTCCTCGCCGGAGCCATCTGGAGCCTCGCGTCAACCCGATAATCGGGCGGACGTCGACGAGGCGACCTCTTTTTTCACCCCTTTCTTTCCTCTCCATCTTTCATACACGGAGGTTCACCTCTCGGCTCCGATATGACACGTCCGATGTGACGACGTCGGGCCGTCCGGGAGGAGATCGTCATCCGTCGGCGCAACAACCCCCGTCACAATCTAGTTAGTAGACTGTAGGCCAATCGGTCTCCGATGAAAGAGTCGGAGACCTCGGAGGCGCTCCAGCGGATCGGCCTGAGCCGGTACGTACCGCGCGGGGATCAACGACGTCCTCCTGGCGGCAATGCGTCGCGGGGTGAAGGCCCGACTTGCGGCGGACGTCGATAGACGAACCACGTGCTCATGGCCCGCGGGGGCGAAGTTCGTCCGCTGCGGCGCGTGGACCGACAACGCGCGGTTCATCATCGTGGACCGCGACTCGATCCTCGGTTCCTCATTCAAGATGAGAAGTCGATTCGCGGCGAGGGCGAGACGGCCCTGTGGACGAACAGCCCGGACTTCGTCAAGGTCCATCTCGAGTTCTTCGAGAAGTCGTGGGCCTCCGGAACTGTGGCCAGGCGTCGGCTCGCGGAGCTCCGCGGACCATAGTGTTATCGAACGCGAGAACGACGAGCGTTTGGGAAAAAGAATATCGTCCCCATGGGCTATGCGGTCGCCTGAGGGGAAGGAATTGTCAACGAGGATGGTGGGGCTGGCCCTGCTCGCGATGGCCCTCGTCACCGCGGCGTTCGCGGTCACCGTCGCGCGGGCGGACGAGGGAGCCGGAACACAATGGAATGCGGTCCTTGCCGGGATCAACGAGAGGCCGACGCCGCGTGACACGCACGCTCGAGGAGTCGCGGTCTTCGAACTGAGCGCGGACGGCGAATCGATGCACTACAAGGTCATCGCCGCGAACATCAACAACGTGATCATGGCCCATATCCACCTCGGGGACGCGAACACGGCAGGCCCAGTCATCGTCTGGCTCTATCCGATCGGCGGGCCCCCGCCGGCGGCGCCCGGCGGCGGTCGCTTCAACGGCGTCTTGGCCCAGGGCGATTTCGACGCGACGAAGTTCGTGGGCCCCATGGCGGGCAAACCGATGAGCGCACTCGTGGAGAATCTGACCGCGGGCACCGCCTATGTCAACATCCACACGGACGATGGCGTCGCTCCCCCGAACACGGGACCGGGCGACTTCCCCGGCGGCGAGATCCGCGGGCAGGTCAAGCCGGCCGACTAGTCGACCTCCACATCCGAGGCGTTTCAGCCGGTCGAGCCCCGGGCGATTACCACTTCGAGTCGAGTCCGAGCAACGTCGCGTAGTCGTCCTGAATCTTCTGAGTCACCGGGCCGGGAGCGTCGAGCCGGTGCCCGTCGACGGAGGCGATGCCGAGCACGCCGACCCCGCTGCCCGAGAGGAACACCTCGTCCGCGCCGCGCAGTCGATCCAGCGAAACGGACGTCTCCCGCGCACGAATCTTGGCCCCCACCGCTATCTCGAGGATCGCACTCCGCGTAATTCCGGGAAGCGCACCCTCGTATGTCGCGGGCGTCAGGAGGGCGCCGCCCGAGACGAGGAACACGTTCCGCGCGGTCGTCTCGACGACGCGGCCTCGTTCGTTGAGGAGGACGGCATCGAATGCGCCCTCGGCCTCGGCCTCTCGGAGGGCAACCGATTCCGCAGCGCGTGATATTGACTTGACCTGGCTCAGCGGGCCGGACAACCGCCGGACCGCGGCGGCGACGTGCAGCGCGGGTTGCGGTGGAATTTCCGGGAGGGCGCGCGTCGTGATCGTCGCCATGCCCCGGGTGGTGGAGCGTTCTCCCGCCACGACCGTCATTCGCACGAGGCCCTCGACCACGCCGTTGGTCTCGACGACCTTCCGCGCTCCTTGGCGGAGGTCCTCAACGCTCCAGGGGGGCTCGATGCGGAGCACCTCGAGACCGTCCCGCAGCCGCTCGAAGTGGGCATCGAGTCGGAAGGGCGCCCCGCCGTGGATCCGGACCGTCTCGAAGCAGCCGTCGCCGTACAGGAAGCCGCGATTCTGGGGCGAGATGCGCGCGTCGTCCTCGGGGATCAAGGCGCCGTCAAGCCACACGGAGGCCGTCCGGCGTCACCTCCACGCGGTCGTCCGTGAGGGCCTCCGCGTGTCCGCGGAGCTTGTCGAGCGTCTCGCGGTACTCCGCGTCCGGGTCCGAGTCGGCGACGATCCCGCCTCCGACCGCGAAGTAGGCCGTCTCGCCAATA